>NZ_JBSWYP010000007.1:0-257494 GCF_056161185.1 Ruegeria sp. ABV3_008 | reverse complement strand
ACTAGCCTGCAATGTGCAATAGTGAATCTATCGGCTGCTTTGACTGCAAAGTAGACTTTGAGCAGAATTCACTGACTGACCGGTATAAGCCTAATCTGTCTTATGCAGCGGAACAGCCGAATATCCGCTTTTCTCCCAGGCGGCCATCACGGTACGCGCCATCGCAATTACCCTAAGCCAACGTGGAGTAAACTTCGGCAACTCGCTGCAAGGTCCAAAAGCAGGCGATAGCCGCACATCCACCGGCTAAGCCCACTCTTAGGGACATCCACAAACTGGAGTTCACGCGTCGACACATTATCAAGGTAGGCCAGAGCGCAAGAATAATGGCGACCTGGCCAAGCTCGACGCCAAGATTGAAAGCAAGCAGGCTTTGCCAGATGTTTGGAGATGTGACCTGCAAAATCTTGTGCAAGACAAAGCTAAACCCAAGCCCGTGCAAGAGGCCAATCAGCGTTGTCAGAAGCACCATCGTGACTTCAGAGCGCGCATTGTCCTTAAAACTCAAAAACGCTGCGACGGCTGCAAATATTATAGAAAGCGCGATCCCGGTTTCGACGGCGGGAACAAACCACGCGCCCGATGGTACAAACCCGAAAAACCCCAGCGACAGCGTTACACTATGCCCAACGGTAAAACCGGTTGCACGCAGCAATAGCGCCCTGAGGGTCTGCGCTCCAATGACCAAACACACAACAAACAAAACATGATCTAACCCTTCGAGGATATGTCGTATGCCTTCCCAGACGAAACTGAGGAATCCTCCGTATCCTTGTTGCTGAACAACCAATGGTTCAGTCATCAGACCCCGAGATCGGAATATCTGAGGTGTGTCTGACGCGTAGTCGAGAATGAGGTTGGCCGTTTGGTCCTGATCCGGCAAGCCGGGGTCCAGCAGGTTCGCAATGCTATACGATTGGACCGGACCGTAAGTGTCATAATGCAGGACGAGATCGACAACTGTGTCACCAACAAAAAGCGGTGGCATGAGGGCCGTTTCGGTTTCCACGGCCTGTTGAGCTTCGGCCAAAGTTGCAAATCCGGGCTCATTTCCGACGCGATGCAAGCGAACGGTCTCAACTGTTCCTCTTAAGCGCCGATTGTCGACCAACAGATGTAATCCACCTTCGGCGAGTTGCCCCAGCCCATTGGGATCGCTCAAGGCAGCCTGCAAGTCGACAAAGTGGACCAACTGACCGTCGCTCATGGCATTGGTCGTGAATGGTGCAGCGTCCGGCAAGGCATCACCATTCTGATCACCGACCTTATCTGCAACCAGATAGGGCATGGGCGTGCGCATGTAGATACGTAGACCGTCTTCGGAATGCTCGACATGCGAAATTCGAACGTTGAGGTTAAGCAAAAAATGCGCCGAGGCTGATAGCGTCAGTGACAAAAGCACACCGACAAACAGAGCGCCTAAAGCAAAAACCTTTGATCTTAAGCGCTCATGCATTTGGATCGCGTGCCTCGATTACGGTTAATCCATCCAGCTTCCATTGCCCTGATTCACGTTTGACCTCCACCAGCACCCGAAACGTAACGGCGCGTATATGGGCGTGCCCCCAATGACCGCCTTGTGCTTTCACTGTCCATTTGGTCAGGGCACTAAACCCTCCCGGCTTGAGGGTTGGGTTAATGCGCTCCAATTTCAGGTTGCTGATATCAGTAACCGTTGCAAGACTGCCTCCTGGCGTTCGGAGCGCGAGACCACGTTCAACCTCTGTTGCGATGTCACCCAGAGACGCTTCCGTCACAAAATGTGCCAGCTCTGACTTTCTTGCGGCCGGCGAAACTTCCAGAGTCACCGTGCTCAAGTTCTCGACCATTGAGCGCAGTATATCTTCTGCAACCTGCGGCTCAGGGGGCTCGGGCTTATTCCACGGTAATTCCGGCAAATATCCCGAAAATGCCAGGGTTGCCGAAGCAGCCGCAATCATGGTTAAGCAACTGACACGCTTTGCAGCTTTGTCCTTGCACAGCAGGAAAAAACCAAGTGAGGCGGCACTGATCATCCCGGAGATCAAAGCCATTGCCGGGTTCTGCCGTGTCTGCTGCTCAACTGGAATCTGAGTAACAGATGCTCTTTCGTATTTGAGCAAGTGGTTCTGCCAATGAAACTGAGGGTCTGCTGGTGTCACAGCTCCAAAGAATGGCCCGGCGATATCGTTTGAAATGGTCGCAACGCGGGAAATTTCCTCGTCAAACATATCCCATGTGACCGTCACCTGATCGGGAAGGTCCGACGAAGAGAAAGACAGGATGGCTCCGATAAACGCATTGTTCACGGACACTTGCTTTCCGGGCTGGACAACCTGAAAACCCTGCGATGTGAGCTCCAAGAGTTTTGCTGTAGCGTTTGACGGTTGCACTAATTTGCCATCAATTGACACCGGGTTACGAGAAGCCAAAAAGGACGCCGCCTGATTTACGATCAAGGCGCTATGCTGTGGCGAAAGCGTTTGCCCCACTTCGAAGGTTTCACCAATCCAAGGCGCCAGTTCACGCAAGCGGATCAGTGTTTCATGCCGAACTTCACGTGGTTCGATGTAGAGAAAGGTGGATGTCCCGTCCTGCGCTTTTCGATTCAGGCTTTCAGCAGAAAAGCGGCTATCCCACGGATCAGGCCAGTGAATCTTTAACTCTGCCGGCTTTGACAAGAAGCTGAAATCGGTAACCGGAACCTCACGGTCAAAAACCTGCATCCCGATAGTTACCAGTGGTTCGCCATCCCGCGATGGAGGCACTATAGCCAGCTCATTGGGAACTGAGTTTTGAAACGGAAAGAACAGTTCGACGAACAAAACACGCGGATCTGTTGGCGGGCTGGGAACAATTTGACCCGAGAAGGGATCGCGCTGACCTGCAAGCGGCGAGGCCCGGTCGATACGCGTTCGGTATTCCATCTTTCTGATTTCAGCGTTTAGGGCCCGTTCGTCGCTTCCAACAATCGACAGCGCCCGGCCTTCGGCTTGCGCATAACCTTGATTGGTATCTTGTTCAGCATCCGGCTCACCTCCGACGAAATCTGATGACCATCCTATTGGCAACATTTCCGCAAACAATGGAATATCTTCGACATAGATCTCAAGGTCGACGTAGACCCCATCATCTTTGACATGAAGGACAGCGATATTGGGGGCGACTTCTGATCCGTTAGTCAGAACGACATCCGCCGAAACGGCCTGTGCACTTGAGGCCATCAGGCTCAGCATCAGGAATAGTCGGTACAGATACTGCCAAATCGGAATTTTGCTCACCCCTGAAGGTTAATTATCCGGCATTGGCGGTGGCGTGTAACCCTCCCATTTTCCCGCATTGACTTTGTCGGACGGCTCTTTTTCTTTTGAACGCGGGGCATTGATGTACTCGTCGCTCACAGCGGGCGGCAACGCATATTCATCAACACTCGCTTCCCGAACAACGATCTGGTCCTTGGTCACGTTGATCACCTGTAGATCTCGCGCGAGCGTGAGCGGCCCATCGTAAGTCGAACGGACGCCTTCCAAAATCGCCTGATAATTTTCGGGAGAAAGAACAGAGTGATATCCGAGGGCCATACGCGGTTCGACCGCAGACATCACTTTGCCAAAAGCCGCAGGTTCGGTATGAACGCGCGTCGCGACATAGGTCGCCTGTTTCATGTCCCAGCCAAAATACGGGGCCAAAGCATCAGGTGGAAGAAACGCCTCGTGAGAAGCGATGTCCGCCCCTTTTGCGTATTCTACATACCATTTGTTCGGGTAAGTATCTCCGCCAAAGACGTATTTCAGTCCGTTCCATTCCAGAGAATAACTCACCGAGCCATCTAAGCTGTGGATAGCAGGCCAAGACCGGATCGTGACGTCGTTCTCCTGATAAACGATCTCGTTTTCCTGCATGTAGTCGAACTCAGTGACTTCAAGCTTGGCGCCATCATCCGGCAGCGCGCCCGTTCGCGTGGCCAAGTCCCAGGTGTAAGCTTTGGACATGCCATCAACATAGGCTTTAGTGCCCAGTTCATCTTCTGATCCGGACGGGCCGAAGATGCGGAGCGGGGTATATCTACCTGAAAGCCACCCCCCAACGTGGAGGCCCATGAAATCTCCAACGTGGTCAACATGCAAATGGCTGAAGAAGACCTTGTCGATCTTCGCAAAGTCCGGTCGCAGCGAGAACAGGTTTCCCGTTGCGCCAGTTCCTACGTCAAAAAGAAAAACGTTCCCATTCCCAAGTTCCACATAAAACGAAATCGAGACGGCTGCCTTGGTTTGGTTTGGCATACCCGTCCCCAATGCCGTGATACGCATTTCATCCGTGCCAAGGATTTCAGTGTTGGGAAAGTATGACGCTGGATAAACACCATTTTCTATTGCAGAAGCAGTTCGACCAGTCGGCAGCGCATTTTGCGCTGAAGCGGTGCCAGCCAACGACAAAGCCAAAGCCAATAATGCGCCAGTCGTGGAATTCATAATGCTTTTCATTGATCCCCCCATTTCTGCATGGCGTTTCTGAGAGCACGATGTCGTGAACTCCCAGTTGCCCATAGACTTCTCTACGGTACGACCATAGACTACTCTATGTCAAATAATGAATGCTATAATCTGAATGTCAGAAACTGTCACCCGAACCTCACCCAAAAACGCCGCGACCAAGGAAGACTGGATATTGCTGGCCTACAAAGTCCTCAACGAGGGTGGCGTTTCCGCGATAAAAGTCGTGCCAATGGCAAAGCGACTGCACCTGACAAGCGGCAGCTTTTACTGGCATTTCAAGAACGTCCGAGAGCTTTTGGATGAGGTTCTCAGATATTGGGAGCAGGAACTGACTGACAAAGTGATCGCACAGGCAAAGACATTTGGCGGTCCCCCGGAAGATCGCATTCTTCTTCTTATGAAAAAGGTCATAGAAGAGGACGCCGCCTTGCCGGATCACGCTGTCTCAGTGTGGGCGAATACCGATGAGAAGGTGAAAGAATCATATCAAAGAACCATCGGCAAACGGTTCCACTTCGCCGCCTGGATGTTTGAACAGGCCGGGTTTTCGAAAGAAGAAGCGAAAGCCCGTGGAAGATTGATGGTTACTTCGCTGATGGGAGACTCATCGACCGGTCTGAAAGCGCGAGGCGATTGGGAAAAGGTTATAGAGCGGGAACATGCAATTCTTGTCGGAAAAAAGAAGATAGAATAAGAGTATTGTCCGGCATTGTGAGTTTCCTCATAACAGACCGCCAGTTTCAAATTGCACTGTAGGAAGATCACGCGCAACAATGCCAGTTGCCGACGATCAGTCTGTGACCATCAAGGTCCGCTTCTTCCGCGAAGCAAACATTCGCATTAGATATCAACTGTAGCTTTCCCTAACATTCGCGCACCACTTGAAACGCAATGCTATCAGCGGCCGAAGTTGCAGACCAGTTAGGAGGTCGGCTATGCTTTGGCGAATTGCCTGAGTTTCTCTTCACCCAAGCCATGAGATTTTACTCTCCTCACAGATCTTCCCTTAGTCTGCCTTCCGGACATCGGTTTCCGAAGGGCAAGTACAAAATGCTCCTTACGCTACTGCTGAAAGACGGTATTCTTCAGGAGGCACAGATGGCAGAGTCTTTGCCAGCTAGCGATGAAGCGATATTGCGTGCGCACGCCGCCGGTTTTGTCGCGCAGTTTGAAAAAGGGGAACTGGAAGAAAAGGCCATGAAACGGATTGGCTTCCCGTGGAGCCGGGAACTTGTGATGCGGGTTCGCGCCACGGCCGGTGGCGCAATTGCTGCTGCTGAGACAGCTCAAGAGTACGGTATCTCGGGGCAGCTCGCTGGAGGCACGCACCATGCCCATCCAACGTTTGGATCTGGCTATTGCGTCTACAACGATCAGGCCGTCGCGGTGCTCCACCTGCTTGCGGCTGGTATAGTCGAAAGGGTCGCGATCATCGATCTTGATGTCCATCAGGGCGACGGTAGCGCCGCCATTTTCGCCGCCAATCCATCAGTCTTCGTCTTTTCGATGCACGGCGAAAAGAATTTTCCGTTCCGAAAGTTTCCGGCGGACCTGGATGTTGCTCTGCCGGATGGCACCGGCGACGAGGATTACCTTCGCGCCTTAGCCGATCACTTGCCGGCTGTGTTCGAATTTCGCCCCGACCTCATTCTATACCAGGCAGGCGTTGATCCGCTGGCTGAAGACAAGCTAGGGCGGCTGGCGCTGACTCATAATGGCCTCATCCAACGCGATCAGGCGGTACTGAACGCCTGCAAAGGCCGCGGCATCCCGGTCTCAATGGCAATCGGAGGTGGCTATGCCGACCCCATTGAGGCTTCCGTAACGGCATACGCCAATACCTACCGGGTCGCAAAGAGTCTTCACCGATTTTGATGACAGGTATGATCTCAGTAAATTGTCATTCTCACTGTGTTTAGATGGTCCGCAGAGAACCCAAAGCTTCGTCCTTGCCGGCTCGGTCAGAACGCTGCTATCCACAATCCTTATGATCGAACCTGAAATCCGCCATCCAACCGTACAAGCAATCGACTTTGTCGCAAAGCGACTGGATTTGCGAAATGAACCCGACATGCAAGACTGGGAATTTGAAGTCTCAGAGCCCACTGATCTCCCACGATACCTGTCACTGTATGAATAAGTGTTGGCGGAAGATGATGTGCGATTTGTCCTTGCAGATATGATCATTCAGGCATTTGAAGACTCAGACTTCGAGCTTTCAGCCAATTCAGATTGGAGCGCGTTTCTTTCGTCTCTTTCAAAGCGCGTCGATTTGCATGGTTGGCAAATTTTCTATTGGTCTTGTTGGGACAACGAGTTGGAAGCAGCATGGAGGGTTAGTTCTGCCATGCGTAAATTATGCGGAACACACTTTGTGGAACAGAGTTAACTCACTCAGCCTCAACGACAGCAAAGTCTGTGGCGCAGACATTCATCAAAAACCTGCCAATGGTCGCACCAAGGCCAAAGCGTGCTCTTGTCGCTTTGGCAATGAACAAGCCAGATGTGCTTAAGTTTAAGCGCGATGGTCGAGTTGGCTATATCGAAGCAAGCGTGGTGATGGGCGCTACTGTTCTTGTGACAACTCTTGACCTCGACTGGTAAACGAGATCCCTTGAGTGCCGCTTCCACCGACCATGATTGCTTCAACGATGGGAGGTTGTACTGGCACTTCTGCCGACCAGGTAACTACGAAATTCGCGCCAATTCCGTCTCCGACACTACCAATAGGAACAAGCGAATTCATCGACCCAAATGGCTTCAGTTGGATGGGCTCATTTAAGAGTGTTTCAAGAAGCTGCCCCGATCTGTCGTAATATTCGACGCGCTCAACTTTGATCTCTGATTTAAGACTAATGTTGTGCACAACGAGGGTAGACGCGAGCGGTTCGCTGCGCCCCTCCTGCGTGAAAACTCGTGAATAGGAGGGAACATAGATGACTTGAGAGGTTACACGCTCCGAAACTTGCGCGAATGAACAATTTGGTGCAGTGGCCAACGAAACCAAAACCATTGAGAATGAACAGAAATATCTGCGGAAGAAAAACTTCATGTAGGCGAATGCTCCGTTTTTTTGTCGTCAAAATGAGCATACGGATGAAAGGATTCGACGCAAGAAAATGACCACTCGATCCGCGTAGCCGACACTCGCTCCAGTTCATCGTCAACAATAACCGGCCCGCTTGAGCCATGATTTGACTGCTGGGGTCTCAAGATACTTATAGCGGCCACCTGAGTACCTACGACAGTCAAGCGCAAGCCCAGCAGTGATAACAGCCGCTCCTATGTCCTGCCCGTTTGCGTAGCACACCCCTACCCAGCGGTCGTGGGTGCGTTCCCCGTTCAACTGGCAGGTAATGGACTTGCCGCGCAGGTAATTGACCATCCAGCGCTTGGCGTTCTGTCCTGACCGTGTGCCCAGCTCGGGTGTATCAACGCCGTTCAGCCGCACTGGTGTACCGTCTACAACTATTGTGTCAGCGTCTCGGACGTGCAGGGAGTCTGCAATAGCTGGGACAGCCAGAAACAGCGCAATGGTGAATATCAAGTTCTCATGACCCGATAAAGTTACTTTCCTTAAAAAACCACTTTACGAAATCTCTAAAGAAACCCGTTGCTTTTGAAAGAGTATTCCTCCTTTTTCCCGACAATAACATGGTCATGCATCAAAATGCCCAATGTGTCACAGGCGTCCTGTACGCGCTCAGTCATTTCGATTTCTGCCTTACTGGGAGGCGTGCCTCCGGACGGATGGTTGTGGACCAAGATTAGAGAGCTGGCATTGAGTTCCAAAGCACGTTTGACAACCTCGCGCGGATATACCGGCACATGGTCAACAGTGCCCCGCGCTTGTTCTTCGTCAGCAATCAAGACGTTCTTACGATCCAGGTACAAGACAAGGAATTGCTCAACCTCGCGGTGCGCCATCGCGGTACGACAGTACGCCACCAGCGCCTCCCACGACACGACGTTGCTTTTCATAACTTGGGCCTGCGCCATCCTGTGCCCGAACGCCTCGACCACTCGGAAATGATAGTAGACCCAATCGGTTGCACCTTCGACCTGTAGAACGCGATGCTTGGACGCAGCAAGACGCCGTTCAAATCACAAAATTCAGCCAAGAGGCGGTTCGCGAGTGGCTTTACGTCAATCCGTTGAATCGCGTTGAACAACAAAAGCTCTAGCATCTCATACTCTGGCATTGGCTCGTGACCACCCTTTAGGAAACGAGTTCTCAGTCGCTCGCGGTGCCCCCAATAGTGTGGCCGCTTGGCCTCGTCATCTCCTTTGACCAGACCGCCACCAGCAGCATTTTTTTGCGATAGCCGGTCACGATAGAAACAGGCGGGCGCGTAGGCTGGCTCCAAGACAGCGTTAGGTGGCGGTGTGCGTGCTTCAAGGTCCTTCAGTCCATGCAACGCATCTTCTGAAAACCGCCTTGCCCATCGTATTTGACTAGCTTACCGAACCTCTTCTTGCCCCCTGCAATGACCTGTTTGAGATGGTCGAGTATTTGGCTTTTCATCACTGCACCCGTTCTTACCGCTTTCCAAATGAGCTTGCTCAAAGGTTGGTTATTGAGTGGTAAACTCAGTTCGGACGCGCCTTGGCGCTAAGCCTTCCTTGCACCCTTTTCAGGACGGTGTGACGGCAATAGCAGAGAGCTTCAATTTGACACTCCCCGTTGTCTTGGAAGGTACGGTCTGACACGTCACCATCGTAGCAAATTGGGCGGTACATGGGTTTGTTATTGGTGCGGTGATGAACAGCCCGACTATCTAAAGCGGAGGGCAAGAAACAAGGTGGCGCTGTGATTGAACTTGCCTAAAAAAATCACAGTCAGTTTTGGGCAATTAATGATAACCTGATGCGGTCGGAGTTAACATCGACTGGTAGGTCAAATTCTGTCTGCAGTTTGGGGTTTAACTTGACCGAAATCAGATGAGCCGATGTAGTCTCGCAAGTTCATTTTGCAGTTGGGAAAACCTATGCGATACGTATTTCGCTGCTTGTCACTGGCACTTTTTGTACCATTGGTAGCAAATTCAGCCCCAGCCCAAACACAAGGCTTTACGACCACTTCTGTTCACATGTAAGCCGGCCCAAGTAAGAACTATCCAGTCGTCGCCACGTTGCCGCAAGACGCGACAATCGAAATTTTCGGTTGCCAAGCTGGCTATAGCTGGTGCGATACCGGTTGGAATGGCGCTCGGGGCTGGATATCGTCAAACTACATTCTAACTGACAGTGATGGCACGAAAAAAGTCATGAATCCGGTGCTAGCTGCAGCACTAGTTATAGCGATTGTTGAATTCAGTCAGGCTTATTGGCAAAACCACTACCAAGCCTATCCTTGGTACGCTTACTGGAACCGCTACTATCTCCCCTACCATCCGGCTCCAGGTCCGTATTGCTACCAAGCTCCACATGACCCTGAGTGTCAATTCGGCCCATACTACTCCTCTCCGTCTCATCAGGGTGTTCCACATCACCACGACGGCGGTCAGGGGCATCACCATCATTTCGGCAACGGTCATAGGCACCATCATCATTGACGGTCTAGAGTAGAACGCCAAAAAAGGGTGCGCCCAACCACAAGCACGCCCCAGTCCAACAGGGAAGAGAAAAACTCGCGTTCTCAAATTCACCAACGCCAGTTCTTTAATGTGCTAGTTATGGATGGATCTGCCGAGGAGTGCAGTGAATTTGGTCACGCAAGCCACAAATTCTCTGTCGCACGGCCCACCTGTTTGGGCGCTGTTAGTTGCAAACGGATTGACCAGCATACATCCCTAGTCCAGCACCTGCTGCTGTTGCTAGCGTCTTGCCTGTTCCACCACCAAACCGGTTTCCAACAACCCCGCCGACGGCAGCACCACCAAGGACACCCGCCGCGCAACGAGCATCATGCTGTGCTTGGTCCTGCGTTGGCGTTGTCGGCGCTCCGCAAGCGGCCACTAGTAGAGAGCCGCCAAGCGCGCACGCTATCAATGTCTTCTTCATCTCGATTGCCTCTCAAACTATCGAATTGGTTGTCTGAGTAGGTGGCTCTTGGCTGCCTATTGTACAAGGCTTCAGCGTCGGTGGGATTTGAGGTTAACCAAACCTTAACAAAGGGACCCCTAGGGAAACCCCTCGACCGATAACCTGCCTGCTTCGGGATCCGATTCATGTTAGGAAAGATTGGCTCAGGACAAAATCGCCAACTCCTCCTTCGCCAACTTGTTTTTCAGCCCCGCCATAAAATAAAGGTGGAAAATGGGCGATGGGCGTAGAATGCGTTGAAAGGCTCAATGCCTGAAAAAAGCAAAATCAAGTGCGGTTGTCCCCCATGTGCCCCCCACATAACTAGGACAGACTTAAATAAACACAGATAATCACAATATGTACTTGTTTTTAATGGCGATCCCTGAAGGACTCGAACCCTCAACCTGCTGATTAGAAGTCAGCTGCTCTATCCAGTTGAGCTAAGGGACCGCTGCGCCCTTCTTGCTGGTTTTAAGAGCGGGGTTCAAGGGCCAAGCGCATGAAGGCGCTGTTTGGATCGTCTTCATACCCATAGATCGGGCCGCAATAGGAATAACCCAGCGCCTCATAGAGCTTACGGGCAGCTGCATAATCTGGCAGATGCGCCGCACCCGTTTCGAGCACAAGTGCCTTTGTGCCCTCATTGGCTGCCAGATCGGCAAGGTATGCCATCATCATCCGCGCCAGACCGCGCCCACGTGCGGTTTCGACAACGTGCACCGATTTCACTTCGGCCGTACCATCGGGCAGGGTCTTCAACGCGCCGCAGCCCAAGGCGCGACCCTCTTCGAAAAGACCCCAGAAGCGGATGCCGTCACCCGACAAGGCCTCGGGCCCCATGGTATGATTGCTTTCCGCCGGACCGGCTTGTTCGCTATGGGCAAAATGCGCCTCAATCACGGGACGCAAGGCATCCGACATGGGATCGGCCAGTCGAATTTCGATCATTTAGTGCGTCCAGGGGCTGCGACGGTCCGTTGCGAAATTCTCGCCATACCCACGCGGACGCAGGTTGGGCTTGCGCTTGTGCGGCTCGCTGACCTGTACGTCGATACCATTGTCCTTGGCGTAATCCAGCGCCTCTTCCTTGGTATCGAATTTCAGGCGCACCTGGGTCTGAGTGTCATCGGATGAGGTCCAGCCCATCAGCGGATCAACTTCACGCGAAGACGCAGGCGCATATTCCAAAACCCACTTGCGGGTCTTGGCCATGCCCGAGGTCATCGCATTCCGCGAAGGCTGGTAAATCCGTGCGCGCATCTCGCCTCTCCGTACTCACTTTGCTGGCTTTGTTTATGCGTCACACCATCCATTCGGACAAGTCCACAATTGTCGCAATTGCGTGCAATGGAAATGCCCCCTTGAACCGGAACAAAAACAGATCAAAATCAGGCGCGAAAGGAATCCCCCCTCTATGGCCTATGCTCATTCCGACAAGACCCAGCTGACCTCAGAAGACGTCCGCGCCCGCCTCAAGCTTGAGGGCGGCAAGGCGTTCGTGATGCACACCGATTTTGCACCTGCCGGGGACCAGCCCACAGCCATAAAAGAGTTGGCGGGCGGCGTTCTGGACGGCGAGCGCGATCAAGTTCTGCTTGGCGCGACCGGAACGGGTAAGACCTTCACCATGGCCAAGGTGATCGAAGAAACCCAGCGCCCTGCCATAATCCTTGCGCCTAACAAGACGCTGGCCGCACAGCTATACGGCGAGTTCAAAGGCTTCTTCCCCGAAAACTCGGTCGAATATTTCGTATCCTACTACGACTACTACCAGCCCGAGGCCTACGTGCCGCGCTCGGACACCTATATCGAGAAAGAATCGCAGATCAACGAACAGATCGACCGGATGCGCCACTCGGCCACCCGCGCGCTTCTTGAGCGCGATGACGTGATCATCGTCGCCTCGGTGTCCTGCATCTACGGTATTGGCTCGGTCGAGACCTACGGGGCGATGACGCAGGATCTGAAGGTCGGCAATGAGTACGATCAGCGGCAAGTCATGGCCGATCTGGTCGCTCAGCAATATCGCCGTAACGATCAGGCCTTTCAGCGCGGGTCCTTCCGGGTGCGCGGTGACTCGCTTGAGATCTGGCCCGCGCACCTTGAGGACCGCGCCTGGAAGCTGTCCTTCTTTGGTGAGGAACTGGAACAGATCACCGAATTCGACCCCCTGACCGGAGAACGCGCCGCCACGATGGAACAGGTGCGGGTCTATGCAAACTCGCACTACGTGACGCCGAAACCGACGATGCAGCAGGCGATCATCGGCATCAAAAAGGAACTCCGCATCCGGCTGGACCAATTGGTTGGCGAGGGCAAATTGCTGGAAGCCCAACGTCTGGAGCAACGCACCAATTTCGATCTGGAAATGCTTGAGGCCACCGGTGTCTGCAACGGGATTGAAAACTACTCGCGCTACCTCACCGGCCGCGCGCCGGGTGAACCGCCCCCGACCCTGTTCGAATTCATCCCCGACAACGCCATCGTATTCGCTGATGAAAGTCACGTCAGCGTTCCGCAAATCGGTGGCATGTACCGGGGCGACTATCGGCGTAAATTCACACTTGCCGAACACGGGTTCCGCCTGCCCTCCTGCATGGACAACCGCCCGCTGAAATTCGAGGAATGGGACGCCATGCGCCCGCAATCCGTCTTTGTCTCGGCGACGCCTGCGAAATGGGAGATCGAACAGACCGGCGGTGTCTTCACCGAACAGGTGATCCGCCCCACCGGCCTTCTGGACCCCGAGGTCGAAATCCGCCCTGTGTCGATGCAGGTTGACGACCTACTGGACGAGGTGCGCAAGGTCTCCGCCAACGGGTTTCGCACGCTGGTCACGACCCTGACCAAACGCATGGCCGAGGACCTGACGGAATACCTGCACGAACAGGGTATCAAAGTGCGCTACATGCACTCGGATATCGACACGCTGGAACGGATCGAAATCCTGCGCGACCTGCGGCTGGGGGCCTTCGACGTGCTGGTCGGCATCAACCTTCTACGCGAAGGCCTCGACATTCCCGAATGCGGGCTGGTCGCCATTCTGGATGCGGATAAAGAAGGCTTCCTGCGCTCCGAGACCTCGCTGGTCCAAACCATCGGCCGCGCCGCGCGTAACGCCGAGGGTCGGGTGATCATGTATGCCGACAAAATCACCGGCTCAATGGAGCGCGCCCTGAACGAGACCAACCGCCGCCGCGCCAAGCAGATCGCCTATAACGAGGAACACGGCATCACGCCCGAGACGGTGAAGAAAAATGTCGAGGACGTTCTGGCCGGTCTCTACGAAGGCGACGTCGACATGAACCGCGTCACCGCCACCATCGACAAGCCGATGCACGGTGCCAACCTCGAGGCCCATCTGGACGGTCTGCGCGAGAAAATGCGCAAAGCTGCCGAGAACCTGGAATTCGAAGAAGCCGCCAACATCCGGGATGAGATCAAACGTCTGGAAGCGGTCGATCTGGCCGTAGCCGACGACCCCATGGCACGCCAATGGGCGGTGGAGAAGGCATCCGAGGATGCTGTGAAATCACGCGGAAGGTCAACGGCTGGCAGACCGGGGCAACGGGGTGGAAATGTGAAGAGGCGGATGCGGTGAGGAGTGGATGGCAAAACTAAAGCATTATCAAAGAGATCAAATTAGAAACTGGTTCTGCCCCGACCCTGGACATGTCTTAGATTTTTCGAACAAAACATTCTCTGAGTTTTTTGAAGATCATTTTGATTTGAACATTTACTCTGATGCTTTCAGCGAGAAAGGAACCTCCAAGTTTAACAGACTGTTGGCGTTTATTGAGCTTTCCCCACCTCATGTAGTCATCGAACTTCTTAGGTTGCTTTGGGGACGTCGAAACGTGGAGCGAGACGAACAACTTGATGCTGCGATCCTGTCTATGCAGTCAGATGAGTGGACCACAACACCAGAGTATGTCGAAGCGCTTCACAACTCTGCTGCCGTGGAAGACCTCCCGTTTGAAAAACTGATTTCGGAACTTGCTGCGCTACCAAGTCATACTGCAGCTCCGCATCTCATGAAAATTAGTGCTGAGTGGACTTTAGATACCGTTGAACGGGAATTTCAGAGAGCATTTGAAAGCCTCGAAAAAGATCCAGAGGCAGGTGTGACAGCCGCTTGTTCTATGCTTGAGAGCGTCTGCCGGTCGATTTTAGTTGCTAGAAACATCGACCTTCCAAAGAGCATGGACATAAAGAGTTTATATAAAGAAATCCGTGAACCTCTTGGATTGTCGCCAAATAAGGACATTCCTGATACCGAAATTGAAGCCGATGTGCGAGCTATCCTCAGTGCACTTTTCAATACTGTTCAAGGTATTGGAGCACTACGCACTCATGCTGGCAGTGCCCACGGCAGAGAGCGCGGATTTCGGAGGTTGGATCCACGGATCGCAAGGTTAGCAGTAAGCACTGCAACGTCGACTGCTTTATTCTTGATCGAAACTTGGGAAAAGCGCTTTCCTAATGACAAGCTTCTGAGCGACGCCGTAGATCAAAATGTATAAAATTAACCACTTGCACGCCCCACACTCCACCCTTGCAGCCCAGCGCCCTCTCCTCCACGTTTGAAATCACAAATTGTGATTCCAAACGGTTGCCATGACGAACCCAAACACCCTGCCCAGCGTGCATGAGGTCCATAGCGCCATTCACCGGGTGCGCGGTACTCGCGTGGTGCTGGCCGAGGATCTGGCGCAGTTCTATGGAAAATCGGTCAGCGCCTTCAATCAGGCCGTCTCACGCAACAAAGACCTGTTTGAAGGCTACCGCTTTCAACTGACCGACGCCGAGGTCGCCGATTTGCAATCACAGAATGTGATCTCAAAACCCAAGGGCCGCGGCGGGCGGAGGGTTAATCCGTGGGTCTATACGGATTACGGCGTGGCCATCGCTTCGGCCCTGTTCAAGGACCCGCGCGCGATAAGGATCACCCGGATGATCACCGAGGCCTTTGTCGACGGTGCGAACGCTCTGGCCGAGACCCCGCGCAGCGTACCGGACATCCTGCCGCCAAAGGACGACCCCGCTCCGCTGCTGCCCAATGGCGCGCAACTGCGTGATCTGGCCGAAAACATCCTCGATTCCGGTAAGCAGAGCCTTGTTGACTATATCGCCAGCCCCAGCACCAATCGCAAACAGGCCGTGGCGGCGATCATGAAGACGCTGGCCGAAACCGCCAGCGAAGATGTTCGCACCCAGCAGGAACGCCTGCGCCTAAGCATTGCCCAGCGCCTGGCCACCGGTGACTATGCAGACGATGATGACCGAAAGCGGCTGCTGGACTTGTTGAACGCAATGAAGGGCTAGCCTGTCACCTTGCCAAAGGGTAATCTGCGGCTAGGTTCCTCGCTATGCGCTTTGTCCTGCTCTCACTGCTGCTCGGCAGCCCCGCCTATGCGTGGAACGCCACGATTGGCGAGATCTGCACGTTGACACACGAGACCGAAGCAGAGGAGATCCGGCTTACCTACGATCCGGCGCAGCCGCTCTATACCCTCGAAATCACGCGCCGCGCCGAAGGCTGGACGCAAACGCCTTGGTTTGCCATGCGGTTTGAAGGCCCAAACCCGATTGAGATTGGAACGCCACGACACAAGCTGTCGGACGATGCGATGTCCTTGTTCGTCTCAGACACCGGTTTTGGCAACGTCTTGGATGGCCTTGAGTTCAACCAAACAGCCTATGCCTTCACGCAAGACCACCTGAGTGAATTCTCACTGGAAGGTGCCGCGCCAGAGGTGCGCAAGTTTCGCACCTGCGCAGCGTCGCTGCTCTCGTAGCACTGCCTGGAGTGGCGCGGATCGGCCTCCGGTCAAACGCGCGTTCAGCCTTTGTCCCAATGGGCAATCACGTCAAAACCTGCTGGGATTGGCGGCGCTTCCATGAACTCGGCGAAATGCCCCCAAAGCTCGGCCACCTTTGGGGCGTTTGCGTTCGAGATATCCTCACTTTCGACTACCGAGATCACGTATCCGGTCCCATCCTCGTTCATGACGTTGGTAAAACAGTGCATGCCAGGCATGCCCATGATTTCAGATTTCAATTCGTTCATCTTCGCCGTGGCCGCCTCGCGCGTGCCGGGCTTCATTTTAAATTGAGTTACGCGTGCAAACATCTTTGTCCTCCCAAGCTGGGCAAAATTGCCCGATGGAGGCACCAAACTGGTACCAACGCCGCGCATCATAGCATGAACTGGCAGATTCCCGCAGCGTCACAGGCCAAGCGGTCGCGGAAGTAATAGCCCTCAACCCACGGGTTTTAGGGCTTTATGAACTTGGCGTTGCCCAAGGACCTTTGGTTGACGGTTGTTTTGCGGGGCGTGGTAGTACTTGGTGATGGGACCGTTTGACGCTGCGCCACATCCGGTCCACAGGCCACTCCATCACCGTCGGGATCGTTGCGCGGATGATAGCCCGCATAGCCTTCGTAAAACGTGCCGAACCCCACGGCCCGAGAGGCATCGCAACCGGCCAGCGCGATTAGGTGCACCATGGCTTCATCCCGACCATAGTCTGAAAGGCGCACGAACATGTTGAAGGAAATCAACGCGACGGTCAGCGGCAGGCACAGAACCATAAGCAGAATACGCACGGGAGAGAGCGCGCGTCGCCGGGCAGCTTCGGCCCGGCGCTGACGTTTGGTCGGCAAGGGTTCGTCCAACTTGGATTTGCGAAACATCATTCCACCGCGATACAGGGGGTTTGTGGCGAAGCCGAGGCAGAACACGGCTCGCACACAAAGATCAGAGCGGATAGGATTGAAGATCAGAGCGGATAGGATTGCCCTCACGCTTACCAATGCGAGGCAAAATGCCAAACAAAGACCCCTACCAACCGCTGGACGACACCGTCCGGGGCCTAATCCGCGAATTGATGGATGAGGCGACCCATGCCGCGCTCGCCGTTCTGAGCCCTGGCACCGCTTTGCCATCAGTATCGCGGATTGCTCTTGCAACAGATGCCGAGAGGCAGCCGATCTCGCTGATTTCAAGCCTGTCGGAACATAGCCGGGCGCTACAGAAAAACCCGGCCTGCGCCCTTCTGATCGGGGATCCAGGTACTAAGGGAGACCCCCTCACGCATCCTCGGCTGACCTTGCACGCTAAGGCTCGTTTAGTTACGCGGGGAACGGAGGACCATGACAACCTCCGCCAGAGGTATCTGTCACTACGCCCGAAGGCTAAACTCTATGCAGATTTCGCAGATTTCAGCTTTGTCCGCTTTGAGATTGAAGATGGGCTGCTGAACGGCGGGTTTGGCAAAGCTTACCGCATTGATGCCACAGAAATCTGAAACCGGGACACGGGACCTGCGTCAATTGAATGTCTCAGCCACGTCATACATGACCGGCTCGAAACTCTTGCAAAGCTCATTTATTTTGCGATTGCGATCCCGCATTTCCGGGGTGCGCAGCATGGCCAGAAAATCCTCGCGCCGTTCCCATTGCGAATAATTGGCAATCCGGGTCTGGGCGTCGTTGACATGCAAGCCGGCCGATACAAATCCGGGCTGTTTTGAGATGAATTCGGAATAGGCATCCGTCAGCGCCTCAAGCAGGTCCTGACAGGTGCCGGGTGTCATCTCAAATGTCGTGATAACGGTCTGAACGCTGGCGGTTTTGGCTATGGTCGGCATCTGAGTCCTCCTTTGGCTTACCCTCAGCCTAGCACAGGATTCCCAAACGTCTTGTCTTTCCTGCCGCCCAAAGCGAAGTCGCCCCGTAAAAGGGGCGACTTGCTGGTATCTCTACTCTTCCAGACGCATCTGTACCGAGACATCACCGCTCAGGCTTTCGCCCCAGCGCAATTGGACGGCATCGCCATTGCTGCCCTGTTCGACATCGGCATAGGGAAAGGAATAACGCACCGACCCCAGCGCCGTTCTGAGCGGCCCCAGAACCGCCACCGCATCGCAACTGCGCGCCTTGGAGCCAAACGGCAACCGACCGTCCGAGTCGATGGTCCAGACCAGCGAGGCCGAGCTCTGGCTATGTCGTACCCGCAGCGGGTTTTCCACCTTGGCTTCAATACCGTGATAGGTGTTGTTGCTGAACGTGACGTTGATGTGCTGATCCGCATCCAGATCCGCAAAAGACGTATCCACCCGGTCGGCGCGCTCTAGGTCCGTTCCGTTAGAGCGGAACTTGTTACCGGTCACCGCCAGCCCGTTCAGAAAATGCCCCGGACCGTGCGGGCGGATCACGATATAGCTGAACCAGGGCGGGGCCTCGCTGGAATAGAAGATATTGTCAGTGATGCTCATGGCGCTGAAGGAATAGCCCGAGACATAGGCAGGCGTCGTGTCACGCTCATTCGTCCATTGCACAAAGCAATTGTCTACGTAGTTCTCGGCGATGGTCGAGCTGTTATAGGTCCCGATCATGATCAGCCCTGCGGTCCGCACCCCTTGCGGAATACTGTCGCCCTGGAAGAAGTGGTTACCAAGGATCATATTGTTGTCCCCGCCGATAACCGCAAAATGCTTGAAGCGCACTGCCCGGTTGTGGCGGATCTTAACATCATTCGAGGTGGTGTTCAGCGCGATCGACTTGCGATCCGGCACAATGAACGACTCTTCCGAGGACAGGAACTGGCAATTGTCGATCAACATCCCTTTGCAGCCCGTGCCAATCGAGGTGATGCCGCGATCCAGCGGACGGCTGATGAAACAATCCGACAATGAGAATGTGCTGCCCGCAGGTGCCAGACGAATGGCGCTGCAGCGGCCGTTGCACTGGAACTCGATCTGTTCCATCCCGAATTTGCGCAGCACTCCGAAATTGCCGAAATCCAGCAGGTATTTGAAGGACACGAAGGTGAAGGTCTGGGTTCCTGCCGCGTCATACATCGGTGCGTTCAACGTCAGCTCTCCGGCGCTTTCATCTTTGCCGCGCACGTAGATCTCGCGCCCGACGCCGCTGCCCTGAACCAGCGAACCGATGGGGATGTTCGCGACGTTGGCCACATTGGTCAGACGGGTCGAATCCGCTGGATCATAGGTCGCGACCGAGGTGAAGGTCTCGGTATCCCAGGCCGAGCTGCTTTTGACATCGAACTGACCGTTACGGATGACGCGGCGGGTCGAAAACCCCGGCTTGTTGGGAACAGCGGCAAACATGTCGATTGGGGCCGTCACTTCGATCTTGCGCCCACCCAGATCCAGCGATTCATGGTCCGAGTTGTTCAACAATGCCTGAAACGCTTTTTTGAAGGCCAGCTCTTCATTCCCGAACGCGGCAATGTAAGTTGGCAGGTCATAGTTTTTCAGCAGCAAAAGCATCTTGTCGTGAGGCATCGTGACCGTGCCCTCAAACTCGACCTCCGAGGACAGGGTGGTGTTCTCTGCTAGACGATAGGTGCCTTGGGGCACAAAAATGCGTGGGCCTCCGGCGGCCTGATCCGCCGCCTCGAACGCGGCCGAGTCGTCGGCAATGCCGTCGCCCACCGCGCCGTAGTCGCGCACATCCACACGGCTGATGATCTCACGCAGGAACACGCCAGTGACATCCGTGATCTCCAGATCATCGACGCGGATGACGGCCCCGTTGGCGCCCTCAATATCAATGCCGAAATGACCGTAGAGCGCACTGACACCCCAAGCCATGTCCACGCCCGGACGTCGCCCCGTGCCTACAATGGCGGTGATCTCGGTCACTGCGCCATAACTTGCCAGCTGAGTGGCTGGGCCTTGCTCGATTACCCCCGTCAGGTGGGTGTCGCCTGCTGCACCGGCCCAGGCCGCGATGCGCACCTCGGGCAGAGGACCACTGATCGCCTTGACCCGCGCCTTGATCTGCAAATAGCACCCCGGCAGGATCTGGGTCTGGCCCATGTGGCGCAACTGCTGCGGACTGTTGATCTTCAGGATCTCAAGGCAGCCGCCAAAATCCGCATCCGACGGCACAAATGCCCCGGTGCCCGAGCCATCATAGGTCGGTGAGCCCGGCGTACCATCGCCCGCAGACCACACGCCCAGACCGTTTTCGAAAGCAGGCGGCATGAACACAATGCCGTCGGTGATTGCCTTGTTCATAGAAATCCCTTTCCTCGTCGCACGGCCCAATGGCTGCACGTTCAAACGCCGTGTTCAGGTCCATCCCGAACGCGACAGTCTGAGTATCCAAAAGGGATTAACTACCACTCATACGACCGTGACGGTGCTGTTGCATCAGGCTGCTGGGTCGGCGCGCCCAAGTAGCTGCACGCCGTTGATCTTCCAGCCATTCTCCTGCTGGATCATCTGATAGTCGAGAATGTGAACCGCGCCATCGCCATCGGTAATCATGACCTTCTGCCACAGCGCGCCTGCGACCTCGCGCAGTTCCAGAAACCGCACATCAGAGGCACGCCAGACCATGGGATAGCCATTGCGTACCATCGCTCCGAAATTGTCCGGGTTTCCAAAGAGACGCTGGATATTGGGGCTGGCAAAGGTAAAGGCCGTGGCGAAATCATCCGCCTTGAAGGCCTGAATCTGTGCCGCAATATTGGCCTCGATCTCGGTGCTCTGGGCAAACGCACCCGAGGCCAGACCAGCACTCAGGGACAGGGCAAGCAGTAAACGACGCATGGGGCTACCTCCTGACGGAACGGTAGCCCCATGCGGGATCAGGTCAAATCAGACCAGCTCTCCGGCCAAGGCCTTGTCGATCAATGCGATCGTTTCCGGCACGCCGTAGAGGGCAATAAAGCCACCAAAACGCGGGCCTTGCGAAGCACCCAATAGCACCTCGTAGAGGGCGGTGAACCAGCCACGCATCGGGTCAAACCGCTCACGACCGATTGAATAGACCACCGATTGCAGCGCCTCATCCTCGGCAGGGCCGTCATAGGCCTCGAGCGCGGCCTTGAGCGCCTCCAACGCTTCGCGCTCTTGATCCGTCGGGGCGCGGTGCTTGCGCGTTGGCTTGACGAAATCGTTGAAATAGCGCACGGCGAAACCGGCCGCCTGATCCAGATCGGGGTGGCTTTCTGCCGTCGCCTCAGGCGCATAACGGCGGATGAAGCCCCACAGCGCCTCTTTGTCCTCGGCCCCGGAAACCGACGCAAGGTTCAGCAACATGGCAAATGGAACGATCAGGGTCGATTCCGGGACATCTCCGCCATGAATATGCCAGACCGGGTTGTTCAACTGCGCCTTCAGATCCTGCCCCGGATAGGCCCGCAGCTGCTGGTGATATTCATCATAGGCTTTCGGAATAACGTCGAAATGCATCCGCTTGGCCGTCTTGGGCTTTTGATACATGAAATAAGACAGGCTCTCCGTAGGCGCATAGGTCAGCCATTCGTCTATCGACACGCCATTGCCCGACGATTTCGAGATTTTCTGGCCATTTTCATCCAGAAACAGCTCATACGAGAAATGCTCGGGCGCACGACCACCCAAAGCACGGCAGATCGCGTCATAGATCTTTTCGTTGGTGGCGTGTTCCTTGCCGTACATCTCGAAATCGACGCCCAATGCAGCCCAGCGCGCGCCAAAGTCCGGCTTCCACTGCAACTTTACGTTGCCGGCGGTCACGGGAACGGTCCATTCCTTGCCCGTCTCATCATCAAAGGTCACGGTGTAGGTTTCGGCACATACCTTTTTCATCGGCACATACATCACCCGCCCGCTTTCGGGATGCAGAGGCAGGAAGATCGAATAAGTTTGCTGCCGTTCTTCGCGGAGACTTTTCAGCATAATCGCCATAATCTCATCGTAGCGTTCGACGGCACGCTTTAAGATCTCGTCAAATTGTCCGGACTCGTAGAATTCCTTCGCCGAATAGAACTCATACTCGAACCCAAAGGTGTCGAGGAATCGGCGTAGCATAGCGTTGTTGTGCGCCCCAAAGCTTTCGTATTCACCGAATGGATCGGGAACCGAAGTCAGCGGACGCTGCAGGTGCTGCTCCAGAATCTCCGGGTTCGGCACGTTGCTGGGCACTTTTCGCATACCGTCCAGATCGTCCGAGAAACAGATCAGCTTGGTGGGGATATCCGATAGGGCCTCGAATGCGCGCTTGACCATCGTGGTCCGCGCGACCTCCCCAAAGGTACCGATATGTGGCAGGCCCGAGGGGCCATAGCCGGTCTCGAACAGAACAAACCCCTTCTCCGGAGCGTTCTTCTGATAGCGTTTGAGCAACCGGCGCGCCTCTTCGAAAGGCCAGGCCTTGGACGACATTGCGGTTTCACGCAGTTCAGACATCAGATTTGCTCCATCGGGAAAAACAGCGCCGGTCGCCCTTTGCAACCGACCGGCCCCTCCTATTGTGCCGGTGCAGCATGAGTCAATAAAAGCACGGGGTTTTTCTAGCGCCGCCCCCTGCAAATAAGCATAAACTCAGTGTGCAGAACCATTTTGAAATCCTGAGCAACGCGGTAACCTTCCTAAAAGATACACTGCACAAGCACGAGGTGCATGATGAACCGACCAGATATCTTTGCTTTTTTGCTCATCCTAGCGGTTAGCATCGCATCAGGACCCAAATCGGCGACGTCGCAGCCAAGCGAAGATGTACAGACTTGGCCGAGAGGGGCGCTGCGGTTGGAAACTCCCATTCCCGACCTAAGTGCATTGAACCACCGGCCTGCGGGCCGTCACGGTAAGATACAGGCCGTTGGCGATGGGCTTTTCTTCGCGGATGGTACCCCGGCCCGATTTTGGGGGGCGAACCTTCAAGCCTATGCGCTGTTCACGACCGAACCTCGTTTCATGCGAGCCCATGCCCAACGCCTTTCTCGGTTGGGCTTCAATCTGGTGCGCATCCACCACCACGACTCGCATTGGGTGCAACCCAACATCTTTGGCAGCGAGGCGCAGACAACCCGCAAGCTTGATGCCTTCTCATTGGAAAAACTGGACCAATGGATCGCGGCACTAAAGGCCGAGGGCCTTTACATCTGGCTCGACCTTCATGTCGGTCGCAGCTTTACACACGAAGACGGGGTCGAGGATTTCGAAGAGATCGCCAAGGGTGAGACCTCGTTTCGCGTCAAGGGATTCAGCTACATTTCACCAAGCATCGAAGCGCTGATGCTTGAATTTCAGGACAAATATCTACGACACATCAACAAGATAACCGGGCTGTCCTTCGCAGAAGATCCTGCGGTCATTGCCGTTATGATCACGAACGAAAATGATCTGACACATCACTTCGGAAATGCTCTGCTACCAGACAAGAACGTCCCTCGGCATAACGCTGTCTATATGGAGGCCGCGCGCGACTTTGCCGTGGAAAAAGGCCTTGACCCGGAACTCACCTGGCAATCCTGGCTGCACGGGCCGTCCAAGCTGTTCCTCAACGAACTTGAACGCCGCTTCAATGACCGAATGATCGAGAATATCGAAGCGACCGGGTTTGAGGGTCTGATCACCACAACCAGCTTGTGGGGCGGGATGTCGATCGCCGGGCTACCCTCTCTCACGCGTGGCTCTATGGTTGACGGGCATAGCTATGGAAGCTCAGGCGAAGTTTCTTACGACCCAAGAACGCAGTCCGGCTTTCTGGATTGGCTGGCCATTGGACAGGTGGTCGGAATGCCGTTCAGCATTTCCGAGTGGAACATCGGCGAATTTCCCGGCGACGATAGGTTTATTGCACCGCTCACTGTGGCCGTGCGCGCCGCCCATCAGGGGTGGGATGCCCCCATTGTCTATGGTTATGCGCAACAGCCCTTAAATGGCCCGCTTCGCCCTACCAACTGGAGCATGGCCGAAGACCCCGCGATGATGGCCATGATGCCTGCGGCTGCTCTTCTCTATCGGCAGGGTCATGTGCGCCTTGCGGAAAAGACCTATGCCCTTTGCCCCGATCACGAGGCCTTTTTTGGCAGTTCGATAACCCCCGCATCCTCGGTCGGGATACGAACAATCGTCGAGCAAAGCAGATTGGTCACCTGTATGCCAGACTCGCCGGCACTGCCTTGGCTGCAAGCCTCGGTCCTGGAGGGGCAGCCATTTGAAATACTTGATACCGAACGCTCTTACCTGGAACGGGACGCTCAAACCGTTGCGGCGGATACCGGTGATTTTTATAGGGCATTCAAAGATGGCCTGATTGTCATCGACACGGCCAAGACCCAGGCCGCCGCAGGACACCTTTCGGACAAAACGGTTGCCACCGCGAATGTGGCTTTCGAGGTCGACAACCCAATAGCAGCTGTTGTTGTCCAAAGCCTTGATGATGAAGATATCACAACTTCAGGACGCATTCTGGTCTCACTGGCGGGCCGCGCTGTTCCGGAAGAACTCTCCTTCAGGATCGAGCCCTTAGTCGGACGGCTTCAGATTAAAGCACAGCCTGAGCTGACTCTTCGCTTTCCCGACCAGAGAAAAGCCGCCGTGGTAGCACACAGTTTTCAGGACGGTGTGCATGTCATTGACCTTGAAAAATTGGGCACCGGGAACTGGTTTTATCTCGAATAGAAATCCGGGGGCGGCATAAACCCCGCGCGTAGTCACCTTCAAGTTGAACCTTCCAACGCCGCCGCCTGTCGTGTCGGTGCAGCATGAGAAAAAAAGCATGGGGTTTTTCTTAGGGCCGAGGCCGATTTAACCGGTCAACTGGTCCAGTTT
This sequence comes from Ruegeria sp. ABV3_008, assembly GCF_056161185.1. Taxonomy (NCBI): domain Bacteria; kingdom Pseudomonadati; phylum Pseudomonadota; class Alphaproteobacteria; order Rhodobacterales; family Roseobacteraceae; genus Ruegeria; species Ruegeria sp. ABV3_008. Next base: position 232,413 of record NZ_JBSWYP010000007.1, on the reverse strand, counting down.
CGCCGCCCAGATAAAGTCATTCTCGCTGAGCCCGCCGATTTCGTGGGTCGTTAGCCTGACATCGACATAGCCCCAGCCGAACGAGATATCGGGATGGTGGCCCTGCTGATCCGCCAGCCATGCGCAGAGATTGGCCAGATATGTCGCCTTAGCAAAACCCTTGAACGCGAAGTGGCGGCTTAGCTCGGTCGACCCGGCATTCAGTGTCCATTCCGATGACAGCTCACCCATATGAGCGTTTGCCTCATCTGCCGTCAGGGCCGGAATGCCGCCGGAACAAGGTACGCACGTACGGTCTGACAAGTTGCAGGTTTGTCCTGTTGTGGTCATTTTCGATCACTCCGCTGCTGTTGCTTTGGGTGGGAACTTGTTGGGCAATAGACCGAGCGACTGCGCCTGCCTTACATCTGCCAACAGGTCCCTGTCGGCCGCGGCGAACAGCGCCTCGGGGTCTTGCAGAACAAAGTAGCCCATTTGGTGCATGTCGATCCGGTATGGAGTACGCAGAATCGTCAGCACGTCAAACGGGTCTCGGTCGGGAATGTCGCTTTCGACCGCATAAACAAGTTCAGTGGGCGAGGACGCAAGCCCCGAACCCAGCGCTTTGATTTCACCATCCTGCCACCGTAACCCGAACTCGACCGAAAACCAATAAAGCCGGATCAGCCAGGCATAGTCCTTTGGCTCAGCATGCACCCCGGCCTTGCCGATGGCCCTACTGAACGCCGCAAATCTGGGATCACTGAGCAAGGGCGTATGCCCAAAGATTTCATGGAAAATGTCCGGCTCTTCAATATAGTCGAAATCCTCGCGTGAACGGATGAAGGACGCAGCCGGAAACACCCTGTCGGCCAGCATCCCAAAGAAGGTTTCGAACCCAATCAGCGCTGGCACGGGCTGAACCCGCCATCCAGTCAGATCCAACAAACGTTCCGAGATATCCTTGCAGGAAGGCACACGGGTCGTCGGCAACTCCAAACGTTTCAAGCCGTCGAGATAGTCGCGCGCCATGTATTTCTGTACGTTGTTTTGCTGCGCCGCGTAGAGATCGGCCCAAACGGCATCCTCTTCAGCCGTATACGCGATATGACCCTTCGCATCGGCGATTTTAGCGCGGTATTTCGTTGTTTTCGGCATCTTCTCCTCCCCTTCACAGATATTCTATTCAAGGGAGGTGGCGAATTCAGTTTCTATAGATGGGAAAATCGCTTATAGTTGAACGGATCATTTCGAATTGAGGTTTAAATTGGCACAAACGTTCCATCCTGCCGATCTAGCCATCCTGCAACAGCTGCAAACCGACGGCCGATTGTCGATGCAGGAACTTGCAGACCGCACGGGCCTGTCTGCCTCGCAATGCTGGCGTCGGGTGCGGGATCTTGAGGCCTCAGGCGTTGTATCGGGCTACACTGCGCAGGTTCGCGCCAAGTCTGTCGGACTGAACGCCATTGCCTATATCCACGTCGCGTTGCAGAGCCATCAGGAAGACAGCATCAACGCCTTCCTCCGGCTGGTAGAGACGGAGCCTCAGATCGTGGAATGCGCGTCGATTACCGGGGATCATGACTTCCTCCTCAAGGTCTATGCCAAATCGCCCGAAGATCTTGAGCTTTTCATCATGCAGCGCCTTTTGAAGTCAGGCCTGGTACGTGACACCCGTAGCAACTTCGTGTTGCGCCAAACTAAAACTCGGGGGCCATTGCCAATTCTCTGACCCTCGCCAGCAAAAGCCGTTGAACCTGCCCGCCAGCCCTCCTATCGTGCGACGGCAGCAAATGACTCAGGACGACCCAATGACCGATCAAGTACCACACCCGATGTCTCCGCAAGATTGCCTTGTGGCGATCATGGTCGCGATCTCGGCGTCGGATGAGACGATCCGCACCGCCGAACTGGTCAAGATCGAAGGCGCGGTGAATATGCTGCCTGTTTTTGCGGGTTATGACATCGACCGCACCCGCCGGGTTTCGCAAATCGTGTTCGACCTGTTCGAGCAAGAAGACGGACTGGATGCTCTATTCGGCCTGATCCGAGACAACTTGCCCGAACGCCTGAACGAAACGGCTTATGCGCTGGCTTGTGACGTGGCCGCCGCAGACGGCTCGCTGGCCGAAACCGAGCTGCGTTTGCTGGAAGAAATCCGGTACGAGCTGAACATCGACCGGCTGCACGCAGCCGCGATAGAACGCGGTGCCCGCGCGCGCCACGCAGTTTAGGCTCAACTGCCGTAGAGAGACCCCCAGCGCTCAATCAAAGCCCGCTGAAGCTTGCGCGACCGGCGGTTCCAACTGCGGGCGCCTTCGGGACGCTCGCGTTGTTCGCGCGGGATCGTGGCGCGGTGGTCAACATCTGCCGTAAAGATCGCAAAGGCCAGTTCGGACCCGTCGGCTGTGGTCAGAAATCCACCTAGACCTGAGACAAAGTTCAGCGTTCCGGTTTTTGCACTCACCTTGATGGGATGATCCTTGACCGCCCGACCCTGACTATCGGTCAGCGTAAAAGGCTTGAGCAGGGGCCGCAGCGCCCCGGTTTTGCGCGCCGCAACAAGCGCCTTCACCAGATCACCCGGAGGCATGCGGGACGCATCACCCAGACCAGAGTGATCCACCATGGCGATTTGGTTGGCACCATAGGTCTCCGCCGCCCAGCGGTTCATCTCAGCCGCCGAGTCCGCCAGATCACTAGGCCTCACCCCGCGTGCTTTAGTAGCCGCCATACCAACCATTTCTGCCGTCAGATTGGTCGAGTATTTCAGCATCCCGCGCAGGATGCTCTCTAACCGGTCACTCTGATGCACAACCAACGCAGTGCCCTGCGGGGTTTCCTGCGTGACTTGCACCCGACCCAGAACAATCCCGTTTGAGCGGGCAAGCGTGCGAAACACATCGCCCGCATAAAGTGCAGGTTTTCGAACGGGTAACCAACGTGCGCCGCCGTTGCCCAGCGCGCCTTTAGCCACGGTCCAGCGGTCCTGACGTGCGCTGGGTTGATAGGTGTAGATCGGCAGACTGCGCGGTTCCACCCGCATCAAAGCCATATCGACATCCGGACGGTACTTGGCGCTGCGCGCATCCATCGTGACGTTGTAATTCGTCCCGGCCCGCTTCCATTCGAAATGAACGCGGTTGAAGTTCAAAGAAATTCCACTGATCGCCGGGCTATAGCCCAGATGATCCGGTTGCCCGGGGTCGATGCTGAACACATAGGGCAAGGCTCCATCATAGACCTTGAACGCCCCGCGCACTTCGGTCACTCCAGCCTCGCGCAGATTGGCTGCCATGCTTGCCAAAGCATCTGTATCCAGCAGAGGGTTCCCGCCACCGACAAGGATCAAGTCGCCCTTTAGGATACCATTCTCAATTGGCCCATCTGCCAGAAGCTTGGTCTCAAAGCGATGATCTGGGCCCAGAACGTCCAACGCATAGAGTGCCGTCAGCGCCTTGCCCACACTGGCCGGAGGCAATCCGGCCTCACCCCCCAGCGCTTCAAGCTGAGTCCCCGTTTCCACATCTGCCACAGCAAAGATCACATCGCCCCGCAGCCCGGCCGCGCGCACGAACCGCTCGGCCCCGGTCAGTTGAGGTCCACGGGCCTGGGGCCGTAGGGATACTAAGGGCGCCTGCGCCATAGCAGCCGCAGGAACCGCAGCTGCGCTCAACCCTGCAAGAAACAAACGGCGTGAAATACGATCAACCATGGGTCAATTAAAATCCCAGAGATGAAATTTGGACAACCATTGCATGAGAATATGCAGGCAATGTGGCTATTCGAGCAACACTCCGTTTGCCCAGATGCCGCGATTGCGAAGTTCAGTTGAACTGAGATTGACCATCGGCACGTTCACGAAACACCATGCCGGCGCCTGCGCGCGTCCCAATAGATGCCGCGCCTGCCCGTCAATTCTGTAGGGTGCGTAGACCCGCGCCGCTGGCGACATCCGCGCGGAAATTCGATCCCCCGGTCGCGCCACAACGCCCACGGGTACGTTGTCCATGATCAGCCGCCAGTCCTTCCATTGGTGAAACTGCGCCAGATTGTCGGCCCCCATGATCCAGACGAACCGAACTTGAGGATAAAGCCGCCGGAGGGCCACCAGAGTATCCGCCGTCGCCCGCGTACCCGTCAGCGCCTCGATATCCGTAACGTCCACCCGAGGGTGCTGCATCACCGCCCGCGCGGCCTCTAACCGACGCGGCAAAGGCGCAGGCCCGCGCTGTTTCAGAGGGTTGCCCGGAGAGACCAGCCACCACACACGATCCAAACCGAAAGCCTTCATCGCCTCAAGCGTGACATGCACATGACCTTGATGCGGAGGATCAAAGGACCCCCCGAACAGCCCAATGACCTGTCCGGGCCGAGCATATGGTATCTGGCTGCGCAACATCCTTTGCTGTTGTTCAGAACTGAAGCAGCTTGTCAATCAATCGGATGCACCGCATCTCCCACCCGAACGCGTCCAGTGCGCACCACTTCTGCACACCATCCGCCATGCCCACGCACGGCCGAATAGCCGCCTTTTCCCAGCGCTTCCTCCATCCGACTGCAGGGCGCGCAGATCACGGTTAAGCGCAAAATCGCCTCACCTACCTGCACCTCGCGTCCTTTGAGCGCGGAGAGGTTAATCCTCGAAACCACCAGATTGCGCCGCAATATCTCTGGCACGATCGGCCTTTGTCCAAGATACGAACCAATCGCCGTCAGATGCTCCTGTTGGATCAACGTCACCGCCCTCTTGCCCGCTCGACTGCGATCTCCGTCCAAACCATCAGCGGAAATCATAGCGTCGACCAAGGTGACGATCTCCGCCCGCCGGGCTGGACGCACTCCGATCCAATCGACCCGACCGGGTTTTGCCCAACCAGCAATCAATTCCGCAAGTTCTGACATCTCATGCGCCTCTCAAACCTTGGCCACTCTAGCCTGCCCAAGGTCTCAGCAAAAATCACGAAACCACCAGCTTGCCCCGCCCGCCCCGCTTGGATATCAAGCGTTTCAACCCAATTTCCCCGACCCAGAGGACGCGACATGGCCGCCTATCAATATGTCTACCACATGCAGGGTGTCTCCAAGACCTATCCCGGTGGCAAGAAGTGCTTTGAAAACATCCACCTGAGCTTTCTGCCCGGCGTGAAAATCGGTGTCGTCGGCGTCAACGGCGCGGGTAAATCGACGCTGATGAAAATCATGGCGGGTCTTGATACCGACTTCACCGGTGAGGCATGGGCGGCTGAAGGCGCCAAGGTGGGCTATCTGCCGCAGGAACCGCAGCTGGATGAATCGCTGACGGTCCGCGAAAACGTCATGCTGGGCGTGGCCGCAAAAAAGGCCAAGGTCGACCGTTTCAACGAGATCGCCATGGAGATTGCCGAGAATTACTCGGACGAGTTGATGGAGGAAATGACCACCCTGCAAGACGCGATCGACGCGGAAAACCTGTGGGACCTCGACAGCCAGATCGACGTCTCGATGGAGGCGCTGCGCTGCCCGCCGGACGACGCCAACATCGCCAACCTTTCGGGGGGTGAGAAACGCCGCGTAGCGCTCTGCAAGCTGCTGCTGGAAGCGCCTGACATGCTGCTTCTCGACGAACCGACCAACCATCTGGACGCCGAAACAATCGCCTGGCTGCAACAGCACCTGATCGACTACAAGGGTACCATCCTGATCGTCACCCACGACCGCTATTTCCTGGATGACATCACCGGCTGGATCCTCGAACTCGACCGAGGTCGCGGCATCCCGTACGAGGGCAACTACTCCGCCTGGCTGGAACAAAAGGCCAAACGGCTGGAGCAGGAAGCGCGCGAGGACAAGTCCAAGCAGAAGACCCTTCAGCGCGAATTGGAGTGGATGCGTCAAGGCCAAAAGGCCCGTCAGGCCAAATCCAAGGCTCGGATCAACGCCTATAACGAGCTGGCCGAACAGTCCGAGCGCGAAAAGCTGACCCGCGCCCAGATCGTCATTCCCAACGGCCAGCGCCTTGGCGGCAAGGTGATCGAGGTCGAAGGCCTGTCAAAACACATGGGCGACAAGCAACTGATCGAAGGGCTGGACTTCGCCCTGCCCCCCGGCGGCATTGTCGGCGTCATCGGCCCCAACGGTGCTGGTAAATCGACGCTGTTCAAGATGCTCACCGGTCAGGAACAGCCCGACAGCGGCACCATCACGCTGGGCGATACGGTCGAGCTGTCCTATGTCGACCAGTCCCGCGACGACCTTGCCGACAACGACACCGTGTGGGAGGCAATCACCGGCGGCGCCGAGATCATCCAACTGGGCGACGCACAGGTCAATTCCCGCGCCTATTGCTCGTCCTTCAACTTCAAGGGCGGCGACCAGCAGAAAAAGGTCTCACTGCTATCAGGCGGTGAGCGCAACCGCGTCCACATGGCCCGCCTGCTGAAAGAGGGCGGCAACGTCCTGCTGCTCGACGAACCGACCAACGACCTCGACGTCGAAACCCTGCGCGCGCTGGAAGATGCGCTGGTCGATTTCGCCGGTTGCGCCGTGGTCATCTCGCACGACCGTTTCTTCCTCGACAGGATTTGTACGCATATTCTGGCGTTCGAAGGGGATGCCCATGTGGAGTGGTTCGAGGGCAACTTCGAGGACTACGAAGAGGACAAAAAGCGCCGTCTGGGACCGGATGCGCTGGAGCCCAAGCGGTTGAAGCACAAGAAGTTTGCACGATAGCACTAAAATGCGATGCCGGAGCTCTGTGTTCCGGCATCACCGCCACACGATCCGGCCATCCTTAGCAGAAAAATCTTGATACTGGTTTTGCAGAGTACTAGCACCAGACAGTGGTTTTCTATCAGTAAGTGCGCGGAAATAGATCAAAATGCAGCAAAACGGTTTTGGCACATTTTGGTCCGGCCCGAATTTGGGCGAAGTCGAACATGCCTGCCTGTCGTCCTTTCCCCGCGCCGGTCAAACGCTCTATCTCTTTTCGTACGACACAAAGTCTTTACAAGTACCAGACGGCATTGCCCTGCGTGATGCCTCTGACATCCTCCCCCTGACACCGGAACTCAGCGAGGTTCTCGGGCAGCATCCTGCGCGTTTCTCGGATTTCTTCCGGCTGAAAATGATGCAGCAAATGGGGCTGATTTGGGTCGATTGCGACGTCTATTTTCTAAAGCCGGTGACATGTAACGGCAGCCTCCTGACCGTTGGCCGCGAGTTTCCCGGCGGGGCACGGCAAATCTGGAACGGAGTGATGTACCTGGAGCCAGAATCCGATCTGTTTGCCGACTATTTGGCGTTGTTCAGCCGCGACCGAATACAGTTTCGCGATTCCTGGAATGCGAAGATTGCGCGTAGAGGTGGTGACAAATCTGCAGTGGCTATATTTGATCGCGTTAAAGACATCCATTTCTTTTCCGAAGATCTGCCCCGAAGCTTCTTCGGCCCCATCCTGTTGTCATTGCTCGCTTTGGATCACCGCGAGGTGGAACTTACGCCACCTCCGGTGCATTATCCTTACGGCGCGCCCAAGATCCGAAAAAACACATTCCAGCCACAACTAAATCCCTTGGAAAGGCCTCAGGACAGTGAAACTCTGCATTTCTACGGATCAATGGCCCGCAAGGTCAGCGAAGGCTACAGGTCGGCCAAATGCGGCGGCAAAATAAGTCTTCCTCCCGGAAGTTTGCTGGCACAAGCTTTTGCGGGCACATTGTAGGCAGGTCAATCTCGATCTGACGGGCGCTGTTGCCAGCCTCCGAACCCTTGGCTTGTAGCCACAGTGCGGACTCCCCCCTTGCCACATCCCCACCCCAATGCCATATCCAAAGGGCTAACGTTTTTCTATTTCGACCCACTGTCTCCTTCTACGGCGCTCAGTCATTCGATCCAGACCGACGACGCCAGGCTGCCGCATCCACGTGGGCAGCACTAAACAGGAGACACGGATATGCCTGCAGGCACCGTAAAATGGTTCAACACCACCAAAGGCTACGGCTTTATCGCACCCGAAGATGGCGGCAAAGACATCTTCGTTCATATCTCGGCTGTCGAGCGTTCGGGCCTGACCGGTCTGGCCGACAACCAGAAAGTCACCTACGAGCTGCGCTCGGGTCGTGACGGTCGCGAAAGCGCGGACAATATCGAGCTGGCATAAGCCACTCTGACGGGCGGGGGTAAACCTCGCCCTTTTTTGTGGCCGTCAGGCATCACATCACAATTTCGTAATATCTGCCCCATAATTGACCAATTAAGATATCATTCTGGAATTCGAGTGATGATTTTTCAGGTCAATTCAAGAGGCGCACATGTTCACACGTCGTGTTTTTCTGGCTGGAACGGCCCTGAGCCTTCTCCCCGGTATTGCCGTTGCCAAGAAGGCTGCCGAGTATGATCCCACACCGCAATTTGTCCGGATCAAAAAGCAGTTTCAGCCGGGGCAACTGCTGGTCGTGCCGCGATCATTCTACCTTTATTACGTGACCGAACCGCGCAAGGCGGTCCGCTATGGCTGTGGGGTCGGTAAAGCCGGGTTGGAGTTTACCGGCACAGCTACTATCGACGTAAAGAAGGAATGGCCCACCTGGCGGCCTACGCAAGAGATGATTGAGCGGGACCCGGTGGCCTATGCCCGTTTCAAGGATAACGACTATGTTCAGCCCGGCGGGGGGGACAATCCGTTGGGCGCGCGCGCGCTCTATCTGTTCCAGAACGGCGTCGACACCTATTTCCGTATCCACGGCACAACGCAGCCACAGACGATCGGACGGGCCGTGTCCAACGGATGCATCCGGATGCTGAACGAACACGTGGTGGATCTCTACAACCGTGTGCCAATCGGAACGGTCGTCACAGTAGTCTAGCGGCCCCTAACCCTGTTCACCCGACGTCTTGACCAGTTCCAGCACCAATGGGCCAAGCGCCTCGACAATCCGCGCGACGCCTTGGGCATTCGGGTGAATCCCATCCGGCTGCATGTATTGGCTGACGGCGTTCGGATCACCACCCGAAGCGAGACCGTCAAAGAAACTCTCGGCGTAGAGGACATCAAACTGTTCAGCCAAATCCGGGTAGATCGTGTCGAACGCCTGTTTATAGTCCGGCCCATAGTTGCCCGGGGCCTGCATGCCGATCAGCAACACTTCGACATTGCTTGTTTCAGCCGCGCTCAGGATTGCGGTCAAGTTGGCGCGCGACAGGTCGGGGTCGAGACCTCGCAGCAAGTCGTTGCCACCCAGCGCCACGATCATCGCGTCCACATCCGGCGTCAAAGTCCACTCGACCCGCGCCGCGCCGCCCGCCGTTGTATCCCCCGAAACACCTGCGTTGATCAAACGAACCTCGGCCCCGTTCGCCTGCAGCCAGCGTTCCAGCTGTGGGACAAACCCATCCTGTTCGACCAGCCCATAGCCTTGGGTTAGCGAATCCCCCAATGCGGCAATCACCACGGGCTCGGCTGTTGCAGTATAGCCCCAACTGACAAACAGCCCTGAAACCAGAACCTTGCGCAGAGCTACAAACGCTCCATATCCCAATTGACTGCCCTCCGATGGAAAGACCAATGACTTCAGCTGTTCTTACGCTCCAAAATGCCTCTTTGTCGCTGGATGGCAATGCCGGGCGGGTCGATATCCTGCATGAAATCTCTCTGTCCGTGATGAAGGGTGAGAGTTTGGGGCTGATCGGGCCATCCGGGTCGGGCAAATCTTCGCTGCTGATGCTGATGGGCGGGTTGGAACAGGCCACGGGCGGTAGTGTCTCGGCTTTGGGTCAGGATCTGACGACAATGGATGAAGATACACTGGCCCGCTTTCGACGCGACACGATGGGTATCGTGTTCCAGAACTTCCATCTGATACCCACCATGACCGCACTGGAAAACGTCGCCACTCCACTGGAGCTGGCTGGCCACAAGGACGCATTAACCCGCGCCGAAGCAGAACTCGACTCCGTCGGCCTGTCCCATCGGCGCGACCATTATCCAGCGCAATTGTCCGGGGGTGAGCAGCAGCGGGTTGCCCTGGCCCGCGCCTCGGCCCCGCGCCCTCAGATCCTTCTGGCGGATGAGCCTACGGGAAACCTTGATGAAACCAACGGTGCTGCAATCGTCGATCTACTGTTCGATCTGCGGGACAAGCACGGCGCGACCTTGGTATTGGTCACGCACAGCCCCTCGCTGGCGGCGCGCTGCGACCGCGTTGTGCGCTTGCGCGACGGCCGCATCTCAGATGAGACCAAGCAAGAGGCCGCGGAATGAGCCTGCGACTGGCCGGACGGCTGGCACGTCGTGAACTGCGCGGAGGCCTGCGCGGCTTTCGCATCTTCCTCGCCTGTCTCGCCCTTGGGGTTGCCGCCATCGCTGCGGTCGGCTCGGTCCGCTCGGCCATCCAGACAGGGTTGACGCAGGAAGGGGCCGCCTTGCTGGGCGGAGACGCGCAGCTTGAGTTCACCTATCGCTTTGCCAGCGACGAAGAACGGCGCTGGATGGACGAAACCGCGCAACAAGTGTCCGAGGTTGTCGATTTCCGGTCGATGGCTGTCGCCGCGCAAGACACCGGAACTGCGCGCGCCCTGACACAAGTCAAAGCGGTAGATGGCGCTTACCCTTTGGTGGGGGCGGTTACTTTGGTCCCGGAGATGCCTCTGGACAACGCTTTTGCAGGCGCAAACGGCCTGCCTGGCGCCGTCATGGCCCCCGCATTGATCGACCGGATGGGACTGGCGGTCGGCGATCGCTTCGCCTTGGGCACGCAGGAGTTTGTCCTGATGGCGGCCCTGCGTCATGAGCCGGACGGTGCAGCAGACGGATTCGCCCTTGGGCCAAGAACACTGGTCCGGACCGAAGACTTGCACTCCTCCGGCCTATTAGCGCCTGGCACGCTGTTTTCGACCAAATACCGCCTCGATCTGCCCAGAGGCACTGATCTTGCAGGCCTCTCTCAGCAAGCCAAGGAAGAGTTCGACGGCACCGGCATGCGCTGGACCGATGCCCGCAACGGGGCACCAGGTATCACTGAATTCGTCAACCGCCTCAGCGCGTTTCTGGTTCTGGTCGGCCTTTCAGGGTTGGCAGTCGGTGGCATAGGCGTATCCGCAGCCGTCCGCGCCTACCTGTCGCAGAAAACCGAAACCATCGCCACCTTGCGCACCTTGGGGGCCGACCGCGCGACGATCTTCCAGACCTATATGATCCAGATCGGGCTCTTGTCGGGCATCGGAATAGCCATCGGCGTAACATTGGGCGGGGTCCTACCGCTTGCCTTGGCTCCAATGATCGAAAGCCTGCTGCCAATCCCGGCGGTTTTCGCCCTTTACCCGCAAGCTCTGGCCGAGGCTGCGATCTACGGCATTTTGACCGCTTTCCTATTTACCCTCTGGCCGTTGGCCCGAACTGAGGAAGTGCGCGCCGCCACCCTGTTCCGTGATGCGCTGACCACGGCCCGCGCCCTCCCCCGACCCATCTATGTCATGGCCACCGGATTCGGGCTGATCCTGCTGATTGCAATCGCAACGTGGTTCAGCGGCTCGGCCCGACTGACGCTCTGGACCAGTGCCGGCTTGGTGGGCGCGCTCATCCTGCTGTCCCTATCGGCCATCGCCATCGGCCGCATCGCCCGCGCAGGCAAACCCGCCGCGCGTGGTCGTCCCGCCCTGCGATGGGCGCTCTCGGCTATTTCTGACCCGCGTGAGGGCGCGGCATCGGTGGTCCTGTCCCTAGGTCTCGGCCTGTCTGTTCTGGCCGCCGTTGGACAGATTGATGGAACCTTGCGCAACGCGATCTCAGGCAACTTGCCTGACGTCGCGCCGTCTTATTTCTTTGTCGATATCCAAAAGGACCAGATGCCGGGCTTCACCGAGCGTCTGGAATCCGACCCATCCGTCAGCCGCATCGAAAGCGCGCCGATGCTGCGCGGCATAATCACACAGATCAACGGACGCCCCGCGCGCGACGTTGCCGGGGACCATTGGGTTCTGGAAGGCGACCGAGGTATCACATACTCGACCCGCCCGCCCGAAAACGCCCGTGTCACAGCAGGCAATTGGTGGGCCGAAGACTATTCCGGAGAACCGCAGGTCAGCTTCGCCGCAGAAGAGGCCGCGGAGATGGGCCTGACCCTTGGAGATGAACTGACGGTTAACATCTTGGGCCGAAATATCACGGCGCGCCTGACCTCATTGCGCGAGGTCGACTTTTCGACGGCAGGTATGGGCTTCATCATGTCCATGAACCCCTCGGCGCTTGCCGGGGCACCACACAGTTTCATCGCCACCGTCTATGCCGAGGAACAGGCCGAAACCGCGATCCTGCGCGATCTGGCCGACCAATACCCCAACATCACCGCGATCCGGGTGCGGGACGCGATTGACCGGGTGTCGGGCCTGCTGGCCGGGCTGGCGGCGGCAACCTCCTACGGGGCAGGCGTCTCGCTTTTGACAGGATTTTTGGTCCTAATCGGCGCAGCAGCTGCCGGAGAGCCGGCGCGACGCTACGAGGCTGCGGTTCTGAAAACACTCGGGGCGAACCGGCAGCGCATCCTGCAAAGCTTTGCTCTGCGTGCTGTCTTGTTGGGAGCAGCCGCTGGCGGCGTCGCCCTTTTGGTCGGAATTCTGGGGGGCTGGGCCGTCGCCACCTATATTTTCGACACCGGCTATACGGTTATATGGCCCTCCGCGGTTGGCATCGTGTTGGCCGGAATGGTCGTGACACTGTGTGCAGGGCTTGCCTTTGCCCTACGTCCGCTATCCGTACGACCAGCCCGCATCCTGCGCGCCAGCGATTGACGGCTTAGCGCGCGCAAGTGACGGGTTGCAGGATTTTCAACAAAGGATCGTTGTCACAAACCAACGCATCCAGCGTGATATCGTCCAGCGAGGCGTAAAACACCTCAGCCGCGTCTTTCAGCGCCAGCTTCAATCGACACGCTTCGGTCAGAGGGCAGGTGTTGTCGGCATCCGCAAAACACTCGGCAATCGGCAATGCGCCTTCCACATCCCGGAATACCGCCCCAACCCGGATCTCATCAGCCGAGCGCGCCAGCGACATGCCCCCATTGCGGCCCCGTTGGGTGCTCAGATAGTTCAACTGGCTCAACTGGTTGATCACCTGGGCCAGATGGTTCTCGGAAATGTTGCAGACCTCGGCGATCTCGGCCTTGGTCACCAGCCTGTCGGGATGCGCCGCGCAATACATCAACAGGCGCACGGCGATATTCGTCCGTTTGGTAATCCGCATAAGGGCCTCCCTAAATCTATGATGTGATCTTATTGCATGTCCGGCAAAAAAGCGGTTTGACATACATCAATCGACCCAAAGGACATCCCGCGCTGATGGCAGACCCCTATTTCTTTGGCTATGGCAGCCTCGTGAACCTGGCCACACATGACTTTCCCGATCCCCGGCCAGCAAAGCTCAAAGGTTGGCGGCGGGCATGGAAGCATACCGACTTGCGTACGGTCGCGTTCCTGACGGCAGTCCCTGATCCTGACTCCGAGATCGAAGGCATGATCGCCCATGTGCCCAAAAACGACTGGGCCGCGCTGGATGAGCGTGAGTGGGCCTATAACCGAATTCCCGCCACGCAGTCGGTCGCGCACCCTCTTAAGCAGGATGTGGAAATCGCTGTTTATGCGGTGCCGAAGGACCGGCACAATGCGCCGACAGATCATCATCCGCTGCTGCTGAGCTACATCGACGTCGTCGTGCAAGGGTATCTGCGTATTTTTGGACCGGACGGGGCCGATCGGTTCTTCGCAACAACGGATGGCTGGGACGCGCCCGTCTTGAATGACAGGGCCGAGCCAAGATACCCACGTCATCAACAGCTCAAACCGGACGAGACAGACTTTGTTGACGATCGCTTGCGCCGGGCGTCGGTGCGGGTCATCCAACCGCACCAACAAAAAGAGGCAGACGAACTGCCTGCCTCTTTCAAGTTCTAAGGTCCGGCAATCAGCCTCGCGCGCGGATCACTTGCAGCAAAGGCAAAAGTGCTGCCATCTCAGGCCCGCGCTCCATCCCGGTCAGTGCCTTGCGCAGCGGCATGAACAGGCCCTTGCCCTTGCGGCCCGTGGCCTCTTTGACGGCCTTGGTCCAAGTGCCCCAGGTTTCGCCATCAAACGGACCTTCCGGCAATAGCGCAATCGCCTCGGCGATGAAGTCACGATCCTCATCGGCGATCAGAGGTTCAGCGCCATCCCGGCACAGCTCCCACCAGCCCTTGAGATCGGCCAGAGTGGTGATGTTCTCACGCGCCATGGACCAAAACGGCTCGGCCAAATCGGCAGGAACGCCAGCGTCGGCAACGGCGTCTGCAACATCCTCTAGCGGCAGCGATTGCAGGTGCTTCGCGGTCAGCGGGAACAGGTCCTGCACATCGAACTTGGTCGGCGCCGCGCCAAAACGGTTGATATCGAACCCATCGATCAGCTCGGCCATCTCGGAACGCAGCTCGACCGGATCAGAAGAGCCCAGACGCGCCATCAAGCTCAGCAGAGCCATCGGCTGCACGCCCTGTTCACGCAGATCACGCAGCGCCAGCGTGCCCAGACGTTTCGACAGCGCCTCGCCCTGAGGGCCGGTCAGCAACGAATGGTGCGCAAAACGGGGGCAAGCGCCGCCCAGCGCCTCGATGATTTGGATTTGCGTTGCGGTGTTGGTGACGTGGTCCGAGCCACGCACCACATCGGTCACGCCCATCTCGGTGTCGTCTACGACAGACGCAATCGTGTATAGAACCTGCCCGTCGCCGCGTATCAGCACCGGATCGGAAACCGAGGCCGCATCAATCGAGATGTCGCCCAGAATGCCGTCATTCCATTCAATACGCTCGTGATCCAGTTTGAACCGCCAGACGCCATTGCCACGCTCAGCACGCAGCGCGTCTTTCTCGGCATCACTCAGGTACAGCGCGGCACGGTCGTAGACCGGTGGCTTGCCCATGTTCAGCTGCTTCTTGCGCTTGAGGTCCAGCTCGATCGGCGTCTCGAATGCTTCGTAAAACCGGCCCATCTCGCGCAGCTTGTCAGCGGCTTCGGCGTAGCGGTCCAGACGTTCGGACTGACGCTCGACCCGATCCCAGTGCAGACCCAGCCACTGCAGATCCTGTTTGATCGCGTCGACATACTCTTCTTTCGAGCGCTCGGGATCGGTATCGTCGATGCGCAGGATGAAGGTACCGCCTGCTTTGCGGGCGATCAGGTAGTTCATCAGAGCGGTGCGCAGGTTGCCCACATGGATATAGCCGGTGGGCGACGGGGCGAAACGGGTGGTTGTCATGGGTGTCTCCTGTTGGCGCGGCTCTTGTCACAAAGGCGCGTTTTTGTCCAGCCGGGCGTTTCGGATTGCCTAAGGCGTTTCGGTTTCACCTAATGCATCAGGTGACACCAATGTCCCGAGAACTCTGAAAGCGTGGCAGGGTATTCGTGTCTCAGGTTTAGCCCGAAACGCTGTAGGTTCCGCAGGCACCCCAGATTGCAAGATGAACAAATATTAACACGCAATGTTCATCCACGCAGACTAAGTACCGGTGTATAAGGTGGCACGCGACCCGAAGCGAACTACCTTTTTCGCTGGCGATCTCACAGGGAGACTAAGAAATGGCCATCAATTTGACACGCAGAGCGGCCCTGGGCGCCGCAGCAGCCCTTCCATTTGCATCCGCAGCGACCCCTCTTTTGGCGGCCGGAGCCGAGACAAAGGCGAACTCGACCATCGCAAGATCATTCCAGCTGGGCGACTTCACGGTCACAACCCTGCTGGATGGCAGCCTGCCGCGCGACGGAGCGCAGGAAATCTTCGGTGGCGGCGCCTCGGATGAGGAATTCGCCAAAGTATCGGCCGAAAACTTCATCTCGCCTGACGTGGCACAATTCTTTTTCACGCCGACTCTGGTGAACACAGGCTCGGAACTGATCCTGTTCGACACCGGGCTTGGTCAGGGCGGCATTCAGGCCGCTTTGGCAGATGCAGGTGTCACGCCCGATCAGATTAACGTGGTCGTGCTGACCCACATGCACCCGGACCATATCGGTGGAATGACCACGAATGATGCGCCGACATTCCCCAATGCCCGCTATGTCACTGCGGCACCCGAATATGATTTCTGGTCCGCTCAGGAAGCCGGGAACCGGGTCGGCGATCTGGTTGCTGCCAAGGTCACCCCCCTGGCCGAGAAGATGACCTTTATTGAGGATGGCGGAGACGTGGCCTCGGGCGTGACGGCGATGGCGACCTTTGGGCATACCCCCGGTCACATGGTCTATCACCTGGAAAGCAACGGCCAGCGTCTTATTCTGACTGCGGACCTTGCCAATCACTATGTCTGGTCCTTTGCGCACCCTGAATGGGAAGTTCGGTTCGACATGGACAAAGCTGCGGCAACGGAATCACGCCGCAAGATTTTGGGCCTTCTGGCCGCCGACAAGGTGCCCATGATCGGCTATCACATGCCCTTCCCAGGCGCTGGCTATGTCGAGACCCGAGGCGACGGCTTCCGCTTTGTGCCCGTCAGCTATCAAATGATGGGCTAAGCCTTCAATACCCAGGGTCCGGCCGGACCTTTGAGCCATCGGTGAAACGAGACAGGCGAAACGCGGCCGGATCCACACAGGGCGTTCTGTGCATGACCAGATCTGCCATAAGCAAGCCCGCGCCGGGGCCGATGCCGAAACCGTGGCCAGAAAACCCGGTGGCAATGAACAGGCCCGGCAGTTCATCGACCGCCGAGATCACCGGGATTGCGTCCGGGGTCACGTCAATCATCCCCGCCCAGCTCTGGACAATCTCGGCCTGTTCCAGCGCCGGATAACTCTTGCGCGCATTTGCCCACGCGCCGCGGATGACCTTTTGCGACGGCTCCGGATCCAGCACGCGGCAATGTTCGAACGGAGTCACATCGGTGGGCAGCCAGCGCCGGTCCTCTCTCGCCTCGGTCGTCCATCGGCCTGACAGGCGAAAGCGCAGCGATCTCCATTCCTGCGCGAAGGCTGGCAGGAACTTGAGGGCCAGCCGAAAACTGTCGGGCACGATATCCACCGTGTTTTCATGACCCGAGGCGATGGTATAACCACCATCCGCCCGCTTTCGGATTGCAAACCCATCCGACCACAGCGCGACCTCGGGCCCCTCGGCCACCGGCGACACGCGCATGACCGTGTTCAGCACCTTCAGTTGAGGCAGGTCGATCCCTGCATTTCCCGCAAACAATCGCGACCAAGCCCCACCGGCCAAAACCACCCGTTCACACCCCACGCGGCCCCGTTCGGTGAATACTCCGGCAACGCGACCCTCTTGAATATCGACGCTACGCACGGCGCAATTGGTCATGACGATCGCTCCGCGATCACGCGCGGCCTCGGCGATGGCGGGGGCGGCCCATTGCGGCTCGGCCCGACCGTCTTGCGGCATGTAGAGACCGCTTGATATATCCGATTGCGCCGCGGGCATAAGCTCGGCCAGTTCGGCCCCGGCGACGATCCGTGCGCCGGTGTCCAACCCGTCGACATGGCGCGTCCAACGTTCAAGATTGCGCGCATCCAGCTGGCCTGAGGCCCCAAACAGAATCCCTGACTGCGTATAGCCGGTCTGACGTCCGATCCGGTCATCCATCCCTCGCCAAAGGCGCAGCGACTCTTGCATCAGAGGGATCTCCCTCGGGTCGCGCATCCCAAGACGCACCCATCCCCAATTGCGAGAGCTCTGCTCGCCCGCGATCTGACCCTTTTCACATAGGAAGACCGAAACGCCCCGCTCGGCCAGCTCCAAGGCTGTCGACACACCGACAATACCGCCGCCGATCACGACGACATCAGTTTGTTTCGGCAATGAGAGATCGGAGTCGAAGACAGTAGGCTTGGGACCGGGCATCAAAAGCTCATGGACAATCGCATGGACCGCCATGGAGACCGACCACTGCGCCACTGGCAACCGGTTTTTTGAGGATCACATAGGATTGTGCAGACCTGTGGCGCGCACGCCAAAGGTGCCGCGAAATACGCCGCACCTTCTAAGACTTTAGCCTAGCAATTTACGCCACGCCTGAAAGCTCAGCCCATTTCTGACGCAGATTGACCGAAAACCCGCTCGACTTGGGCTTTGACCCGGTCCGGACCTCTTCCTGAGGGAAGACATCAGGGAATTCAGGCCGCTTCATCGGCGCGACATTCTGCTGACCTGCATCTTCCCTCAGCATGTCCGCAATGGCCGCATCCAGTTTCTCCTCGTCCAACTCTTGGGGAGGAGATTCCATCGTATTCAGCGCCCGCGGCGCGTGAAGCGATTTATCATATTGCTCATTCATCGTAACACCACACTGTTCACTCAGACATCCCACCCGGATGTGGCGTCGTCAGGCTAAAAAAACAGTTTGCCATGACCTTGCACCCCTCGCAGCAATACGTCACACCCGCCTC
The DNA here is from genome assembly GCF_056161185.1 of Ruegeria sp. ABV3_008. Taxonomy (NCBI): domain Bacteria; kingdom Pseudomonadati; phylum Pseudomonadota; class Alphaproteobacteria; order Rhodobacterales; family Roseobacteraceae; genus Ruegeria; species Ruegeria sp. ABV3_008. Next base: position 214,038 of record NZ_JBSWYP010000007.1, on the reverse strand, counting down.
ACATGAGGCAATATCCAAGCATAAATGTGGCGGAAAAATGTCGCAAAAACAAGGGCAGCCTGCGGATCATCCCGGAAAATGAACGGGGCACGCGCTCTATCGGAAACAATGCAGGAGTTCAGTGCAGCACTAAACCACAAACGGGAAACAATGCGCCTTATTTACCCCTGATCACGCCAACGATTCACGATCGGATAGCGACGATCCAACCAGAAGGCCCGGCTGGTCAGGCGCGTGCCGGGGGCGGATTGGAACCGTTTATACTCGCTGATGTAAATCAGATGCTCGACCCGTTTAGCATCGGCCTCATCGAAACCGGCCGAAACACAATCAGCAATCGAGCCATCCTGATCGACCAGGATTTCTAAGATGCCATCCAGAACCGGATAGTCCGGCAGGCTGTCGCTGTCTTTCTGATCTTCGCGCAGCTCGGCGCTTGGGGGTTTGTCGATGACCGACGGTCGGATCACCTCGCCTTCAGGCCCCATCATCCAGTCGCGATGATTGGCGTTGCGCCAGCGGCAGGTCTCGAACACGCGGGTTTTGTAGAGGTCCTTGATCGGATTATAGCCCCCGTTCATGTCGCCATAGATGGTGGCATAACCAACAGCGACCTCGGATTTGTTGCCGGTGGTCAAAAGCATCTCTCCAAACTTGTTCGAGATTGCCATCAGCAACACGCCGCGCAGGCGGGACTGGATGTTCTCTTCGGTCAGATCGGCATCGCGACCGGCGAATAGAGGGGCCAGAGTTTCGGTCACCGCAGCGCGGCTTTCCGAGATCGGCACATAGTCATAATGAACACCCAGAGCCTTGGCGACCGCCTCGGCATCGTCCAGTGAGACCTGGCTGGTGTATTCCGATGGCAGCATCACGCAGCGCACGTTGTCAGCGCCAATCGCGTCAACGGCAATGGCCGCAACCAGGGCTGAGTCGACCCCGCCTGAAAGCCCGAGAACCGCCTTTTTGAAACCGGTCTTGCCCATGTAGTCACGCAAGGATTGGACCATGGCACGGTAGTCCTGCTCCCACACATCCGGTTGGGGGACGATCTCGGCCGGGGCGATGCGCCAGCCGTCATCACCACGCTCAAGATCTACATGGCGTATCGCTTCGTCGAATACGGGCATCCGGAAGGCAAGCTCACCACCCGGGTTCAGGCCGAAGGTTGCTCCGTCAAAAACCTGATCATCCTGCCCGCCAACCATGTTCAGATAGATCAGCGGCAGGCCGGTCTCGACCACGCGGGCCACCATGTGGTTCAGGCGCACATCGTATTTATCACGAAAATAGGGCGAGCCGTTGGGGATCAGTAGAAACTCGGCCCCGGTTTCCTCCAGCGTCTCAGCCACGTCCGGGTGCCAGCCATCTTCACAGATTGGGCTACCGATGCGGAAATTGCCGACCGAGTACGGCCCACCCAGCGGGCCGGAATCATACAAGCGCACCTCATCAAAGACCGTTTCGTTCGGGAGATGGTGTTTCAGGGACTTGCTGGTGATTCGGCCACCATTCAGGATCAGATAAGCATTGTAGAGGCTTTCATCTTCGACCCACGGTCCGCCGACGGCAATGGCAGGACCCTCCGCACAATCCACAGCTAGAGCCTCGATCGCGGCCATGGCAGCGCGATGAAACACGGGCTTCATCACAAGGTCCTGCGTGTTGTAGCCGGTGACGAACATCTCAGGGAAGGCCACCATGTCAGCCCCGGCCTCACGGGCCTCCTTCCACGCTGCGTGTGCTTTGGCGGCATTGCCGGAAATATCCCCCACGGTGGGGTTAAGCTGCGCCAGAGTGATGCGGAAACGGTCGGCCATGCTGCCCTCTTGCCTTCGTCAGTCCATTTGCATTTAGCAGATCACCGCGCGAGTGAAAGGGCCATGCGGCAAAAGCCGTTGCTCTGCCCGTGACGGTCCCTTAGTTTTGCGCCGAAGAAAGCAAGCAATGATGATCGGGCAGGCAGGAACAACAATGGATGTGATCCGCAATTCGATTGCTGCAGGGGCCATGACCCTGATCGCAGCGGCAGCCTTTGCGCAGGACGGAACCGTCATCGTCAAGGATGACGAGGTCGGAGGCGTCTATGAAGGCACCTTCTTGAATGGCTTGCGACACGGGACCGGATCGTATCGGCTGCCCAACGGGTTCGAGTATTCGGGCGAATGGATCGAGGGCAAGATTCAGGGGCTAGGCACGGCGCGTTTTGCCAATGGCGCGATCTATGAGGGCACATTCGCCGATGGCCAGCCGGACGGCCAAGGCAAGATCACCTATCCAGATGGTGGCACCTATGAAGGGACGTGGTCCAACGGGGCCATCAACGGAACCGGCGTGGCCCAATATGCCAATGGCCTGCGATATGAAGGCGCGTTCAAAGACGCGCGCCATCATGGCAAGGGTACCCTGTCAGACCCCAACGGCTATTCCTACGAAGGCGACTGGGTTGACGGTGAAAAGCAGGGCATGGGCAAGATCACCTCGGCCGATGGCTCGGTTTACGAAGGTGAGATCGAACAGGGTCAGCGCCATGGTCAGGGTCGTCTGGTTCAGTCGGACGGCGTTGAATATGACGGCCAATGGCAGAACAACGTGATGACAGGCACCGGGCGGCTGACGCTGGCCAACGGGGATGTCTACGAGGGCGCATTGCTGGACGGGCGCCGTCAGGGCAAAGGCAAGGAAACCTATGCCAACGGCAACGTCTATGAGGGCGACTACGAAGACGATCAGCGCCACGGCAAAGGCACCTTCACCGGAACAGATGGCTACAGCTACACAGGCGACTGGTCCCGTGGTCAGATCGAGGGCTTTGGCGAGATCACCTATCCGGACGGCTCAACCTATATCGGTGAACTCAGTGCGGACCTGCCGCATGGCAAGGGCCAGAACACATATCCTGACGGCACCATCTATGATGGTGAGTGGGTTGCGGGTGTGTTCGAAGGTCGGGGCACGGCCACATATCCAAACGGCGTCGTCTATACCGGCGAGTTCCGGAATGCGGTCAGCCACGGCACCGGCGTCGTCACCTTTGCCAATGGCTATCGTTATGAGGGCGAATGGGTCGACGGTGCGCGGCAGGGCAAAGGCAAAGCCAGCTACGCGGACGGCACGATTTATGACGGAGATTTCCTGAACGGCAAGCGTCACGGCAAAGGCACGATCACAACGCCCAGCACGTTCACCTACACCGGCGATTGGGTTGACGGCAAAATCAGCGGAGTGGGTGTTGCGACCTACAGCACAGGCGACGTTTACGAAGGCGGCTTCCTCGACAACAAACGCCACGGCGAAGGCACCATGCGCTATGCCAACGGGCAAGAGGAGTCTGGCGTGTGGGACAATGACGCTCTGCCCGCGCAAAGCGCAGCAGAAGAAGCGCCCGCGCAAGAGGATGAACCCTCTCAGGCGGAAAACGCTGAGGAACCAACCGAGGCTGAACCCTCCGACGGTTAACCCACTACCACGGAACGGGTTTTCCGGCCCAGTCGAAGAACCCGCCCGTGTCATCGGTCGTCAGACCGTTGACCACGTTTAGCAAATTCTGAGCGGCCTCTTCAGGCTCAACCGCCGGATGCCGCCCAAGATATTTCTGCGTGAAGGCAGTTTTGACGGTGCCGGGATGCAAAGACACGCAGATCGCCAGTTTGTGCGTGCGCGAAAGTTCGATCGCCGAGGTGTGGACGATCTGATTCACCGCAGCTTTCGCAGCCCGGTAGCTGATCCAACCACCGATCCGGTTGTCTCCGATCGACCCCACACGCGCCGACAGGACACTAAAAACAGATCGCCTGTCGCGTGGTAGCAATCTGTGCGCACGGCTGAGGACCAGCGCCGGGCCAACCGAATTCAACGCAAACTGATCCATCATTGCCTGTGCCGATACAGCGCGGATCGTCTTTTCCGGCTCCGCCCCGTTGATCTCCAACGCGCCGGAGACGACCAGAACCAGATCGAACGGGTCAGGCAGGTCATCCAACATCTGCAAAGCCTGGTCCGGTTGAGTCAGGTCAAATCCGTCAACAGACCGGGACAGGCTTGTGACATGGATGCCGTACTCCTCAAGACGCGTGCAAAGCGCCGATCCAATTCCGCCAGAGGCGCCTATGATCAAAGCCGTTTTCATGCCTAACGACCTAGCGGCGGTAATGGCTGGATCAATGACAGGTCTCTAAGAATCCGCGCAGAAAGGACCACGCCCTCATTTTGGTTCTTTTCATTCCGCGCAAGCTCGGTATAACCTCATCCTCATGATCAACCGCGCAGATATCCTTGTTGCCGACACCGCCCTTCGCGGTGCGTCGCTGCGTGGCCTACTGATCCTAATCCGCCTCTGAGCGTGCCATCCGGCGCGCCCGCTCAGAGGAGGACGCCAGCGCGCCAAGAGGCTTTAGGACAGAAGAAGAAAGAGAACCCCATGACCAACGTGACCGACCAAGACCGCGTCTTGATCTTCGATACCACTTTGCGCGACGGCGAGCAGAGCCCCGGCGCAACTATGACCCATGACGAAAAGCTCGAGATTGCCGAGCTGCTGGACGAGATGGGCGTCGACATTATCGAAGCCGGTTTCCCCATCGCATCCGAGGGCGACTTCAAGGCCGTATCCGAGATCGCGCAACGGTCGAAAAACAGCCGTATCTGCGGTCTGGCCCGTGCGAACTTCGCCGATATCGACCGCTGCTGGGAGGCTGTAAAACACGCCGAGAAGAACCGTATTCACACCTTCATCGGCACCTCCCCCCTGCACCGCGCCATTCCGAACCTGACGATGGACGAGATGGCCGAGAAGATCCACGAAACCGTCAGCCACGCGCGCAACCTGTGCGAAAACGTTCAGTGGTCACCGATGGATGCGACGCGGACCGAGTGGGACTACCTCTGCCGTGTGATCGAGATTGCGATCAAAGCGGGCGCAACCACGATCAACATCCCTGACACGGTGGGCTACACCGCCCCAGTGGAGTCGGCCGACCTGATCAAGCGTCTGATCGAGACCGTACCGGGAGCGGATGAGGTGATCTTTGCCACCCACTGTCACAACGACCTTGGCATGGCGACCGCGAACTCTCTGGCCGCTGTAGCAGGCGGGGCGCGTCAGATCGAATGCACCATCAACGGTCTGGGCGAACGCGCGGGCAACACGGCTTTGGAAGAGGTCGTGATGGCGCTGCGCACTCGCAACGATATCATGCCATGGCACACGGGCATCGACACGACCAAGATCATGCATATCTCGCGCCGCGTGGCGACCGTGTCGGGCTTCAACGTTCAGTTCAACAAGGCCATCGTCGGCAAGAACGCTTTCGCGCATGAAAGCGGCATCCATCAGGATGGCATGCTGAAGAACCGCGAAAACTTCGAGATCATGCGCCCAGAGGATATCGGCCTGTCCGGTACCTCTCTGCCTTTGGGCAAACACTCAGGCCGCGCCGCGCTGCGCGACAAGCTCGAAACGTTGGGTTTTGACGTCGGTGACAACCAGCTCAAGGACATCTTCGTTCGGTTCAAAGATCTGGCCGACCGCAAGAAAGAGGTGTTCGACGATGACCTCATCGCGTTGATGACCATGGACGAGCATGACGACTACCTGCAGCTTGTTTCAATGAAAGTGACTTGCGGCACCGGCGGTCAGGCCGAAGCAACCGTTGAGCTTGAGATGGACGGCAAGGACATCATCGCCACCGAGCATGGTGACGGGCCTGTGGATGCTACGTTCAAAGCAATCCGCGCGATCTATCCCAACACCGCCCGGTTGCAGCTGTATCAGGTTCACGCAGTGACCGAAGGTACCGACGCGCAAGCCACCGTCTCGGTCCGCCTGAGCGAAGACGGCATGATCGCAACCGGCCAATCGGCCAACACAGACACGGTTGTTGCGTCAGCCAAGGCCTATATCCATGCGCTGAACCGCCTGATCGTTCGTCGCGAGAAAACCGGCCCCGGAGCAGACACGCGTGAGATCAGCTACAAAGACCTGACCTAGAAACGGCAAAGGGCTCCCGCACCCGCGGCGGTCCGGCTTCGCCGAGACCCACCTTGGGTTTTGGGCCCGAAAGCGCGCCTGCAGCGCGCTGTCGGGCCCAAAACGTTTGACGGCATCTTTGATGCAGGCAAAACGGGGCGGGAGCTTTGCTTGCTCCTCAACGCATCTTCAGAGTTGTTTGAACAACCCGGACAATCTGCGGGTTTCCTGATCCAAATCGAAGGGCGCGTTGATCACAAACATTCCAGACCCGACCATCCCATGCCCTTTGCGTGCTGCGGGGAATGTCACTTCGTGTTTCAACACCTTCGGGAAATCTTGAGACGTCAGCGCATCCACCATCGGCTTTTGACGGCCATCTTTCAGGATCGGATACCACAAGGCGATCACACCGACGTTCCACTTGCGATGCAGTTTGGCGATGATCCCCGGCAGGCGGTCGTATTCCGCCTTCACCTCGTAGCTGGGGTCAATCAACAGCATACCCCGTCTGGGCGTCGGCGGCAGCAGGGACTGCGCCAGCTCATACCCGTCCTGCTTGTAGACGCGCGTATTGCCCCCCGGAACTGCCAGAGACAATGCCGCATATTCCTGCGGATGCAATTCAGCGAGGTGCAGACTGTCCTGTGACCTCAGCAGGCTAGCTGCAATCAGGGGCGATCCGGGGTAGCTGGCCTCTCCAAAACGCGCGCGGGTCAACTCGATCGCCTGCGCCAGCGGATGATCATCGCCAAACCATGCACTACGCTGCACCCGCTCAATCCCGGCGGCTGCTTCTCCGGTCTTGCGGGCCTCGTCTGAATCCAGCCGATAAACCCCACGCCCCGATTGGGTTTCGACATAGGTCAGCGGTTTGTCCTTTTGGGTCAGATAGGACAGCGTCCATGCCAATAAAGCGTGCTTTTGCACATCAGCCAGATTCCCGGCGTGGTAAATATGTTGATATGAGAGCATATTGCCTTCTACAGTCCCTGCAAATGAGGCGAAAAGGTGCTGATTGCCGCGGAATCAGCCCTTTTACCGGGCGAGTTGGCACCCTATAAGTCATCCGTCCCGGAACCGTCGAGTCGCGGGCAGTAGAAAAACCGACATACAGGATCAGGGGAATCATGGGGATCTTTGGCAATCTGGGCGGCCTGTTCACAGCGGACATGGCTATCGACCTTGGAACGGCAAACACGCTGGTCTACGTCAAGGGGCGCGGTGTGATCCTGTCTGAACCCTCGGTTGTGGCCTATCACGTCAAGGATGGCGTTAAAAAGGTTCTGGCGGTTGGCGAAGACGCCAAGCTGATGCTGGGCCGAACACCGGGTTCGATTGAGGCCATTCGCCCAATGCGCGAAGGTGTCATTGCGGACTTCGACACCGCCGAGGAAATGATCAAGCATTTCATCCGCAAAGTGCATAAGCGTTCGACCTTCTCGAAGCCGAAGATCATCGTCTGCGTCCCGCATGGCGCGACCCCGGTTGAAAAACGCGCGATCCGTCAGTCGGTTCTGTCCGCAGGAGCGCGCCGCGCGGGTCTGATTGCCGAACCGATTGCAGCGGCGATTGGGGCAGGCATGCCAATCACCGATCCGACCGGCAACATGGTTGTCGACATCGGCGGCGGCACCACCGAGGTCGCGGTTCTGTCGCTGGGGGATATCGTGTACGCCCGCTCAGTCCGCGTGGGTGGAGACCGTATGGACGAGGCGATCATCTCATACCTGCGTCGTCAGCAGAACCTTCTGGTCGGCGAATCCACCGCTGAACGCATCAAGACCACCATCGGCACCGCCCGCATGCCCGACGACGGCCGTGGCCAGTCGATGCATATCCGCGGTCGCGACCTGCTGAACGGAGTGCCAAAAGAAATCGAGATCAGCCAGGCTCAGGTCGCCGAGGCGCTGTCGGAACCCGTCCAGCAGATTTGTGAGGCTGTGATGACCGCGCTGGAGACCACGCCCCCCGATCTGGCCGCAGATATCGTGGATCGCGGCGTGATGCTCACCGGTGGCGGAGCGCTTCTGGGGGATCTGGATCTTGCTCTGCGCGAACAGACCGGTCTGGCCGTGTCGATTGCCGATGAAAGCCTGAATTGTGTGGCTTTGGGCACCGGCAAGGCGCTAGAATACGAAAAACAGCTGCGCCACGCGATTGACTACGAAAGCTAAGGCGCGCACCCTTTAGAAAATAGGGTAAACTCGGCCCGAGCAGCACGGGAAGGTAACCTGTGGCAAAAGACCGATCACAGCGCGATGACTACACAGCCCCACTGCGGCGTCTGCTGCTGGGGATCGTTGTGCTGTGCCTGCTGGGCATCTTCATCGTCTGGCGGATCGACAGCCCTCGGGTTGAACGGTTCCGCGCGCAGGTTGTGGATGCTGTTGTGCCCTCGATGGATTGGGCCATGGTTCCGGTCACCGCGACCGTCAACCTGTTCCGTGATTTCCAAAGCTATCAAAGCCTGAGCGAGCAGAACCGCGAGCTGCGCTCGGAACTGCGGCTGATGCGCGCCTGGAAAGAGGCCGCGTTGCAGCTGGAACAGGAAAACGCGCGGCTTCTGGATTTGAACAATGTGCGGCTTGATCCTCGCCTGACCTATGTCACCGGCGTTGTGATGGCCGATAGCGGCTCGCCCTTCCGGCAGTCGGTGCTATTGAATGTGGGGGAGCGGGACGGGATCGTTGATGGCTGGGCCACGATGGACGGGATCGGTCTGGTTGGCCGTATCTCGGGCGTTGGGCCGGATACAGCGCGCGTTATTCTGATGACCGACGCCTCAAGCGTCATTCCCGCCACCATCCAACCTTCAGGCCAGACCGCTTTGATCACGGGCGACAATACCCCTGCCCCATCCGTCGAGTTTCTGGAAAACCGTGAGCTTGTGCGCCCCGGCGACCGGGTCGTGACCTCGGGCGATGGCGGCGTGTTTCCCGCCGGCCTGCTGATCGGCCAGATCGCCGCCGACCCCGGAGGCCGCCTGCGCGTGCGCCTCTCTGCCGATTTCGAACGGTTGGAGTTCCTGCGCGTTCTTCGCTACAACTCAGCCCCCACAATCCGCGATCCGGGGCAGATCGTTGGCCCCTCACGCCCCGCCGCTTCGTTGTCACCGGAGGAAGCTGGAGATGGATAAACCGGCCTCTCACAAATGGGCTATGCGCGGTCTTTACGGGGCGCTCGCGGTGTTCGTTCTGTTCCTGCACCTGCTGCCGCTGGATACACAGCCGGACCGCTGGCCTTTTCCGGACTTTCTGATCGTCCTGACCTTTGCATGGGTGCTTCGGCAGCCGGATTATGTGCCAACCGTTTTGGTCGCTCTGGTCATGTTGCTGGCCGATTTGCTGCTGCAACGCCCGCCGGGCCTGTTGGCCGCGCTGGTGGTGCTGGGCGCGGCCTACTTACGGTCTGCGGCACCGGGGATGCGAGATGCGGGCTTTGTGGCGGAATGGATGTCGGTCAGTGCCGTCGTTGCTGCCGTCTTTCTCGGCAATCGGGTCATCCTTGCGATCCTGTCTGTTGATCAGGCGGCTTTGTTACCGGTTATGATCCAGCTTGTGCTGACAATTCTTGCCTATCCGGTCATTGTTCTGCTGTCTCAGAGTGTATTCGGCGTGCGCCGCGTCTCGGCCGCGGATGCCAGCGCTGCGGGGGCGCGTGCATGAAACAACGCAAGATCAAAAGCGAAGGTGTCGCCTATAAACGTCTTCCCCGGCGGGCCCTGCTGCTGGGCGGTCTGCAGGCGGTTTTCATTGGCGGGCTGGCCGCGCGCATGCGGTATATGCAAGTCGATCAAGCGGATGAATATCGCCTTTTGGCCGAAGAAAACCGCATCAACATCCGCCTGATCCCGCCGACGCGGGGGCGCATCTATGACCGCAACGGGCAGGTCATAGGGCAGAACTCACCCTCCTACCGCATCGTAATTGTGCGCGAGGATGCCGGTGACATCGACAAGGTGATCGCCAAACTCTCGGACCTGATCCCGCTGAACGAGGATGAGATTGAGCGCGCACGCACGGAAATGCGCCGCTCGGCCCCGTTCCTGCCGGTCACATTGGTCGATCAGGTGACGTGGGAAGATATCTCGAAAGTCGCGGTGAACGCCCCGGCCCTACCAGGGGTCACGCCCGAGGTCGGGCAGACCCGACAATACCCGCGCTATGAGGATTTCGCCCATATCGTCGGCTATGTCGGCCCGGTCAGCGACTATGACCTCAGCCAGATCGAAGACCCCGAGCCGGTGCTGCGCATCCCCCGGTTCCAGATCGGCAAGGTCGGCCTTGAGGCAAAGCAAGAGATCGACCTGCGCGGCAAAGCAGGCTCCAAGCGGGTTGAGGTGAACGCCACCGGCCGCGTCATGCGCGAGCTGGACCGGCAGGAAGGCCAACCGGGTGCTGATCTGCAGCTCTCGGTCGACGCGGACCTGCAGCAATACGCTCAGGCACGGCTTGCCGGAGAAAGCGCCGCCGCCGTTGTCATTGATTGCGAAACCGGCGATCTGCGGGCGATGGCCTCGGCCCCCAGCTTCGATCCCAACCTGTTTGTGCGTGGCATCTCGGTCGCGGACTATCAGATCCTGACGCAGGATAAATACCGCCCGCTTGCCAACAAGACGGTTCAGGGCACATATCCGCCCGGATCGACCTTCAAGATGGTCACCGCCTTGGCCGCGCTTGAGGCCGGTGTCGTTGGCCCCGGCAGCACTGTTTATTGCCCCGGCCATCTAAAGGTCGGTAGTCGTCGCTTCCACTGCTGGAAGCGCGGAGGTCACGGCACGGTCGATCTCAATACTTCGCTCAAGCGCAGTTGCGACGTTTATTACTACGACGTTGCGCTGAAGGTTGGCATCGACAAAATCTCAGAAATGTCGCGAACCCTTGGGCTCGGCATCAAGCATGACATCCCCATGTCCGCCGTTCGGGCAGGTTTGGCTCCTAATCAGGAGTGGAAGCTGAAAACCCATGGTGAGGAATGGTTGAGCGGCGATACGGCCAACGCCTCGATCGGGCAAGGATTCATGCTGGCTTCGCCAATGCAGCTGGCCGTGATGACCGCGCGGATCGCCACCGGTCGAGCCGTGAAGCCGCGACTGGTCCGCTCGATTGATGGGGTCGAACAGCCAACGGGCGCGGGCGAACCGCTTGAGATCAGCCCGGCCAATCTGAACTACATCCGCGAGGCGATGTGGTCGGTCTCAAACGACCGGCGCGGCACGGCCTATCGCAGCCGGATTATCGCCGATGACCTGCGCATGGCGGGCAAGACCGGCACCAGTCAGGTGCGCAATATCACCAAAGCGGAACGTGCCGCAGGTGTGATCCGCAACGAGGACCTGCCATGGGAACGGCGCGACCATGCGCTGTTCGTCAGCTTCGCGCCTTACGACAAGCCCAAATACGCAATCGCGGTGGTCGTCGAGCATGGCGGCGGCGGTTCCAAGGCGGCGGCCCCGGTCGCGCGCGACATCATGCTTCAGGCGCTTTACAACGGCACGCCCCCGCTTGAGGCCTACCCGGCCGGAGATCGAGAGCGCATTAAGGAACAACAAAAACGGCTCGAGGGCGACCGCCGCCCCAAAGCGCGCCCCAGCGAGAAGGACCGCGCATGAGCTATCTTGAATATGCGGTCAAATCCACGCCATCGGGGTTCCGTAAATTCCTGTATATGAACTGGCCACTGACGCTGTTGCTGATCAGCACGGCCAGTGCTGGGTTCCTGATGCTATACTCGGTGGCGGGTGGCTCGTGGATGCCGTGGGCCGAGCCTCAGATCGAACGTTTCGGGCTGGGCCTGACGGTGATGTTCATCGTCGCACTGGTGCCAATCTGGTTCTGGCGCAACATGTCGGTACTGGCCTATCTAGCTTCGATCGCGCTGTTGGTGTTTGTGGAGCTTTTCGGAACCATCGGCATGGGCGCACAGCGCTGGATCGACCTTGGGTTCATGCGCCTTCAGCCGTCCGAGGTGATGAAGGTCGCGCTGGTCATGCTGCTGGCGGCCTATTACGATTGGCTGCCCTCGCACAAAACCTCACGCCCGCTTTGGGTTCTGATCCCGGTCGTTTTGATCCTGATCCCTACCTTCATGGTACTGCGCCAACCGGATCTTGGAACTTCGATCCTGCTGTTGGCCGCGGGTGGAGGGTTGATGTTTCTGGCCGGTGTCCACTGGGCCTATTTCGCGGCCGTGATCGCAGCCGTGGTCGGCTTGATTGCAGCTGTTTTCAACAGCCGAGGGACCGAGTGGCAGTTGCTGAAAGACTACCAGTTCCGCCGGATTGACACGTTTCTTGACCCGTCTACCGACCCGCTGGGCGCGGGCTATCACATCACCCAGTCCAAGATCGCCCTGGGATCGGGTGGATGGAATGGGCGCGGCTTCATGCAGGGCACGCAATCACGACTGAACTTCCTGCCTGAAAAACACACCGATTTCATCTTCACCACATTGGCCGAAGAGTTCGGCTTTGTCGGTGGCATCACCCTATTGCTGCTTTACGCGCTCATCCTGATCTTCTGCATGGTCACGGCGCTGTCGACCAAAGACAGGTTCTCATCGCTGGTCACCATGGGGATCGCGCTGAACTTCTTCCTGTTCTTTGCGGTCAACATGTCGATGGTGATGGGGCTGGCTCCGGTTGTTGGGGTGCCTCTGCCCATGGTCAGCTATGGTGGGTCGGCCATGCTGGTCCTGATGGCCGCCTTCGGCGTCGTGCAAAGCGCCCATATCCACCGCCCCCGCTGATCGGAAAGCCCCTCGATGCCTGTCAATATCCTGTTCTCCGCACGTCCTGAGCTTTGGCCGGTGTACCAGCCGCTTCTGACCGAGGGGCTGCAAAAGGCAGGCGTCGCGTTCAATCTTGCAACCGAATTCCCCGAGGATGAGGTGGAGTACATCGTCTACGCCCCAAGCGGCGGGCTGCTGGATTTCATGCCCTATACAAGGCTGAAAGCGGTTCTTAGCCTCTGGGCCGGGGTCGAGAAAATCGCAGGGAACAAGACGCTGACCGTGCCACTGGCGCGGATGGTGGATCACGGGCTGACCCAAGGCATGACCGAATGGGTCGTGGGGCACGTGCTGCGCTATCATCTGGGGATGGACCAGTACATCAAAGTGCAAGATGGTGTGTGGACACCTGACGCGCCGCCATTGGCGAACGAACGTCAGGTCTGCATTCTGGGCCTTGGCGCTTTGGGGCAGGAGGCAGCCCAAGCGCTGGCTACGTTGAATTTCAACGTCACCGGTTGGAGTCGCACCTCCAAAAACGTCCCCGGAGTAACCTGCCTGAGCGGCGAAGACGGATTGAAAGAGGCGCTGTCAAAGGCCGAGATCGCCGTCCTCTTGCTGCCCGATACACCGGCGACCGAGAACACTCTGAACGCCGAAACCCTTTCGCTGATGCCCAAAGGCGCGCGGATCATCAATCCGGGGCGTGGGCCTCTGATTGACGATGACGCGCTATTGCAGGCGTTGAACACCGGCCAGATCGGACATGCCACGCTGGATGTGTTTCGGGTTGAGCCTCTGCCCGCCGATCACCCCTATTGGGCGCATCCGAACGTGACGGTGACGCCGCATATCGCCTCGGAAACGCGGCCCGTGACGGCGGCGCAGGTGATTGTCGAGAATATCCGGCGCGGGGAAGCTGGCGAGCCGTTTGTGCATCTTGTGGATCGCCAGCTGGGATATTGATCCCCCTAGGACCGGGGGAGAAGGGTTACGCCGCGATCAGGCCGCGCCCTTTCAGCAAAGCCTCGACACCCGGCATCCGGCCCCGGAAGGCCAGATACAGCTCCTCAGCCTCGCGCGAGCCGCCGGTGGACAGGATGTTGTCTTCCAGAGCTTTGGCACGTTCTGGATCAAAGGCCCCTCCGGCCTCCTCAAAGGCCTCGAACGCGTCGGCATCCATCACTTCGGACCACATGTAGCTGTAATAGCCTGAGCTATAGCCATCACCCGCGAAGACATGCGCGAAATGCGGGGTCGCGTGGCGCATGCCGATGGCTGCGGGCATTCCGATGCCGTCCAGAACCTCGGCCTGTTTCGCCATCGGGTCCGCCGGGGCCGCGCCTTCATGGAACGCCAGATCAACCAAAGCCGAGGCGACATATTCCACCGTCTGGAACCCCTGATCAAAATTCGCGGCTTTCAGTACTTTCTCAAGCATTTCTTGCGGCATTGCCTCGCCGGTCTCCGCGTGGGTGGCGAACTCGGCCAGAACCTCGGGGACCTCCAGCCAATGTTCGTAAAGCTGGCTTGGCAGTTCGACAAAGTCGCGCGCCACGGACGTGCCCGAAATGCTTTCATAGGTCACGTTCGACAGCATTTGATGCAGGGCATGCCCGAACTCGTGGAACAACGTGCGCGCGTCGTCATAGGACAACAGCGCCGGATCGCCTTTGGCGAAGTTGCACACGTTGATCACGACCGGAGCCTGTTTTTTGGGGAATTTCGCCTGCCCCCGCATTGCACTGCACCACGCGCCCGACCGTTTGGACCCGCGTGCGAAATAGTCACCGATGAAGACCGCGATATGCTTGCCGTCGCGCGTCACCTCCCACGCCCGGCAATCAGGGTGGTAAAGCGGAACGTCCAGCGGTTTGAACTCCAACCCGAACAGACGGTTGGCGCAGGCGAACGAGGCCTCGATCATCCGGTCCAGTTGCAGGTAGGGTTTCAGCGCGGCCTCATCCAGATCGTGCTCGGCCTTGCGGCGTTTCTCAGCGTAGTAGCGCCAGTCCCATGCCGCCAGAGGGCCGTTGACGCCATCCTCTTGCATCATCGTGGTCAGAACCTCGGCATCTGCATCGGCGCGCGCCTTCGCAGGCTCCCACACTTGCATCAGCAGGTCGCGGACGCGGTCAGGCGAGCGGGCCATTTCGGTCTCAAGCTTGTAGTCAGCAAAGCTGTCATAGCCCAACAGCTTGGCGCGTTCTTCCCGTAGGCTTAGGATCTCAGCGGCAATGTCGCGGTTGTCGGTCTCACCACCATTCGCCCCGCGCGCGGTCCAAGCGCGATAAGCTTTTTCCCGCAGGTCGCGACGGGGTGAGAACTGAAGGAACGGCACAATGATCGACCGCGAGAGGGTAACTACGGGACCAGCGGCGCCTTTTTCCTGACCCGCCGCGCGCGCGGCATCCACGACGAAATCCGGCAGGCCCTGCAGGTCATCCTCGGACAGGTCCATGAACCACTCGCGCTCATCCGCCAGCAGATTTTGGGTGAAGGATGTTCCAAGTGACGCCAGCCGCGCCTTGATCTCTTGCATCCGGGCGTCCTGCTCGCCTTCCAACGCAGCTCCAGCCAGGACGAAACCGCGATGAGACAGCATCAACACGCGGGCCTGTTCGTCGCTCAGGCCCAAATCATCGCGCCGCGCCCACAGGTCCGCCACACGCTTGAACAGCGCCTTGTTCGAGGATATCCCCGAGAAATGCGCCGCCAGCTTTGGCGAGAATTCCCGCTGCAGCTCTTCTCGTTTCGGATTGCTGTCCGCGCCCGCTACTGTGAAGAAAACCGACAGCACTTTGTCCAGCTGCTCACCCGCGGCCTCGAGCGCTTCGATCGTGTTGGCGAAACTCGGGGCCTCAGTGTTTGCGGCGATCGCGTCGATCTGCGCGTTATGCGCCTGCAGCGCCTCATCCAAAGCGGGGGCGAAATCGTCGTCCGAAATCTTGGCAAAAGGGGCGAGTTCGAACGGAGTGGTCCAGTCGGACAGGATCGGGTTGGTCATTCAGATCTCCTTTGACCACAACCTAGGAAGGGCCGGTAAGATGATCCAGAGCAACACGGCGTTTATTCACCACCCCCGCCGCAAATCGGGCAGTCAGAGCGCTTGGAGAGGGTGATCTTGCGGCTTTCACCATAAAGCGCGTCATAAATCAGCATTTCGCCGCGCAGCGCTTGGCCGGCACCGGTGATGACCTTGATCGCCTCAACCGCCATCATGGAGCCAACCACGCCTGGCAAGGGGCCGATCACGCCTGCCTCGGAACAGGACGGGGCCAGACCAGCTGCGGGGGCTTCGGGGAAAATACACTGGTAGCAGGGGGCATCATTGGCCGGGTCGAAGACGCTCAGCTGCCCTTCCCATTGCGACAGTGCGCCCGAGATCAGCGGTTTGCCCAACGCAACCGCCGTGCGATTTGCCAAATAGCGGGTTTCGAAATTGTCGGTACCATCCAAGATCAGGTCGAAGTCGCCCAACAACTCCGGCGCAATCTCTTCGCTCAGACGCCGATTGTAGGGCAGGACGGTGACGTTGGGGTTCTGCGCCTCCATCGCTTGTTGGGCCGAGAACACTTTGGGCATTCCGATATCGGCGTCGCGGTGAATGACCTGACGCTGGAGATTGGCGTTTTCGACCACGTCGTCGTCGATCACTCCGATCGTGCCCACACCCGCTGCAGCCAGATACTGCAAGGCTGGTGCGCCGAGACCCCCGGCCCCAATCACCAGCACGCGCGCCATTTTCAACCGTTTCTGCCCCGGCCCGCCCAGTTCGCGCAAAACGATATGGCGGGCATAGCGGTCCAGCTCTGTTTCAGTGAACCGGTCCGAGGGTTTGACCTCGGCCTTATCCGCTTCGGGCTGCGCCCGATTTCGCAGCGCTTTCAGCCCCTTGCCATAGACCATGACCAGAGCAGCCGCTCCGGCCAACATCAGCCACAACGCCGCCGATCCACCGGTTGCTTCGCGCAGGGGGTGACCGCTCGGCAAAACCAGATGCGACAGGATCACCCCGGCCATAAGCACACTGACCGAGGTCACACGCGCCGTCCGGGACACGCCCGCTATATAGCCGACGCCCCAAAGACCTGCGGCAAGGACCAGAACCAGCAACATCAGCCGCGCCCGGTTGAGCCGAACCCGCCCGACCCACGCTCGGTCTCGCCGAGGTTTTCGGTCAGTTCGAACGTGGCCTGCACGACAGGCGCAACGATAAGCTGCGCGATGCGTTCTCCGTGGGTGACCTCGAACCGGTCCTGCCCTGCGTTCATGACGATCACACCCAGCGGGCCGCGATAGTCGCTGTCGATGGTCCCCGGCGTATTGGGCAGGGTGATGCCGTGCTTCAATGCCAGCCCGGAGCGCGGGCGGACCTGCACCTCATACCCCGCAGGGATTTCGATTCGCAGGCCGGTGGGGACAAGGGCGCGCTGCCCCGGATCCAGGAAAATCGACGCACCTCCGGGAATGTTGGCGCGCACATCAGCCCCGGCCGCGCCTGAGGTCTCATATGAAGGCAGAGGAACAGAGGCGTCTGCCCCCTCTTCCCGGATCACGCGGATAGCTACCATCTGAATTCCTTCTGTCTTATCCGGCCAGCGCGTCGGCGATCTTTTGTGCCAGACGCGCGGCGACCATGTCTTTGCCCATGCGCGGCCAGCTCTCGGCCCCCTGATCCGAGATCAGGACGACTGCATTTTCCGAACCACCCATGATGCCGGTTGCCGGGCTGACGTCGTTTGCCACGATCCAATCGCATCCCTTGCGGGCACGCTTTGCAGTTGCGTTGTCGATCACATCATCGGTTTCCGCTGCAAAACCCACCACCAGATCAGGACGACCCGCACCCATCTGCGAAACGCGTTTCAGGATGTCGGGATTCTCGGCGAACTCCAGCGAGGGCAGACCATCACGGCTTTTCTTTAGTTTCCGATCCGAGGCGGTGGCCACTTTCCAGTCGGCGACTGCGGCGACAAACACACCTGCATTCACAGGGAGGGCCGCATCCACCGCGTCAGACATCTGCTGTGCTGTCTCAACCTGCACGACCTGCACGCCTTGGGGCGGTTGAACGTCGGCAGGGCCAGTGACAAAAACCACCTCGGCCCCGAGCGCCGCCAAGGCGCGGGCAACGGCAGTTCCCTGCGCCCCGGATGAGCGGTTGGCGATGTAGCGCACCGGATCAATCGGTTCATGTGTCGGGCCGGAGGTCACAAGGATGCGTTTACCCTTCAACGGTCCGTCGGCCAGTTGCGCCTCAACGGCAGCAACGATTTCTAGCGGTTCGGACATCCGGCCCGGACCATATTCGCCACATGCCATGTCGCCCTCGTTGGGTCCTACAAAGCGGATGCCGTCCTGCTGCAATTGTTTCAGATTTCGCTGGGTCGCGGGGTGGTCCCACATACGCACATTCATGGCGGGCGCGCACAGAACCGGCGTGTCCGTGGCCATCAGCAGGGTCGAGGCCAGATCGTTGGCCAACCCTGTCGCCATCTTGCCCATCATATCTGCGGTAGCTGGGGCAACCACGATCAGGTCAGCCGAGCGCGACAGTTGAATATGCCCCATCTCGGCTTCGTCCGTCAGGTCGAAGAGGTCGCGATAGGCTTTCTGGCCTGCAAGTGCGGAGACTGACAGTGGCGTCACGAACTCCTCGGCGGCGTGGGTCAAAACGGGAGTGACTTGCGCACCGCGCTCTTGCAGCCGTCGGATCAGATCGAGCGACTTATAGGCCGCAATGCCACCTCCGATGATCAGCAGAATGCGTTTGGATGCCAGCATGTTCAGCCCTTCCCGTCCCGGTCGGTCCTGACATTAGGCAAGGCCACCGGGTAGTTCCAGCGGTTAATTCTGCGTCTCAAACGCTTTGCAAGGGTCTTCGCGCTCGATTTCCGGGCTATCGATCACCGCATCAAAACTTCCGTCGATCACTCCCCCTTCGGACTGGCCTAGCACAAAGACCTTCAGCCCCGGCTTCAGGCGCGCCAGAAAGGTCGGGATACCCCGGTCGGTCCTAGCATGGCCATTGCCAGTGATCACGGCAATCGGGCCACCGGTTTCCTCGTCCGCGCGCAGGATTGCTCGGGTCAGCACCGCGTCACGCAGACGTTGGATCGAGACCATCTGAGGCAACATCTCAACGGGCAGGGCATCGCAATGTGCGGCCAGTTGATCCGCCTCGCGCGCGGCTTGATCTTCTGGCGACAGCGGAACGGTCAGACCATAGCGTGCAGCGTCTGCCCCAAGGGCCGTGGCCGCGCCCTTCTCCATCGCGGCGCGCGCGGCCGTGCGCGGAACCATGGCGCCATAGACCGGTGCGTCCGAGGCTTGAAAGACCGGGTAATACATACTCAGAGGGGGCCAACCCGATTCCGCCCAGCGCAAGATGCGAGACAATTCCTCAGGGTTGGAGGCGGCGGTCTGCGCCAGACGCTGCGCGCCTTCTTCGGTGACCATTTCCCACACCACCGCCGACGGAGAGATCGCGCCCAACGCCTCAGTCTGCACAAGGTGATGGCGCGGGTTGTCGTGTATTTCACCAAGGATCACCACGTCTGCGTCCTGCATGGCTGTCAGGACATCCTCGGGGATCAAATCACCGGCTTGGACCGGGCGCACGGCGCTGGCTGTAAACGCCAGCACACACAACAGAATCGCAAATCTTATCATGCGATGAAGTGTTGCACCTCACGCGATTGGGCTTCAAGGTTCTTGCGCATCTTGGTGAAGGCTGCGGCCTCAAGCTGCCGTACACGTTCCTTCGATAGACCCAGCTCATTCCCCAAGCTTTCAAGGGTCCGGGCCGGTTCGCGCAGCTTACGTTCACGCACGATAAATCTTTCGCGGTCATTGAGGGATTGCATCGCCATTAGCAACCATTCGCGCAGCTGCTCGGTGTCGTGGCGATGTTCGACCGCCTCGGCGGCCTGCTCACGATCATCTTCCAGCGCATCAATCCACTCACGCCCATCTTCATCCGCTGACTGCACCGCGTTGAGCGAAAAATCCGAGCCGGACAGACGCCCTTCCATCATCTCGACATCGCGCAAGGGCACACCGATTTCCGTGGCAATCATCTGGTGCAGCTGATGCCGATCCAACTCCTGCCCCTCGGTGGCGGCTTCACGTTCCAACCGTGCCTGAACGCGGCGCATGTTGAAGAACAGAGATTTCTGGGATGAGGTCGAACCGGTCCGCACCATCGACCAGTTACGCATCACGTAATCCTGGATGCTGGCTTTGATCCACCACACCGCATAGGTCGAGAACCGAACACCGCGATCAGGATCAAACTTGTCTGCGGCTTTCATTAGTCCAAGACCGGCCTCTTGGATCAGGTCGTTCATCGGAGCGCCGTAGCGCTTGAACTTGGCCGCCATCGAAATAGCTAGGCGCATGTAGGCGGTGATCAGTCGGTGCAGTGCTTGTTCGTCGCGGTTGTCACGCCACGCATAGGCCAGTTGCAATTCGGTTTCCGCGTCCAGCAGTTCGGCCTTCATCGCTTTGCGGGACATCGAGAAATCGGATGCGTTGTCCAGTGCCATGAAACTCTCCCTTTTTGCAGGCATCAGCCGGGCTTGCCTTGCCGACTTAGGGTCGATACGCAGATCATCACCAAGTGGATCACCAGAAAGGTAAGAATTGTGACCGCCAATTTAACCTTTGTGCTGGGAGGAGCCGCATCAGGTAAGTCGGCCTATGCCGAACAACTGGTTGTATCCTCTGGGAAAAACCGGATCTATCTTGCGACATCACAAGTGTTTGATGGCGAGATGCAGCAAAAGGTCGATCACCACATTGAACAACGCGGGTCCGGCTGGGAAACCATCGAGGAACCGATGGACCTTACCCCAGTTTTGGCGGAACTGAGTCCTGACCAAGCCTGCCTGATTGATTGCGCCACGATGTGGCTGACCAATCACCTGCTGGCCGAGAACAATCTGGATCAGGCCCAAGCCCAACTGCTGAGCGCCCTGCGCAGCTGCCCGGCGCAGCTTGTTATCGTCTCGAATGAGGTTGGTCACGGCATCGTGCCCGAAAACGCTCTCGCCCGCCGGTTCCGTGAGGCACAGGGCCGGCTGAACATCGCGCTAGCAGCACAGGCCGACCAGGTGGTTCAGGTCACCGCGGGGCTGCCGATGGTCTTGAAGGGACACTTGCCATGACGCGTCTGCACCTGGTCCGTCACGGTCCCACCCACGCTAAAACGATGGTCGGATGGTCCGATCTCCCCGCCGATCTGAGCGATCAGGCCGCACTGCAGCGATTGCATGATCACATCCCTGCGGGCGCGGTTGTTGTCTCATCCGACCTGTCGCGCGCGGCGGATACGGCAACGGCGATCCAAGGCCAGCGCCTGCGCCTGCCCCACCATCCTGACCTGCGCGAGATCAACTTCGGCACATGGGAACTGCGCGGTTTCGCCGAGATCGAAGCCGAAGACCCCGAGCTTGCCTTTGCATATTGGGACAATCCCGGCGAAGTGCGCCCTCCAAACGGAGAAAGCTGGAACGACGTCCGTGCGCGGGTCGACAAAACCGTCGATGCGCTGATGGCCACACATGCGGGCGCGGATCTGGTCATTGTTGCCCATTTCGGAGTGATCCTGACGCAAGTACAGCGCGCTTTGAATATTGAGGCGCAACAAGCGTTTTCGCACCGGATCGACAACCTGTCGGTTACCCAGATCGCCTATAACGCGGGCGAATGGTCCGTCGGTGCCATCAATCATCTTCCGTGATCCGGCAGGTCACAAATCACTGATTTACGAGCGCTTCCGGCTCCGTCATCCTTTGATCATGACCTATGATCTCTTTATCGGTGACCGCCTGTTTTCCAGCTGGTCCATGCGCGGCTGGTTGATGCTCGAGAAGTTCGGCCTGCCCTATCGCAGCCACTTGGTTGGCCTCTATTCCGGCACCATGGCCGCGGATATGGAATCCCTTGCCCCAGCCCGTCTGGTTCCCGCCCTGCGTCTGCCCGATGGTACGGTTGTGGGCGAAAGCCTCGCGATGGCCGAGACATTGGCTGAACGGCACCCCGAAGCTGGCCTTTGGCCGTCAGACCCAGCCGCGCGCGCAACGGCCCGTTGGCTGTGCGCCGAAATGGTCGCGGGTTTTACCGCACTACGTGGGGAATGCCCGATGCAGTTGGCGCATGTTTGGAAAGGGTTCCAACCGTCAGCGGACACTTTGAATGACCTCGCCCGGATTGAGACGCTTTGGGCGCATGCTCGGGCGATCTCGGGCGCGTCGAAGGGTCCGTTTTTCGGAGCCTACTCGCTGGCCGATGTCTTCTACACCCCAGTCGCGGCTCGGATCATTGGGTATGATCTGCCGGTCTCAGCCGAAAGTCGCGACTATTGCCTAAGCTTGCTGTCGGATACATCGGTCCGACAATGGCGCGCGATGGGGCTGACCGTGCAATACGATCCGTACCCCTACCCGGAATATTCACCCTCGGCTCTTTGGCCTGTTGGAGAACCGTCCGCGGCACGACCCGCCAACGAAGGCCCCTCAGTCAACGCGCACTGCCCATATTCCGGCGACCCGGTCACCGATTTCCTCGACCTCGACGGCCAGCGCTGGGGGTTCTGCAACACGTTCTGCCGCGACAAAACAGTCGCAGATCCGGACGCCTGGCCCAAATTTACTGCGATGCGCGCAGCCGTTAACCATTCCTAAACCGCCGCCATGGCAGCAACGTCCTGTTAACCAAGAACAGGATTGCCATGGTTGCCCGCGCTCATACGGTTGCGTTTCAAGGGGTTGATGCCCGCCCGGTCGAGGTGCAATGCGCCGTCTCTCCGGGCCTACCTGCCTTTTCCATCGTCGGTCTGCCGGATAAGGCAGTGTCCGAGGCGCGAGATCGGGTGCGCAGCGCGCTTGGCGCCATGGCCATCGCCTTGCCGTCAAAGCGGATCACCATCAACCTGTCCCCAGCCGACCTGCCCAAAGAGGGCAGCCATTTCGACCTTCCCATCGCCGTCGCCCTCCTGTCCGCTTTGGAGATCATCCCTGCAGACGCGGCCGAGGGCACTGTAGCTTTGGGCGAATTATCCTTGGACGGGTCGCTGGTTCCGGTCGTAGGCGCTTTGCCCGCCGCGATGACAGCGGCGGCCGAGGATCGCGCCCTGCTCTGCCCCCGCGCCTCAAGCGCCGAGGCTGCATGGGTGGACGCCACTCAGGTCATCGGAGCCGGTTCGCTGGGTGACGTGGTGCGCCATTTTTCGGGTCAGGCCCCATTGGCAGCGGCCACACCGGGCGAAGTCAGCCTGTCCTCCAATACCCGCGATCTGCGAGACGTCAAAGGACAGGAACGCGCCAAACGTGCGCTTGAGATCGCTGCGGCGGGACGGCACCACCTGACCATGATCGGCACGCCGGGCTCGGGCAAATCCATGCTCGCCGCGCGCCTGCCCGGCATCCTGCCGCCTTTGACCCCGGTCGAGGCGCTGGAAACGTCGATGATCCAATCCCTCTGTGGGTTATTGGACGAAGGCGGCATCAACCGGACGCGGCCCTTTCGCGAACCGCATCACACCGCCTCGATGGCGGCGATTGTCGGCGGCGGACGCGGTGCAAAACCCGGAGAAATCTCTCTGGCCCATAACGGGGTGTTGTTCATGGACGAGTTCCCCGAATTCCCTCGCACCGTTTTGGAAACCCTGCGCCAACCGATCGAAACCGGAGAGGTCATGGTCGCCCGCGCCAACGCCCATGTGAAGTACCCCTGCCGTTTCATGCTGGTCGCGGCAGCCAACCCGTGCAAATGCGGGTACATGACCGACCCGTCCCGCGCTTGTTCCCGCGCACCGGGCTGTGGCGAAGACTACCTGAACCGCATCTCCGGCCCTTTGATGGACAGGTTCGATATGCGCATCGAAGTGCCTCCGGTAGCGTTCACCGACCTTGATCTGCCGCCGTCTGGCGACAGTTCGGCCACCGTGGCCGAGCGTGTGGAGCAGGCCCGCGCCGTTCAGGCTGCTCGGTTTGAAGGTCACAAGGGCGTACGTCAAAACGCTGATATCGAGGGTAAATTACTGGAAGAGGTCGCCGCCCCAGATGCTGAGGGCAAAGAGCTGCTGCTCAAGGCCGCCGACCGGTTCGGCCTGTCAGCGCGCGCCTTTCACCGCATCCTACGGGTCGCGCGAACCATAGCCGACCTGGATAGCTCCGCTGATATCCGGCGACCGCACGTGGCCGAAGCGCTAAGTCTTCGGATCAGCGCACGGGCCATGGCTTAAATGTTCGCACTCAGTTTGATGCGAGGCTGTTTGGGGTACAAATTACGGCGGAACTAATCATTGCCCGTTGTCCTAGACAAGTCCGGTAGCTTACCGCTTGCGCCATGTTCAAGCGAAGAACTCGACCTTCAGTGCAACCGTGCATTCCAATGAACGGACCGCATCGAAAACCTAATCGCCGCCCAACGCCTGTAGCGCTTAGACTTTAGCCTCAATCGCCTGCCAGATCTTTTCGGCGATGTTCTCACCGTTGAAGCGCTCAAGCTCTTGAATGCCGGTGGGGGAGGTGACGTTGATCTCGGTCAGGTAGTCTCCGATCACGTCGATCCCGACAAAGATCTGACCTTTTTCTTTTAGCAGAGGCCCAATGGCCGCGCAGATTTCGAGATCCCGCTCTGTCAAACCGATCTTTTCGGGTCGCCCTCCGACATGCATATTGGAACGCGTCTCACCTTCGGCCGGGACGCGGTTGATGGCACCCACCGGCTCTCCGTCCACGAGAATCACACGTTTGTCGCCGTTCTTCACATCCGGCAGGAATTTCTGAACAATCAACGGCTCGCGCGAGAATCCGGTGAACAGCTCATACAGCGAGGTCAGGTTGCGGTCATTGGCATCCAACCGGAACACCCCAGCCCCTCCATTTCCATAAAGAGGTTTAAGGATGATGTCCTGATGCTTGTCCTTGAAGGCCTTGATGGTCTGCATGTCCCGCGCAATCGTGGTCGGAGGAGTCAATTCGGGGAAATCCAGAACCAGTAGTTTCTCGGGGTAATTGCGTACCCAAAACGGGTCATTGACCACCAAAGTTTGCCCCTTCAACCGATCCAGCAGATGCGTCGAGGTGATGTAATGCATGTCGAACGGCGGGTCCTGACGTAGCCACACCACGTCAAACTCAGCCAGATCAACTTCACGCTCGGGACCGAGGACCGCGGGGTCTCCGGCAACGCGCTGAACCTGCATGTCTTGTCCTCGCGCGGTGATCCGCCCCTCCTGATAGGCCAATTGATCCGGCCCGTAGAAGAACAGCTCATGCCCGCGGGTCTGCGCCTCTTCCGCAAGGCGGAAAGAGCTGTCGGCGTTGATATCCACGGCCCCGATCGGGTCCATTTGAAAGGCGATTTTCATGGCATGTCCCTCAACTTCACGCCAGATACATGGCGCAGCAGGCCGAGGGGTTCAATGGGGCTTAGGCCGGTCCGAAGGCGTTTTCGATGATTTGAACAGCGCCCGTGCCATCGACCAGCGCCGCGTCGAACCGAACATTCGTCAGTTGCCCGTCCGGTTCATTTTCAAGAAACTGCGCCGCTGATGCGCAGATACGCTGGGTCTGCCGTGGGGTGATCCGAGCCGCAGCCCTGTCGAAACTGGTGCTTTTCTTGACCTCGATAAAAACTAGACCTTCGTCACCCCGCGCAATCAGGTCAATCTCACCCCCGGCACCGCGCCAGCGTCTGTGAGTGATCGAGAATCCGCGGCGTTCGTAGTTGGCTGCAACCCGCAATTCCGCAGATTGCCCCGCATGATAAGATACCGACCCCCGCACCGCACGCTGCATCATGTCATCCCTTTCCCAGTTTGAGGGCCTGCTGGTAAATGGGGCGTCGGGGAAGATCATACATCTTTGACACCAAATCCGCCGCATCCCGAACCGAATGGGTTTGCAAGGCCTGTTTCAAAGCCTCTTCTACGTCAGATTCGTTAACGCTTGGCGAATGGCTGCGATCCACGAGCAGAACCACCTCACCCTTGGGGGTTTGGTCTTGGAAGGCCTCTGCCAGGTCTTGCAAAGAGCCACGTCGGACTTCCTCGAACTTCTTCGTCAGCTCGCGGCACAAAGCCGCCTGCCGGTCGGAGCCGAGGATATCGGACAGATCGGACAAGCATCCAGCCACGCGCTTGGGTGATTCGTAGAAAACCAGCGTTCCGGGGATATCCCGCAGCGCCTCGATTCGGTTGCGACGAGCGCCAGACGCATTGGGCAAAAAGCCCGCAAAAAAGAACGCATCCGTTGGCAGACCCGCCAGCGTCAGCGCCGTCAGCGCGGCGGACGGGCCAGGTGCGCAAGTGACGGTGTGCCCGGCCTCGGCCGCCTGCCGCCCTAAATCGTAACCTGGATCGGCGATCAGCGGCATACCGGCCTCGGACGCATAGGCAACGGATTGCCCTGCGGCCAAAGCATCCATGATCTTGCCGCGTGCGCCTGCTCCGCTGTGGTCGTGATAGGCCTGAATGCGACGTCCGCCCAAAGGGATACCGTGGATTTCCATCAACCGGCGCAGGCTGCGGGTGTCTTCTGCCGCGATCATGTCGGCCGAGGCCAGCACATCCAACGCTCTGAGCGTAATATCGCGCGCCGTACCGATCGGAGTGGCAACAAAATACAGGCCAGCAGCCAAACTTATGTTTTGGAAATTCAAAGCTGGACCCTCACAGCGTGACGTTTATTATCGCGGCTCGATAGAACAGCAGCGTCGCAAGCCGCCGGATCAGGGAGTTTTCTTTTAGATGTTTACCGTTTGCAAGTCCGTTAGCAAGTTGGCCAAAACCACGATCGCCCTGACCACCGCCGTTTTTCTGGCCGCATGTGAAACCACGGGCGTCGGCGGAGGCCCCTCGATCAACACCTCGGAACCGGTGCCCGTTGCGCTTCTGGTTCCGCGCGGATCAGGCCAGTCTGGCGACGCGGCGCTGGCGCAAAGCCTTGAAAATGCAGCACGTCTGGCGATGTCGGACCTGCCGAACGTCCAGATTGACCTGCGTGTCTATGATACGGCGGGTAATGCCGGCACGGCCTCAGGCGTGGCGCAACAGGCTGTGGCGGACGGTGCCAAGATCATCATCGGACCGGTTTATGCGCAAGCCGCCAACGCGGCCGGCCTTGCGGTGCTGAACAACAACGTGAACGTCCTGTCCTTCTCGAACAACACCAGTATCGCGGGTGGAAATGTCTTTGTGCTGGGGCCGACATTCCAGAACACGGCCAATCGACTGGCCAATTATGGCGGAAGACAGGGCAAGACAGGAGCAATCATCGTACACAGCAATGACGCAGCCGGAGAGGCTGGCCGCTCAGCCATTGCCAATGCACTGGCCAGCAGCAGTATGAACAACGCCGGAAGTGTCGGCTATGACCGGTCGCAGCAGGGTGTGATCAACGCGGTGCCCAACATCAAATCCGCCATGGATTCTACTGGGGCGGACTCGGTCTTCCTGACTGCAACCACCGCAGGCGCGCTGCCCTTGTTCTCGCAGCTTCTGCCCGAAGCGGGGGTTTCGCCGTCAACCTCCCAGTATATCGGTCTGACACGGTGGGACATTCCCGCCCAAACTCTTGAACTGCCCGGCGTTCAGGGCGGTTGGTTTGCCCTACCTGATCCTGCAAAAGCGCAGGCCTATCGTCAGCGCTACAATGCGACCTATGGCGAAGCGCCTCATCCGATCAGCGGACTGGCCTATGACGGGATCGCCGCCATCGGAGCGCTTGTAAGCCAGGGCAAATCGAATGCTCTGACCGGGGCTGCGCTGACCCAGAGCGCCGGTTTTCAGGGCGTTGGCGGCATCTTCCGTCTGCGCTCTGATGGTACCAATGAACGGGGTCTGGCGGTTGCCACGATCCAGAACAAACAGGTTGTTGTGATTGACCCTGCCCCTCAAAGCTTCTCAGGGGCCGGTTTCTGACCAGCCTCACCTGACCGCAGTGCCTGAAAACTCACTTATCTGCCCGCCTGAGGATATTTTCGACGGCGCCCACGTTGACGCTCAGCTTGCTGCAGCGTTCGAGGCAGGCACTGACAACTCCACGCTGCGTGCTGAAACGGTGCGCATTCTGCGTGAGGCGCAAAAGGCCGGGCGCGCCGCCATTGCCGAGGCGTTTGCCGCCCGCCCATTCGACGCGCGCCCTCTGACTCGGTCCTATACTTACCTCACGGATTGTCTGGTCGGCACTGCGATGCGCGTCGCCAATGAGCATCTGCACCCTTTGGCCACCCCGACACAGGGGGAACGCATCGCTGTTCTGGCGGTCGGCGGCTATGGGCGCGGTGAGATGGCACCCGCCTCGGATGTCGATCTGCTGTTTCTGACGCCCTATAAGATCACCGCCTGGGCCGAGAGCGTGATTGAATCCATGCTCTATATCCTATGGGATCTGCGCCTGAAGGTCGGCCATTCCTCGCGCACGATCAAGGATTGCCTGCGTCTCGGGACCGAAGACTTCACCATCCGGACCGCGATGCTGGAACAGCGCTATTTGGCAGGAGACACGCGTTTGGCCTGGGAGCTGGACCAACGCCTCAAGGCCGATCTGTTCAAGGGGACTGAGCGAGAGTTCATCGAGGCCAAGCTTCAGGAACGCGACGAACGCCATCTGAAACAGGGTCAACGCTACGTGGTCGAACCCAATGTGAAAGAGGGCAAAGGCGGGCTGCGCGATCTGCAGTCGCTCTACTGGATCGCGAAATACATCTACGGCGTGCAAGACGTGGCCGAGCTGGTCCCGCTGGGCCTGTTCACGCCCGATGAATTCAAGACCTTTGCCGAGGCCGAGAATTTCCTTTGGGCCGTGCGCTCACACCTGCATCTGGTCACAGGTCGCGCGACCGAACAGCTGACCTTCGACTTGCAGGTCGAGGTTGCGGCGCGCATGGGCTATGAAGATCGGGCCGGGCGGCGCGCGGTCGAAGTGTTCATGCAGCGTTATTTCCGCCATGCTACCAGCGTTGGGGAGTTGACGCGGATCTTCCTGACCAAGCTGGAAGCCCTGCATATGAAAGGCGCCCCGCTGCTGGAGCGGATTTTCCGCCGCCGCCCTCGGGTCAAAGCCGGGTACAGCATGGTTCATGGTCGTCTGGACATTGCCGATCCGGATACATTCCTGACCGACAAGCTGAACATGTTGCGCCTGTTCGAGGAAGGCCTGCGTACGGGCATGCTGATTCACCCTGACGCAATGCGGCTGGTCACGGCCAATCTGCACCTGATCGACGACGATATGCGCAACGACAAGGAAGCCCAGCGTATCTTCCTTGATCTGATGCTGAAGCACGGCAATCCGGAACGCGCCCTGCGTCGGATGAACGAACTTGGGGTGCTATCAGCCTTCATACCCGAGTTCGAACCCATCGTAGCGATGATGCAGTTCAATATGTATCACAGCTACACGGTGGACGAGCATATCATCCAGTGCATCGTCAACCTCGCCCAGATCGAACGCGGAGAGCTGGTTGAATCGCTGCCGCTGGCGTCCTCGATCCTTGAAGGGGGCGTAAACCGCAAGGTCCTCTATGTTGCGCTGCTGTTGCACGACATCGCTAAGGGACGGCTCGAAGATCACTCAATCCTCGGGGCACAAATCGCACGGAAAGTGGCACCCAGGCTGGGGCTGAACAAATCCGATGCTGAAACGGTCGAATGGCTCGTGCGCTATCATCTGTTGATGTCGGATATGGCGCAAAAACGCGATATCTCGGACCCTCGAACCGTGCGGGATTTTGCCAAGGCTGTGCAAACGGTCAAACGGCTGGATCTGCTGACCGTGCTGACCGTCTGTGACATTCGCGGTGTCGGGCCTAATACCTGGAACAACTGGAAGGCTACGTTGCTGCGCGCGCTGCATGCGGAAACCAAACGTGCCTTGGAAACGGGCATGGAGGATCTGAACCGTGCCAATCGCGGGGCCGAGGCCAAGAAACTGCTGCGCGCAGAACTGGCCGAATGGTCCAAGGCCGATTTGAAGACGGAAACCGGGCGGCACTATGCTCCGTACTGGCAGGGCCTGAACGTCTCGACCCATGTGGAATTTGCCGAGATGCTACGGGCGCTGGAACACAGCGGCGATCCCGGCGCGATGGAAATCCGCCTGCACCCGGACGAGGATCGCGACGCCACCCGCGCCTGCTTTGCCATGGGTGATCACCCCGGTATCTTTGCGCGGATCGCCGGGGCCTTGGCCTTGGTCGGTGCTAACGTCGTGGATGCCCGCAGCTACACGACCAAGGATGGCTATGTAACGGATGCGTTCTGGATACAGGATGCCGAAGGCCACCCGTTCGAAGCCAGCCGTCTGCCGCGTCTGACCCAGATGATTCACAAAACGCTGAAAGGTGAGGTCGTGGCCCGCGACGCGCTGAAATCGCGCGACAAGATCAAGAAACGCGAACGCGCTTTCAACGTGCCGACCCATATCACCTTCGACAATGACGGGTCCGAGATCTACACGATCATCGAGGTCGATACCCGCGACCGCCCCGGCTTGCTTTATGACCTGACGCGCACGCTCGCAGCGGCCAATGTCTATATCGCCAACGCAGTGATCGCGACCTATGGCGAGCAGGTGGTGGATACATTCTACGTCAAGGACATGTTCGGGCTGAAATACCACTCGGAGAGCAAACAGCGCGGGCTTGAGACCAAACTGCGCAAAGCCATCACCGAGGGCGCCGAGCGCGCGGCGTCATGAAGCAGATCCGGCTGTTTTCCGGCTTTTTCACGGTCGGCTTCTGGACGTTGGCCAGCCGCGTTCTGGGCTTTTTGCGTGAGATCCTGCTGACCGCGTTCATCGGCCCCGGCCCGGTGATGGACGCCTTCGTCGCGGCTTTCCGTCTACCCAATATGTTCCGCCGCTTCTTTGCCGAAGGCGCATTCAACGCAGCTTTCGTGCCGATGTTTTCCAAACGGTTAGAGGGCGGAGAGAACGCGCAAGGGTTCGCGCAAGATGCTTTCAACCTGTTGGTCGCCGCAGTATTGGCCCTGGTCGGGCTGGCGATGGTGTTCATGCCCGGCCTCGTCTGGCTGACGGCCGAGGGGTTTTACGGCGATGAACGCTTCGATCTGGCGGTCGACTATGGCTATTTCGTCTTCCCCTACATTCTTTTCATGTCGCTGGCGGCGCTGTTTTCGGGCGTTCTGAACGCGACGGGGCGATTTGCAGCCGCCGCAGCAGCACCGGTTCTTCTGAACATCTTCGCCTGCACCGCACTGATCGCTGGCGCGATATCCGGAGGCGAGGTCATTCGCTGGCTCATCGCCGTGATCCCTTTGGCAGGTGTGGCGCAACTGGCTTTGGTCTGGTTTGCCACCGAACGCGCCGGTATCCGCATACGTTTTGGGTTGCCGCGTCTGACGCCCGAGATGCGGAATATGGTCCGCATCGCTGTACCCGCCGCCTTGGCCATGGGGGTGACGCAGGTCAATCTGGTTGTAGGGCAACTTGTGGCCTCAAAGACCGAGAAAGCTGTCAGCTGGTTGTTTGCGGCAGATCGCTTGTATCAGCTGCCTCTGGGTGTTGTCGGGATTGCCATCGGAATCGTGCTGCTGCCCGACCTGTCTCGCCGCTTGCGCGCGGATGACAAAGCAGGCGCGCGCAATGCGTTTTCGCGGGCTGGAGAGTTCATGTTGTTGCTCACCCTGCCCTCGACCGTGGCGTTCCTGATTATCCCGAACCCGCTGGTCTCAGTCCTGTTCCAGCGGGGCCAGTTCACCGCCGAGGATACAGCCGCCACAGCCCTAGCCGTTGCGATCTATGGCATCGGCCTACCCGCATTCATGCTGCAGAAGCTGCTGCAACCGCTGTATTTCGCGCGCGAGAATACGCGGTCTCCGTTCCACTATGCTTTGGTGGCAATGATCATCAACGCGGCGCTTGCCTTTGGCCTTTACCCGATTTTCGGATGGATTGCCCCTGCCATTGCGGCCTCTACCGCTGGCTGGGCCATGGTTGGCCTACTGGCCTTTGGCGCGCGGAATATGGGCGATGAGACGCGGTTCGACGACCGCTTCCGGCGGCGCGCGGGGCGGATCCTCTTGGCATCGGTCGGGATGGGCGTGGTGTTGTTTGCCGCTATTCAACTGTTCGGCTGGACGCTTGATGTGCCCGGGTGGCGCTATTTGGCTCTGCTTGCGCTGATCATGGTTGCAGCGGTCAGCTACTTCGCATTCGGCCACCTGTTGGGGGCATTTAGACTGTCCGAGTTCAAAACGGCCCTGCGCCGGTCTTGATCACTCGCGCCGGATGCGGCCCTTGATCCGCGCCCAACCACCCGGCGCCAAAAAGAAGGAAAGGCCGAACCCGGTGGCAAAACCGCCCAGATCGGCCACCCAATCACCTGTGCCTCCAAAGAGCAGGCCAAACAGCAGCTGAATGCCCATCAGCACGGCGATCAACTGAAACGCCCGCGCCTGATTGGCCCCAACCAACGAGAGCTTGCGCCAAAGCAGCCAAGTAAACGCCCCGATCAGCCCATAGACCGGAGGGAACCCTCCGACCAGCGGATAAGACGGGTCCAGAAACAGCGCATAGGCGAGCGCGCCACCGACACCCGACAGAACGAAGATCAGCAGCATCGGAAAGCCGCCAAAGACCTCACCCACCATCTTGCCCATGGCCAGCACGAAAACGCAGACAAACACCGCCTGCGTAAAACTGCCCGAAACGAACGGATAAGTCACAAAACGGATGACATGCTCGAACGGCCAGCGCCCGTTTTGCACCATCCAATCGAAGATATCGGCCGAGAACGCGTAGCTCTGCAGCGCATCCAGCCTCCACCCGACCGCGCCCGGCCCTCCGACCAGACCCCGAGCGCCCAGCGTAAACGCCAGTTCGATCCCCATGATGAACAGAACCAAGGCCACCACGACGGGCGGCAGAGGGTTCACGGCGGGTGTATAATGCTCACTGCTCATTGGGCTGGCCTTTCGCGGCTGTTGACGTCCCTTGGCCTCATGGGTAAGCGACGAGGGCTGATTTTTCCAGACGGGAGTTCCCTTCGATGACCCAGACCCAATTCACGCCGCGCGTGTTTTCCGGCATCCAGCCTTCGGGCGGGCTGACCTTGGGCAACTATCTGGGCGCGATGAAGCGCTTTGTGGATATGCAGGGGCCAGAGTTCGAAACCATCTATTGCATGGTCGACCTGCATGCGATCACCGTCTGGCAGGACCCCGCCGCCTTGTCGCACAACACGCGCGAACTGTGCGCGGGCTATATCGCGGCGGGCATCGACCCGAAACAATCCATCCTGTTCAACCAAAGCCAGGTGCCCGAACATGCGCAACTGGCGTGGATCTTCAACTGCGTCGCTCGGATGGGCTGGATGCAGCGCATGACCCAGTGGAAGGACAAGGCGGGCAAGAACACGCAAAATGCCTCGCTGGGTCTTTTTGCCTATCCGGCGCTGATGGCCGCGGACATTCTAATCTATCACGCGACCCATGTGCCGGTTGGGGAAGATCAGAAACAGCATCTGGAGCTGACGCGCGACATCGCGATCAAGTTCAACAACGATTTCGGCGTCGATTTCTTCCCGGTCACCGAACCTGTGATCGAAGGGGCGGCCACGCGGGTCATGAGCCTTCGTGACGGCTTAAAGAAGATGTCTAAGTCTGATCCGTCAGACATGAGCCGCATCAACATGACCGACGATGCCGACACGATCGCCAAGAAAATCCGCAAGGCCAAAACAGACCCGGACGCCCTGCCATCAGAAGTCGACGGTTTGGAAGATCGCCCTGAGGCGCGCAATCTGGTCAATATCTACGCCGCGCTCAGCGACAGCTCGGCCGCGCAAGTTTTGGCCGAGGTTGGCGGCAAACAATTCGGTGAGTTCAAGCCGATGCTTGCCGAACTGGCGGTCGAAAAACTGTCTCCGATCTCGTCCGAGATGGCCCGCCTGATGGGCGAGCAGTCCGAGATTGACCAGATCCTGGCCCGTGGTGCGGAAAAGGCGCGTGCGATTGCCGCCCCGATCCTGAAACAAACCTACGAGATTGTGGGCATGGTCGGCGCAGCCTCGCGCTGATTGCACTGGACCTTCACCTAACGCCCTCCTAGGTTTGCCGAAAGCTGAGGGAGGGCGCTATGGCAGTCGGCAAGAATATCCGCACCTATTTCGAAGGCCAATGGCATGAAGGGGACGCACCGATCATGCGGGCGGCGGATCATGGGTCGTGGCTAGGGTCCTCGGTTTTTGATGGCGCGCGCTACTTTGACGGCATGGCCCCTGACCTGCTGGCCCATTGCGCCCGCGTGAACCGATCCGCCGAGGCGCTGATGCTGACCCCGACCGTAACGCCGGAACAAATGGTCGATCTGGTGCGCGAAGGGCTGCAATCCTATGGCCCGGATCAGGCTGTCTATATCCGTCCGATGTATTGGGGCATCCACGGAGACGTCACGGCCATCGTGCCCCAGAAAGACAGCACCGGTTTCGCCATCTGTCTTGAAGAGATCCCAATGGCGCCCGAGACGGCCTCGGTCACGTTGACGACCACCCGGTTCCGCCGTCCGGTACTGGAATCCGCCGTGGTGAATGCCAAGGCCGGGTGTCTCTACCCGAACAACGCCCGGATGCTGACTGAGGCGCGCTCCAAAGGGTTCTCGAACGCGCTGGTCGCCGACGCGATGGGCAATGTGGCCGAGACCGCCACCGCCAATATCTTCATGGCCAAAGACGGTGAGGTCTTTACCCCCATGCCCAACGGCACCTTTCTGGCCGGGATCACGCGCGCACGGCACATCAAGAACCTGCGCGCCGATGGTTTTAATGTACATGAGTCAGTCCTCAGCTTTGATGATTTCCATGCGGCGGATGAGGTGTTCATGTCCGGCAACATGAACAAGGTGACGCCCGTGACCGCTCTGGACGACACGCAATATCAGGTTGGCCCTATCGCCCGTCGCGCCCGCGCGCTCTACTGGGATTGGGCAGCCAGCGAGCGCTAGGGATTTACCCGAGTTGCCAGCACGCTATCGGTCGGGCATGATCCGAGAAAACCAAGAGGACCCAAATGCGCAAGTTTCTCGTCATTCTGGATGACAGCCGCGAATGCCTGAACGCCATGCGTTTTGCCGCGATGCGGGCCGCGCATACCGGCGGTGGCGTGACAATCCTGTCCGTCATCCCGCCGGATGAATTCAATCACTGGATCGGTGTGGCTGAAACCATGCGCGAAGAGGCCCGCGAACGTATCCACGCCCATTTCGAAGTCTTCGCCAAATGGATGCGCGACAAGCAGAGCGTCGAACCTGAGCTAGCCATTCGCGAAGGCGATCCAGTGGCGCAGATCATCGAACACGTACAGTCCGACCCCGAAATTGGTGTTCTGGTTCTGGGCGCTGGCACGGACAAGAAAGGGCCGGGTCCGCTGGTGACACAGCTGACTAAAAACTCGGGCAGCATGCCGATCCCGATCACCATCGTGCCGGGTGATCTGAGCAAGGAAAAACTGGAAGAGATTACCTGACGACTATGGCAGCACCCGTTCAGTTCTGGTTCGAATTCGCCTCAACCTATTCCTATCTTAGCGCGATGCGAATCGAGCAGATGGCCGATGACAAAGGCGTTTCAATTGACTGGCAGCCCTTTCTTTTGGGGCCCATCTTTGCCGAA
Source organism: Ruegeria sp. ABV3_008 (assembly GCF_056161185.1). Lineage (NCBI taxonomy): Bacteria > Pseudomonadati > Pseudomonadota > Alphaproteobacteria > Rhodobacterales > Roseobacteraceae > Ruegeria > Ruegeria sp. ABV3_008. The sequence continues at coordinate 178,694 of NZ_JBSWYP010000007.1, read as the reverse complement.
CAGGGCTGGAACACCTCTCCGTTCACGATCTACCCCGCCAAGGGCCGCTACATGTGGCGCGATATGGAGCGTTTATGCGCCGCGCGCGCATTGCCATTTCAACACCCCGATCCGTTTCCGCAGAATTCCCTGACTGCTGCGCGTTTGGCTGTCGCCATCGGTTCACAAGAACAGCGGGCCGCGTTTACCCGTGCCGTCTACATGGCTGAGTTCGGCGAGGGCCGCGATATCTCGGCCGCATCAACATTGACCGATTGTCTTGCAGCCGCAGGTCTGCCCACCGATTTCATAGAGAGCGCACAAGACCCGCAGGTCAAAGCAGCGCTCTTCGAACAATCCAGCCGCGCCAAAGAACTCAACTTGTTCGGCGCACCCAGTTTTGTCGTCGGGGATGAGGTTTTTTGGGGTGATGACCGGTTGGTTGACGCGATAAACCACGCTCTCGCAATTTAGAACAGTTCCAAATCTTGACTTCCACGGCGGCTGCCCGCATATCAGAAGCAACGAAAACGGAGCTGCCTCATGTTCATTCAGACCGAATCCACCCCGAACCCGGCGACCTTGAAGTTCCTGCCCGGCCAGACGGTGCTTGAGGCAGGCACAGCCGACTTCCCATCCGCAGAAGCGGCCGAAAAATCACCCCTCGCCCAGCGCATCTTTGCGGTCAGCGGCGTGACCGGCGTGTTCTTTGGCAATGACTTCGTCACCGTCACCAAAGCGGATGACGTCGATTGGGACCACATCAAGCCAAGCATCCTCGGCGCGGTGATGGAGCATTACCAATCCGGCCAGCCCGTCATGGGGGCCGAGGCGGCGCCCGCATCCGGCCATGCCGAACATACCGGCGAGGATTCGGAAATCGTCGATCAGATCAAGGATCTGCTGGACAGCCGTGTGCGCCCTGCGGTGGCTCAGGACGGTGGCGACATCACCTTCCACGGCTTTGACCGCGGCGTGGTCTACCTACACATGCAAGGGGCCTGCGCGGGCTGCCCGTCTTCGACCCTGACCCTGAAAATGGGGATCGAGAACCTGCTGCGCCACTACATCCCCGAAGTGACCGAGGTTCGCCCCGTTGCCGTCTGAACAGACCCTTCTGGCATTTGACACATCGGCCGCGCATTGCGCGGCCGCTTTGTTGCGTGGCTCTGATATTGTCGTCACGCGAGCAGAAGTCATGTCACGCGGGCAGGCCGAACGCCTGATGCCTCTGCTGGAGGAGGTTCTGTCTGAGGCCGGTCTTGGTTGGAAAGACCTGGACGCCATCGGTGTTGGCATCGGCCCAGGAAAGTTCACCGGCATTCGAATCTCGGTTTCAGCGGCGCGTGGGCTTGCATTGGGTCTGAACATCCCGACCGTCGGCGTGTCAGGTTTTGACGCCTTGGCGGAGATTATGCCCGACGGTCACCTACCCGCGATCTCTGCCCCGCGCGATCAGGTCTATGTGCAGACCTCCGAAGGCCCACGCCTGATGCCTCGAGCCGAGGCCGAGGGGCTTGGCCCCCTCTTCACTGCCACGGACCCAAACGCGCATGTTCAGGCCATCGCCCATGTCGCGGCGCGCAGGTTCGGCACGGAAAGGGACCCACCCGCTCCGCTTTACATTCGCCCCGCGGATGCGGCGCCTTCTCGCGACCTCCCTCCTGTGCTGCTGGACGAATGACTCCGGAAGACATGGCCCTGACCCACGCTGCGGCCTTCACACAGGCGCGCCCGTGGACGGCTGTCGAGTTCGAAGACCTGCTGCAAAACCGCTTCACCCGCGTTGTCGGAGACCCCAACTCCTTTGCCCTGTTTCAGGTCATCGCGGGCGAGGCCGAGTTGCTGACCATCGCGACTCACCCCCTGCATCAGCGTCTGGGCTTGGCTGCAGCCTGCATGAAAAACTGGCACGCAGTTGCTGCTAACCTCGGTGCAACGCGCGCGATTCTTGACGTGGCGGCAGACAATGAGGCGGCTATCGCGCTCTATGAGCGCTTCGGTTACCGCCCCTGCGGGCGGCGAAAAGGCTATTATACACGCGATTCTGCCTCAAATTGCGACGCGATCGTGATGGAACGCCCCCTACCGTAGCCCCACACCCCACTTTTTAGACCAAGTGGTCAAAAATCAGTTGACCCTGCCTGTTGCATACGGCCTTAATTCCCGTCATCACAACGGTTATGCTCGCTATAGGTGGGTAAACGAGGCTAGTTTAACCTCGAAACGACAAAAACAACGGGAGTACCAAATGACCCTGATGAAATCCTTGATGGGCGCTGCCGCCGCCGTCGCTCTGACCGCTGGTGCCGCACTGGCCGAACCGGCCCTGATCTTTGACTTGGGTGGCAAGTTCGACAAGTCGTTCAACGAAGCCGCGCATAACGGCGCACAGCGTTGGGCCAATGAAACCGGCGGCACCTATCGCGAGATCGAGCTTCAGTCCGAAGCACAGCGTGAACAGGCCCTGCGCCGTTTCGCCGAGGCTGGCGCGAACCCGGTCATCACCATGGGCTTTGCCATGGCCGATCCTCTTTCCGCCGTTGCCGGCGACTATCCTGACACCAAGTTCGTTGCGGTTGACGTCACTTGGCTGGACGCACCGAACATCCGTCAGATCGGCTTTGCCGAGCACGAAGGCTCGTACCTTGTTGGTATGATGGCTGCAATGGCGTCGGAGTCGGGCACTGTCGGCTTCATCGGCGGCATGGATATCCCGCTAATCCGCCACTTTGGTTGCGGTTATGCGCAAGGCGCCAAGGCTGTGAACCCCGACATCAACGTTGTTGCCAACATGACCGGCACAACACCTGCCGCATGGAACGACCCAGTCAAAGGGTCCGAGCTGACCAAAGCGCAGATCAGCCAAGGCGCTGACGTGATCTATGCGGCCGCGGGTGGCACCGGTGTTGGTGTTCTGCAGACCGCAGCGGATGAAGGCATCCTGTCGATCGGCGTGGACAGCAACCAGAACCACCTGCACCCGGGCAAGGTTCTAACCTCGATGCTCAAGCGCGTGGACGTGGCAGTCTATGACGCGATGAAAGCAGGTGAAGATCTGGAAACCGGCGTATTCGCCATGGGCCTGGCCGAGGACGGCGTTGGTGTTGCCATGGACGAGAACAACAAAGAACTTGTCTCGGTTCGTATGAACGACGCCGTGGACGAAGCACGCAAAGCGATCATCAACGGCGACATCTCCGTTGTCAGCTACTACGAGAACGACAGCTGCCCGGCGCTGCAGTTCTGATATCGCACGGGGCGGGGGGTGACCTCCGCCTCGGTCCCACTCTGCCGCGAACCGCGCGGCCCTTCGGCAACCCAAGGACAAGACATGACAGTCCCCGCCATTGAGCTCAAAGGGATTTCCAAAGCCTTTGGGCCGGTTCAGGCCAATAAAGACATTTCCATCAGCGTCGCCCCCGGCACGATCCATGGGATCATCGGTGAAAACGGTGCGGGCAAATCCACGCTGATGAGCATTCTCTACGGCTTCTACAAAGCCGATAGAGGTGAGATTTGGATCAACGGCACCAAGACCGACATTCCAGACAGTCAGGCGGCCATCGCCTCGGGTATCGGGATGGTGTTCCAGCACTTCAAGCTGGTCGAAAACTTCACCGTTCTTGAAAACATTGTTCTGGGCGCCGAGGATGGCGGGCTGCTGGCCCCGTCTCTGGCCAAAGCCCGGAAAGAGCTGAAAGCGCTGGAAGAAGAGTACGAGCTGTTCGTCGATCCCGACAAGCGCATCGATGAGATCGGCGTGGGCATGCAGCAACGGGTCGAGATCCTCAAGGCGCTGTATCGCAAGGCCGAGATCCTGATCCTTGATGAGCCCACCGGCGTTTTGACCCCGGCCGAGGCCGACCAGCTGTTCCGCATCCTCGACCGTCTTCGGGCCGAAGGGAAGACGATCATCGTGATCACGCATAAGCTGCGCGAGATCATGGAGAACACCGATACCGTTTCGGTCATGCGGCGCGGAGAGATGACGGCCACGGTCAAAACCTCCGAAACCAGCCCGGAGCATCTGGCCGAACTGATGGTGGGCCGCAAGGTCCTGCTACAGGTCGACAAGGTGCCCGCGCAGCCCGGAAAACCCATTCTTGAGGTCCAAGACCTGCGCGTGTTCGATGCCACAGGTGTTGAACGTGTCAAAGGCATCGACCTGACCGTCCGCGCCGGTGAGATCGTCGGCATCGCAGGCGTCGCGGGCAACGGCCAGTCGGAATTGTTGGAAGTTCTGGGTGGGATGCGCCCCGGTCAGGGCTCGATCAAGCTGAACGGTACGCCCTTGCCCCTCAGCGGGGCCGGGTCTGATGGTCAGGCGCGTCGCGCGCAGCACATCGCGCATGTACCGGAAGACCGTCAGCGCGAAGGTCTGATCATGGATTTCCATGCTTGGGAAAACGTTGCCTTCGGCTATCACCGTGACCCGGCCTACAAGCGCGGCCTGTTCATGGACAACGCCGCCCTTCGCGCGGACACCGAAGCAAAGATCGAGAAATTCGATGTGCGTCCCCCAAACGGCTGGCTGACCGCCAAAAGCTTTTCCGGAGGCAACCAGCAGAAAATCGTCGTCGCGCGCGAGATTGAGCGGAACCCAGACCTGTTGCTGGTTGGCCAACCGACCCGCGGCGTAGACATTGGCGCGATCGAATTCATTCACAAACAAATCGTGGCCCTGCGCGACCAAGGCAAAGCGATCCTGCTGGTCTCGGTCGAGCTGGAGGAGATCTTCTCGCTCTCGGACCGGATCGCCGTGATGTTTGACGGACATATCATGGGAGAGCGTCTGCCCCATGAGACAGATGAAAAAGAACTGGGCCTGCTGATGGCCGGTGTTGCGGGAGAGGCCGCGTAAGATGGAAAAAATGCCCAAATGGGCCGACGTCGTGCTGATCCCCATCATCAGCCTGGTGTTGGCCACGATCCTGTCGGCGTTGGTGATCCTCGCCATCGGAGAGAACCCGGTTGAGGCCGTGAACCTAATGGTCACAGGCGCGCTTGGGTCGACCTATGGCTGGGGCTATACGCTCTACTACGCGACCAACTTCATGTTCACCGGGCTTGCGGTGGCCGTAGCCTTTCATGCGCGGCTGTTTAACATCGGTGGCGAAGGTCAGGCGATGCTGGGTGGTCTTGGCGTTGCCATGGTGTGTCTCTACATCCCTTGGCCGCATTGGAGCATCGCTCTGATCGCTGCAGGACTGGGGGCCGCTGTATTTGGCGCAGCATGGGCCGCAATCCCGGCTTACCTGCAGGCCAAACGTGGCAGCCACATCGTGATCACCACGATCATGTTCAACTTTATCGCGGCTGCCTTCCTGAACTACATGCTGGTCAATGTCATGCGCCCGCAAGGCTCGCAGGACCCGGCAACTGCGCGCTTCCCCGAGGCGGTTCACCTGCCGACCTTCCAATCCATGTTCTCAACCGCCGAAAACGTGATGTTCCGTGGCGCACCGGCCAATATTTCGTTCTTCGTGGCAATCATCGCCTGTTTCGTGGTCTGGGCTCTGATCTGGCGCACTCGGTTAGGCTATGAAATTCGGGCCTATGGTCATTCGGAAACCGGTGCCGTCTACGCGGGGATCTCGCCGGTTCGCATCACAATCATCGCCATGCTGATCTCGGGAGGGCTGGCTGGCTTGATGGCCATCAACAACGTGATGGGTGAAGCCGAGCGGCTGGTTCTGAACTCGACCGAAGGCGCGGGTTTTATTGGGATCGCCGTGGCACTGATGGGCCGTTCGCACCCGTTCGGCGTGTTCCTCGCGGCGCTTCTGTTCGGCTTCCTCTATCAAGGCGGTGCCGAACTGGCCTTGTGGACATCCATCCCGCGCGAACTGATTGTTGTCATTCAGGCGCTGGTGATCCTGTTTACCGGGGCGTTGGACAACATGGTGCGGATGCCGCTTGAAAAGCTGTTCCTTGCCCTGCGGAAGGAGCCTCAGTGATGGATTCGTTCGTAACACTGATCCAGGTCCTTGATTCCACCGTCCGTCTGGCGACGCCTTTGCTGCTGGCCTGTCTGGCAGGTCTCTATTCCGAACGTGCCGGGATTTTCGACATCGGGCTTGAGGGCAAAATGCTAATCTCGGCCTTCTTCTCGGCGGCTGTGGCGGCGGTGACCGGCTCGGTCTGGTTGGGATTGCTCGCGGGTATCGCGTCGTCTCTGGTTTTGTCAGCACTACACGGCGTAGCGTCGATCACGTTCCGAGGCAATCAGCTGATCTCTGGTGTGGCGATCAACTTCCTGGCCTCAGGCCTGACGGTTCTGATCGCGCAAAGCTGGTTCCAGCAGGGCGGCCGGACCCCGTCGCTGTTCGGCCAAGGCCGGTTTGAGCCGATCAACTTCCCTTTCGCCGAAGCGCTGAGCGACGTGCCCTTCATCGGCCCGATCTATTCCGAACTGCTGTCCGGCCATTCGATCCTTGTCTACATCGCTTTCCTGATGGTGCCTGCGACGTGGTGGATCCTCTATCGCACCCGGTTCGGGTTGAGGTTGCGCGCGGTGGGTGAAAACCCGGCCGCCGTGGACACGGCCGGTGTCTCGGTCGTCGGTCTGCGCTTTGCAGCTGTCGCCATATGCGGCGTGCTCTGCGGTATCGCCGGTGCCTATCTTGCAACTGCGCTGCAGGCCGGGTTCGTCAAGGAAATGACCGCCGGTCGCGGGTTCATTGCACTAGCGGCGCTGATCTTTGCGAAATGGCGTCCCTGGCACGCGATGTGGGCCTGTTTGCTGTTTGGCCTGCTACAGGCTATTGCGCTGCGGTTCCAGAATATCGACCTGGGCGGCATCGTGATCCCTGTGCAGGTGATGGACGCCCTGCCCTATATCCTGACCGTGGTGATTCTTGCGGGCTTCGTCGGCAAGGCGGTTCCGCCCCGCGCCGGCGGCGAGCCCTACGTGAAAGAACGCTGATAAGTCCAGTTCAGGGCCAATTCTGGGTCCTGTTCGCTGCAGAGCGGCATGCAGAGTTGATTTTGCATGCCGCAACCGCTCTAAGAGGGTATGTGCGTGTTTCCTCTGATAGAAAAGAGTGCAAACCTCCTCTCGTATTTGCCAAAGACGGGTGGTAGGCCTGTGACCGCAGCGCCCGATATTCAGGCTGCACGCATTTCCGATGCCGGCGGGTCCACCGCTTTGCACAGCCGAACTCAATACGACTAGAGCATGCCATGCAAATTTACCTTCCGATTGCCGAAGTCTCCGTAAACGCCTTTCTATTGCTAGGGCTCGGAGGCATGGTCGGCATTCTGTCGGGCATGTTCGGGGTCGGCGGTGGCTTCCTTATGACGCCGCTACTGTTCTTTATCGGCATCCCTCCGGCGGTTGCCGTCGCGACCGAAGCCAACCAGATCGTCGCCTCATCCTTCTCGGGCGTTCTGGCGCATTTCAGGCGAAGGACGGTCGATTTCAGGATGGGCACGGTGCTTTTGATCGGCGGCCTCATCGGGGCCGCGCTTGGCGTTGTCGTGTTCAACTACCTCAAGAGCCTGGGTCAGGTCGATTTGCTGGTGACACTTTGCTACGTCGTCTTCCTTGGCGTGATCGGCAGCCTGATGTTCATCGAAAGCCTGCGCGCCTTGCGCAAGGCCAAAAAAGGCGGGGCGGCACCTGCTAAGCGCCGTCAACGCGGCTGGGTCCATGCGATGCCCTTCAAGATGCGCTTTCGCACCTCGGGCCTGTATATCTCGGTCATCCCACCGGTTCTGGTCGGCCTCTGCGTAGGCGTTCTGTCCGCGATCATGGGCGTTGGCGGCGGCTTCATCATGGTGCCTGCCATGATCTATCTGCTGGGCATGCCCACCAAGGTTGTGGTCGGGACATCCCTGTTCCAGATCATCTTCGTCACCGCCTTCACGACAATGCTGCACGCCACCACGAACTACACCGTGGACGTGGTTCTGGCCGTGCTTCTTTTGGTCGGCGGCGTTATTGGGGCTCAGATCGGAACCGTGATCGGGGCCCGGATGCCAGCCGAGCAATTGCGGGTTTTGCTTGCCGCGCTTGTGTTGGTCGTTTGCGGCAAGCTGGCGCTTGATCTGCTTCTGGAACCGTCCGAGCTGTATTCGCTTGGCGCCAGCGGAGGGCACTGACTATGGTCCGCTCATTGATCGCCGCCCTGTGCCTGTTCTGCCTGCCCGCGGCTGCCGCGGAAGAGCAGGTGGTCCTGGGCCTCAGCCAGGACCGGGTTGCTATTACCGCAACGTTCGACGGGTCCGAGATTCTGATCTTCGGGGCCATCAAACGCGAAGCCCCGATCCCCGAAGGCCCTCCGCTTGAGGTGATCGTCACCGTCGCGGGCCCATCCGAGCCTCTGACCGTGCGCCGCAAAGAACGTAAACTGGGAATCTGGGTGAACTCCGACAGCGTCGAGGTCGATCTGGCCCCCAGCTTCTATGCTGTTGCCACCAGCGGGCCATTCAAAGAAATCCTCACCAATACCGAGGATCTGCGCTATCGGGTTTCCATCGAACGGGCCATCCGCTCGGTTGGGGCGGCCATGCATATCGAGGCCGCTCAGGACTTTGCCGATGCAGTGATACGCATTCGCGAAAGCGAGAGCCTGTATTCGATCCGCGAAAACACGGTTGCCGTGGATGAACAAACCCTGTTCCGTACTTCCATCGACATGCCCGCCGACCTGACCGAAGGCGACTATGCCGCGCGCATTTTCCTGACGCGGGGCGGCAATGTGGTGTCGCAATACGAAACCACAATCGACGTGCGCAAAGTGGGGCTGGAGCGGTTTCTCTACAACATGTCCCGCGAGCAGCCCGTTTGGTACGGGCTGATGTCACTGGTCATCGCAATTGCCGCTGGTTGGGGGGCCTCGACAGCTTTCCGTCTGCTCCGCGAAAAGTAGCGCTCAGCCCCGGCCGATATAGGGCATGGTCGTGGCCATCACGGTCATGAACTGCACATTGGCCTCGGGCGGCAGATTGGCCATGTGCAGCACCGATTTGGCAGCGTCTGCCACATCCATGGTCGGATCGGGCGTCGTACTATCGGCAATCGCAGCATCAACCAGCCCCTGCACCATCTGGGTACGGGCGTTCCCGATATCGATCTGGCCGCAGGCAATGCCAAAATCACGCCCGTCCAGCGACAGGCTGCGCGTCAGCCCGGTGACGGCGTGTTTCGTTGCAGAATAATGCACCGAGTTCGGGCGTGGCACATACGCCGCGATTGAGCCGTTGTTGATGATACGCCCGCCTTGCGGTGTTTGGTGACGCATGATCCGAAACGCCTCACGCGCGCTCAGGAACATACCGTTGAGGTTGACGTTGACGCTCTGGTACCAATCCTCCAGCGCGATTTCATCAATCGTGCCGCCGGGCGCGAAGATGCCAGCGTTGTTGAACAGAACGTCCAGCCGCTCGGCCCTGTTCGAGAACGACCGAAAGGCGCGCGCAACCGCCACCGGATCCGTCACATCCGCAACCAGAGGGATCGCGTTGCGATGCCCTTCGGCCATTTCCACCAGTTTGTCTTCGCTGCAGGCCAGCAGACCAACAGTCCAGCCCTCGGCCAAAAACAGCTCGGCCGTAGCTTTTCCGATTCCGGAACTTGCGCCAGTTATGAGAATGGATTTCATGTCTCTTCAGCCTCCAGTGTCAGGGTCGGCGCCGGAACGGCACGCAGATCATCGACGCGCAGAGGATGGGTGGGTTTGGACAATCGATTACGCACCACCCAGATCAAGCGTTCCTGCGCGCGGGTGATGGCAACATAGGCCAGTCGTTTCCACAAGGGTTGTCCGGCCTCGGTCCGGCCCATGCGGGCAGCGGCGTAGATGTCCGGCGCAAAGACCTGCACCGTATCCCATTGCGAACCCTGCGCCTTGTGGATGGTCACCGCCGCCCCATGCAGAAAGGTCGCGCCCATGCGCGCGGCATAGGGGATAAACGGTTCCTCTTCATCCGGCTTTTCGATCTGCACAATCGACGCCGCACTGACCTGAGGGTCCTCGGCCCCCATGACATGCAGGCGCGAGAAACCGGGTTTTCGCCCCGGCCCCAGATAGACCACCTGAGCACCCTTGATCAGGCCGCGCGCCTCAAGATCCAGCCGTTTCTTACGGTGTTTCAGAGGCAGCTCTATCCCGTCGCAGATTAGCGGCTCACCTTCCAGCAATTCCGTCTCGGGGGCGCCATGGACCTGCCGGAAGGCCTGGATCAGACGGATGCGCGTTGCGTTGCGCCAGACCAGAACCGGGCTGCGGGCCATCAGGTCAACCTCGACCCGCTGTCCCCAAACCACACGGTCATCGCGACGGGCGGTGTCTTCGACCAGACGCTCGAAATCCTCAAACCCCATGGCAGGGTCAGCAAGCGCATGAGCCAGATCGAGGATGGGATTGTCGGCATCCTGACGGTGGATGCGATGCAGGGTCAGTTTGCGCGGCTCGGGCAGGGTTTCGAATACCATGCTGCCGGATTGGTTGACCGGTGCTAGCTGTGCTGGATCGCCAAACAGCAGCAACGTTGGGAAGATCTCCTTCAGATCGTCAAACTGGCGATCATCCAGCATCGAGGCTTCGTCGACAAAGCCGATATCCAGCGGCTCTTCCCGGCGCTTCCAGCCGGTGATGAAATCCGACCCACGCAGACCGGCAGCGGCCAGAGCACCGGGGATCGACTTGTTGTTCTGATAGAAGGCAGCCGCCCGGTCCAACGCCTCATCCGTCAGGCCTTCGATTTCGGGCCGTTCGTCATTGCCCTCAAGCCATTCGGCGATGCGTTCATATTCCGGGTCATAGACGGGCGTATAGAGAATGCGGTGGATGGTCGTCGCGGGCACCCCGCGCAGGCGCAAAACGCTTGCGGCCTTGTTGGTGGGGGCCAGAATCGCCAGACTGCGTTTGTCGCGGGATTTTCGGCTTTCATAGTCGCCTGAAACGATGTGAACGCCTGTTTCGGCCAGCGCCTTATACAGTTCCGCCAGCAAAAGGGTCTTGCCCGAACCGGCCTTGCCGATCACGGCCATAACACCCGATTCACCGTGTCCCGGCAGTTTCAGCAGTGCGTCATCTTCAAGGTCCACCCCGGCAGAGCGCAGCATCTCGGCGATGCTGTCATAGGCGGCAGCCTGATCTTCTGAGAAGGTCACATTGGGCAAAGACATGGCGCGACCCTACAGGGCCGCGCCACCCTTCACCAGATACGGATTTGGGTTTTCAAGACCCTAGGCCGACAGCGCAAACCGGTGCTGTTTGGCCGGGCCGAACGCGGTTCTGAACCACAGGCGCGAAAGCTCACGCGGAATGCCTGCCCGCTCGGCCACGCGGTTGCAATCATCCGCGGAATAGGGCCAAAGACCGACCGAGATTTGATCGCGCCCTTTCCCCTCGGACCCCAATACAATTGGGGACGACCCAATCAGGCGGTAGATCCGGATCATCCGCGCATCAAAGACGCCGGCGATATGGGTCAGACCGAAGCCCTCCATCATTTCGCCGCCGCTCAGCATGATAGCCCCGGCCGTATGGGGGCTGGCCGTTCGCGACAGGCAAAAGCGCGTGACCTCCCAGATCAAAGGGCTGCAAATTGGCTCGCCCTCGTTGAGATGACCGAACACCTCGTTCACCATGACCGGGCCAGTGGTCGGCAGAACCCGCATTGAGCCGCCATGGCTGCCGTCCGACTCCTCCCAAATCACATAAAGCGGGTTGAGGTCATCGTATTGATCCCGCTCTTCCCCTTTTTCATTGACGTAAACGTCCCATCCCAGCCGGGTTTTGAACTGATCCGCGCGATCGCGAAACATCCCGTCGGCCAAAGCTGGAAATTTATGCAGCTCATCAGCATACAAATAACGCAACATGACTAATTCCCCTTGTCGTCCTGTGCAGGAACGAAAGGGGTACGAAGTCGTGGTTAATTTACTGTTCTAGGACCGTACGTTGCTTAAACGACTATTAACCCACGGCTGAGCGCGGTCGCGATCGCGTGCGTCGTGTTTTGCGCGCCCAGTTTCGAGCGCGCGCTTTCAATATAGACCCTCAGCGTGTGTTCCGAGATCGACAGCGAGTGTGCAACCTGTGCGCGGCTGAAGCCCTGCGCAAGCAACGTCATCGCATCAATTTCACGCGGAGACAGACCTCGGGTCGCTTCAGGCTGCCTGTCCTTTTCAAACTCCAGTGCTTTTCGGTTGATGTAATGCGCCACGAGAATCAATTCGCGGCCAAAGGTCGAGATGAAATTCTGCCAGGTGTCGTCGTCACAACTGTGATTGACGGTGAACAGCGCAAACTGCCCATTTGGCCCTCGGATCGGGATCGAATACCCCTGATTGCCCACCCCATGTTCCAAGGCATCCTGAAGAAACGCTTTGGACACCCTGCCGGACCAGTCCAGCGATTTCCAATCAACCGGGTGAAATCTTTGGAAACACCCCAGTATCACGGGGTCGATGCGATGATAGTTTTGTTCGCGATACCGTTCATCCCAGGCATCGGAATAGGTGGTATAGCCGTACTGATCCCCGGCGGCATCCACCCAATGATATGTCAGATGTTCGACTTTCAGACAGTCGCGCAGGCGAGTGGCGACCGAGCCAAGCTCATCAAGCGTGCTGGTGTTTTCCAAATCCTTCAGGATCTGACCCAAATCGAGTTCTGTTCCCATCCGCGGGCGCCCGTGCCTTATCTGTCATGGACGCGATCTCGGCTGCGGCAATCAGCTTGGTGTCGTCCAGCTGTTCGGCCAAGGCAGTCAACCCATTCGCAACAGCGAACGCGTTGAGGTCCGACAATACGTCCAGTATCCACTCATTTTGCGTCATAAGGGTCTCTCTGAAACAGTTAACGAAGTGTTAACACAACCATAACATGTGCGATCTTTTTGACCTATTCACCGGTTTCTATTCCCCGAAAATAGTGAGGGGCAAAATTCCAACCTGTTGAAACAAAAAAGGGCCCTCCAAGACGGCAAAACACCCGCGTATCGGAGTTCCGATTCGCGGGTGTTTTTTTAGATATTTCAGGATGGGCTTATGGTCGCGCGTCCAGAACCTCTTCCAAAGTGCGCATGCCGGTGCGCGGGGCCTGAACCAGAACCGACATGTTGCCCGGCTTGTGCTCGTTGCGCAGCATTTTCATATGCGCTTCGGGCAGATCGTTCCACGAGAACACTTCCGACATGCAGGGGTCCAGACGGCGTTCGACCATCAGCTTGTTGGCGGCTGCCGCTTGCTTCAGATGCGCAAAATGCGACCCCTGTAGGCGTTTCTGGTGCATCCACATGTAGCGCACGTCAAAAGTGCAATTGAACCCGGTGGTACCGGCACAAATCACGACCATGCCGCCCTTTTTCACCACGAAGGTCGACACTGGGAAGGTGCTTTCGCCGGGGTGTTCAAACACCATATCAACGTTATTGCCCTTACCGGTGATATCCCAGATCGCTTTGCCGAACTTACGGGCCTCTTTGAACCACTCAGCGTATTCGGGTGTGTTGACCGTGGGCAGCTGACCCCAGCAGTTGAAGTCCTTGCGGTTCAGAACGCCTTTGGCGCCCAACCCCATCACGAAATCCCGTTTGCTTTCGTCCGAGATCACACCGATCGCATTTGCACCGGCCGTGTTGATCAACTGGATCGCGTAAGAGCCCAAACCACCCGAGGCACCCCAGACCAGAACGTTCTGGCCGGGCTTCAGGTCATGGGGCTCGTGCCCGAACAGCATCCGGTAGGCCGTAGCGAGCGTCAGGGTATAGCACGCCGCCTGCTCCCAGGTCAGGTGCTTGGGACGCGGCATCAACTGTTGTGCCTGCACGCGGGTGAATTGGCTGAACGACCCGTCTGGGGTCTCATAGCCCCAGATGCGCTGGCTGGGCGAGTACATCGGATCGCCGCCGTTGCATTCCTCATCGTCGCCATCGTCCTGGTTGCAGTGGATCACCACCTCATCGCCGACCTTCCAGCGCTTGACCTTGTCACCCACGGCCCAAACGATGCCCGACGCATCCGAACCAGCGATGTGGTACGGGGCCTTGTGGCCATCAAACGGGCTGATCGGCTGGCCCAAAGCGGCCCAGACGCCGTTATAATTGACGCCCGCCGCCATCACGAGGACGAGAACCTCGTTGCTGTCCAGCTCGGGCACATCGACCACTTCCTGCTGCATCGCAGTATTTGGTTCTCCGTGACGCTCTTTGCGGATCGCCCAGGCGTACATCTGCTTGGGCACAAACCCCATCGGAGGGATTTCCCCCATTTCATAGAGGTCCTTTTCGGGTGCCTCGTACGACGCGATACCGCTTTCGGTGTCCAAAGCCATGCTGGCCTCCTTTTCAATACCTTTGCCGCGGCGCAGAATCGCCGCCTCTCCTACAGAGGGATAGGAGGGGTTGCGCAATATTGCAACCATCTTTGGTCTATTTTTGTAATTTTATGACCCAGCGGGTGCAGAAACATCTTTCGCGAGCGCAGCATTAGCAGATTTCACCTGTTCTGGTACCGACTCTGCATAATAATCCAAAAGATCCTCGCGCTGCCCGGACAGGTTCAAAACCCTGTCTTCAAGGGTCAGAATGCGCCGTTCGACCATTTGATCCACAGCGCTGGTGATGGCGTCCTCTGATTCCGCCAGCGCCAGACCATCGGCTTCCATGAGGGCAAGGATACGACTCCGCACTTCCTGTTCGGGCATTGGGCCACTCTCGCGCAGCAGCCAGCAGGCCGCCGGTCCGGGCACCAAGGGAATCGCCGCGCCAATCCGTTTCATCAAAGTACGCGCGAGGTCAGTCATCACGTCATCCCCAGCCCGTGCCTCGAATTCTTTGAGCGAGATCGGCTCACCGTACCGAACCGCAGCCAATCCGAACCGCTTGTAGCGACCGATCAGACGCCGGCAGATCTGTTTGAGAACCCAGCTTGTGATTACCCCGATCCGCGCGCGAAAACGTCGATCGGTTCCGAGGGCGGCGCGCGTCAGGATCGTGTCTTCAAGCACGCGGTCATAGTTCAGGGCCACCGGCACAAACACCACATCGCGCCCCTCGGGCGAGGTACCGTCGATAATGTATTTCAACAATCCTAGCTTGGGCCGCCCCAAAGCACCGGTCAGGCTAAGCCCGCCTTCGGGGAACATGGCCTGCGTCACACCTGCTTCGGTTGCGTGTCTTACATAGCTGGCCAGAACCTGTCGATATAGCTCACTGCCCGATTTGCGCCGGATAAAATACGCGCCCATCGCCCGGATCAACCGGCTGAGCGGCCAAACCCGCGCCCATTCGCCCACTGCATAGGATAGGGCGGATTGCTGCGCCGCCAGATAAGTGACCAGAACATAGTCCATATTGCTGCGATGGTTCATCACAAAGACGACCGTCGCCTCGGGGTCGATATCCTTGATCGCGCTTTCATCCTTGTAGCTGAGATTCACGTTGTAGAACGCGTTGCTCAGCAACCGGGACAGACGAATGGCGAAGCTGAAATAGGCAAAAGCCGAAAAGGAAGGCACGATTTCACGCGCGTATCTGCGGGCCTGTTCGAACGCAACGGCTTCGGGGATACCTTCTTCATGGGCGTGCTGCTGCACCGCTTGCCCGACCTGAGGATCATAGATGAGCCGTTGAATCATGTCGTGCCGCCGCGCCAGCTTGAACGGTTGGATCGGCCGCTGCAGGCGCTGGTTCAACCGAGAGACCGCCCTTTCAAGCCTGCGGCGAAAGAACCAGCGGACAGACGGGAACAGAAAATGCGAGGCAAAAGTGACCATGGCAAAGACCACGATCAACAGGAATAGCCACAGCGGAAGTTCCACAGTTCTCAACATCGGGCCACACTGCCACCAAACGAGACAGCTCACAATCTAGACATTTCGCATATGCCGCAACGCAGCGAATTGACAATGCCTGAAAATTGCGATTTAGAACCCGTAGACGTAATTTTGTTGCTCTCTCAAACACGAGGCTCGCCCATGAAGCAGATGCAGAAAGACCGCCCCTGGCTGATCCGAACCTATGCCGGTCATTCCACCGCCAAGGCCTCGAACGCGCTGTATCGCGGCAACCTAGCCAAAGGACAGACTGGCCTGTCTGTGGCATTCGATCTGCCGACTCAAACGGGCTATGACAGCGACCACACGCTGGCGCGCGGTGAAGTTGGCAAAGTGGGTGTGCCGATCTGCCATCTGGGCGACATGCGCGTGCTGTTTGATCAGATCCCGCTGGAGCAGATGAACACCTCGATGACGATCAACGCAACGGCCCCGTGGCTGCTGGCGCTTTACATCGCCGTGGCCGAGGAACAGGACGCGGATGTCTCAAAGCTGCAGGGCACCGTTCAGAATGACCTGATCAAGGAATATCTCAGCCGCGGCACCTATGTCTGCCCGCCCAAGCCGTCACTGAAGATGATCGCGGATGTGGCCGAGTATTGCTACACCAACGTGCCAAAATGGAACCCGATGAACGTGTGTTCCTATCACCTGCAAGAGGCCGGCGCGACCCCGGAACAGGAGCTGGCCTACGCGCTCGCCACGGCCATCGCTGTGCTGGATGAGCTCCGTCCGCGCGTGCCCGCCGAGGACTTCCCCGCCCTGTGCGGACGCATTTCCTTCTTCGTGAATGCCGGCATCCGCTTTGTTACTGAGATGTGCAAAATGCGGGCATTCGTCGATCTTTGGGACGAAATCCTTCAACAACGCTACGGCGTTGAGAACCCCAAGTTCCGCAGGTTCCGCTATGGCGTACAGGTGAACTCGCTTGGGCTGACTGAACAGCAGCCGGAAAACAACGTCTACCGCATCCTGATTGAGATGCTGGCCGTGACGCTGTCGAAAAAGGCGCGCGCCCGTGCCGTTCAATTGCCTGCCTGGAATGAGGCTTTGGGCCTGCCCCGCCCCTGGGACCAGCAGTGGTCGATGCGCATGCAGCAGATTCTGGCTTATGAGACCGACCTGTTGGAATATGGCGATCTGTTCGACGGTAACCCGGCGGTCGATGCCAAGGTCGAAGAACTCAAAGAAGGCGCGCGCGCCGAGTTGGCCAATCTCGACTCTATGGGCGGCGCCGTGGCCTCAATCGAATACATGAAGTCCCGACTGGTGGACTCCAATGCAGAACGCCTGAACCGCATCGAACGGAACGAGACCATTGTGGTCGGTGTGAACAAATGGGTCGACGGTGAGCCCTCGCCTCTGCAAACCGAGGATGGCGGCATCATGGTTGTGGACCCTGCAGTCGAGCAGGAGCAGACCAATCGTCTGAACGAATGGCGGGCCGAACGTGATGAGGTAGCCGTAGCAGCGGCGCTGGCTGCTCTGCGCGAGGCGGCGCAAACCGGCGCGAATGTCATGGAGCCCTCGATTGCTGCCGCCAAGGCCGGTGCAACCACGGGTGAATGGGCCGAGGAAATGCGCAAGGTCTACGGGACCTACCGCGGCCCAACCGGTGTGTCCGGCTCGGTCTCGAACAAGACCGAAGGCTTGGAGGACCTGCGCGCGTCGGTCGATGCGGTCAGCGACCGTTTGGGGCGTCGCTTGAAATTCCTGGTCGGCAAGCCGGGCTTGGATGGCCATTCCAACGGAGCCGAGCAGATCGCCTTCCGCGCCCGCGATTGCGGCATGGATATCAGCTATGAGGGCATTCGCCTGACACCAGAAGAAATCGTCTCGGCCGCGTCCGAAGACGATGCCCATGTGATCGGTTTGTCGATCCTGTCTGGCAGTCATCTGCCCCTGGTCGAAGACGTAATGACCCGCCTGAAACAGGCAGGCCTGTCGCATGTGCCTGTCATTGTCGGAGGGATTATTCCGGATGATGACGCAGAAGCTTTGAAGAAAATGGGCGTTGCCAGAATCTACACACCCAAGAATTTCGAGTTGAACGCAATTATGGGCGATATCGTTGAATTGGTGGATCCGCGGGAAATCGCCGCCGAATAACGGCCCATTTTGAAAAACTCTTGATGGCTGTTCCCGAAAAGACGGGAAAAGCCTATATCAGCGTGTGAAATTACTGCAATTATTTGAATTGCAGTCACTCACGTCTGAAAGAGGAAGAAACAATGGGACTTGAGCTTGAAAAAATGTCGCGCAATGAACTTCTTCAATTGCGAGACGATATCGATAAAGCCCTGGCAAATGCTGAAAAGCGCGAGCGCAAAGCCGCTCTGGAAGCCGCGGAAAAAGCCGCAGCCGAATTCGGATTTTCCTTGTCCGAGCTTTCGGACGTCGCCCCGAAAGGCGCCAAGCTACAGAAATCAAAAGCGAAATACCGCAACCCGAACGCCCCAGATCAAACTTGGACCGGCCGTGGACGCAAGCCTCAATGGGTCCATGACGCGCTGAATTCCGGCACCGATATCGCCGAGTTGAAAATCTAAATTTGAGGTCGTTTCAGAAATGACAATCCACATTGGCGCAGAAAAAGGTGACATCGCAGAAACCGTTCTTTTGCCCGGAGATCCCTATCGGGCGAAATGGGCGGCGGAAACGTTTTTGGATGACGTTAGGTTGGTCAATGACGTGCGCGGCATGCTCGGGTTTACCGGTACGTGGAAAGGGAACCCTGTTACCATTCAGGGCAGCGGCATGGGGATGCCTTCACTTTCCATTTACGTGAACGAATTGATCCGGGATTTCGGTGCAAAGACACTGATCCGCATTGGCTCCTGCGGTGGTATGCAGGACAGCATCAATGTCCGCGATGTAATTCTGGCCATGACGTCGACCACGCTCAGCACGCCGTCCCGGGGCATCATGAAGGAACTGAACTTTGCCCCCTGCGCCGATTGGGGTCTGTTGCAGGCCGCGGCCAATGCGGCGGCAGCCAAGGGAACACCAACCCATGTGGGCGGGATCTATTCGTCTGACGTGTTCTATGATGAGCGCCCCGATCTGAATGAACAGATGGTGCGTCACGGCATTCTGGGGGTCGAGATGGAAGCGGCCGAGCTGTATATCCTCGCCGCAAGACACAAATGCCGCGCGCTTGCGGTTCTGACCGTCTCGGACCACCTGCTGACGGGCGAGGCCCTGCCCTCATCCGAGCGGGAGCGCAGCTTTGGTGACATGGTCGAGATCGCACTGCAAGCGGCCTTCCCGGACGCAGCATAACGTGAAACGGGCCGAGCATGTCTCGGCCCGATTTCTATTTGCCAATTGATTGCCGCAGACATTTCGAAGGACGATCTGAACCGTCTGATGTTGCGCCGCAAAAGGCGCAAAACCACAGATCTTCGTCTCGGTGTTCGCGCCAGCGACAGTCGCGTGTCAGCGAAAACGTGCGGGACCGCCAGAAGAAATAGGCGAAAACCCCAGCGGCAAGAAGAAGTAGAAGAACAGGCATAAATCTGTTTGGCCCGTTCCAGCCGCAAATGGCAAGGCTGGTGTTACGCTGCGTTTGCGTATTCGAACAGCTCAGGCTCTCGCTGATCTTCTGCGACAGCTGGTTCAGGCGAGTAATACGCCCAAGCTTGCTCCAACAGGGTCAGAGCTTCCTTGGCGTCAGCTTTCGGTGTGTTTGATTGTGTACTCATCGGAGTGATCCTGATTTCATCACTCCTCCCTTCTGCAAATATACCGCGTCAGTGGTCCGTCGACATCGGACGTTTTTGCAAAGGGGGCATGCGCTTGCCGCAGCACGGCAAGCGCATAGGTCGATCAGACAGAGCGCTCGACCATCATCTTCTTGATCTGCGCAATCGCCGCAGCAGGGTTCAGACCCTTCGGGCAGGTCTTGGCGCAGTTCATGATCGTGTGGCAGCGATACAGCTTAAAGGGATCCTCCAGCTCATCCAGACGCTCACCGGTGGCTTCATCACGGCTGTCGATGATCCAGCGATAGGCGTGCAGCAAAGCTGCGGGGCCAAGATAGCGGTCGCCGTTCCACCAGTAGCTCGGGCACGAGGTCGAGCAGCTGGCGCACATCACGCACTCATACAAGCCGTCCAGCTTCTTGCGGTCTTCGATGGACTGCTTCCACTCTTTCGCGGGACGGTTGGTCTTGGTTTCCAGCCACGGCATGATCGAGGCATGCTGCGCGTAGAAATGCGTCAGATCGGGGATCAGGTCCTTGACCACTGGCATATGCGGCAGCGGGTAGATCTTCACGTCGCCCTTGATCTCATCCATGCCGTAGATACAGGCCAGCGTGTTGATCCCGTCGATATTCATCGCGCAGGAGCCACAGATCCCTTCCCGGCACGAACGGCGGAATGTCAGGGTTGGATCGATCTCGTTCTTGATCTTGATCAGCGCGTCCAGAATCATCGGGCCGCAGGTGTCCATATCGACGAAATACGTGTCGACACGTGGGTTCTGGCCGTCATCGGGGTTCCAGCGATAGATCTGGAACTTGCGCAGGTTCTTCGCGCCGTCCGGTTTGGGCCATGTCTTACCGGTGGTGATCCGGGAATTCTTGGGCAGGGTCAGTTGAACCATGTCAATTCTCCATTCAGCCTGTCCGGGCGCGGTCAGACGCGCCTCGATTGTAGTGCCCCCAATGGGCAATGTTCACGTCAAAATCCGCAGATAACCAGTCGGCAATCGCCTGAGGGTCGTCGCGGTCGATATCAAAGCGCAGGAAACTTGGGTTCCCGTCGAAATGGGCCTGCACCTCGGCGTGGTGTACGTCATACATCCGGCGCCAGCCCTGTTTCACCTCGTCTGCGCCCATCCCGTTGGCCTTGCAGCAGCGTTCGAGATAGCCGCCATTGCTGTGCAGCGCGCGTGAGGAAATCCAATCCTCGCGATCGCGCGTGTTCAGCAGAAAATAGGCTTCCGGGTAAGCCGCATGCAGCTCGCGGAAGAACCGCGTGCCATCCAGCATGAACCGGGCATTCACAAAGGCAATGTCAGTAAAGGCCCGGACCGAGCCGAACCCATCCAGCGGTTTCCGACCCATGGCGATATTCGTCACCATTTTCTGGGCCAAGTTGTTGCCCTGATCGTCCACCCAATGCACCGACGCGATGCCACTGTTCTGAAACAGCTTGTGCAGCGACGTGGTGGCACAGCGGTTCAGGCCGATCAGGATGATCTTGGGATCCCGCGGACCCGAGGGCAGCTGTTCAACCGTCATGGCAAGCACCCCTCACCGCGCCCGCATGGGGCGTTTGTCGTGTCGGTGGGTATGTGGCGCTTGCACCGCATTGCCTGATGGTTGCTCCTACTTAGAACGTCCGCGCTTTCGGCGCGATTTTCTTGAGGCTGATGCCGCCCTGATCCTCGTTGGTCAGAGGATCAACGATCACCGGACGGTAGCTGAGTTCAACCCTGTTACCCTCGACCCGGCTGACGGTGTGGACACGCCAGTTCTCATCGTCGCGCTCTGCGAAATCCTCATGCGCATGTGCGCCACGGGACTCTTTGCGCGCTTCGGCTCCCACGATGGTAGCCAGAGCACTCGGCATCAAATTGGTCAGTTCCAGCGACTCCATCAGGTCACTGTTCCAGACCAGAGAGCGGTCCGAAACCTTCAGATCGTCCATCTTGGCAGCGATCGCCGTCATCTTTTCGACGCCTTCCGCCATGGTCTTGGCGGTCCGGAACACAGCCGCGTCCTGCTGCATGGTCTTTTGCATCTCAAGCCGCAGGTCCGCGGTCGGGACTGCGCCCGAGGCGTTCCGTACGGCGTCAAACCGATCAAATGCCTTATCAACCGATGCCTGGTTCAGCACAGGGTTCGGCGCGTCTGCGTCCACTACTTTACCGGCTCGGATGGCCGCCGCGCGACCAAAGACGACCAGATCGATCAGAGAGTTAGAGCCCAGACGGTTGGCACCGTGGACCGAAGCACAACCCGCTTCGCCCACTGCCATCAGGCCGGGAACAACTGCGGTTGGGTTGTCTGCAGTTGGGTTGAGAACCTCACCCCAATAATTCGTCGGAATACCGCCCATATTGTAATGCACGGTCGGCAGAACCGGGATGGGTTCCTTGGTAACGTCAACACCAGCAAAGACACGTGCCGATTCCGAGATTCCAGGCAACCGTTCCGCCAGCGCCTCGGCTGGCAGGTGGCTCAGGTTCAAATGAATATGATCCCCGTCATCGCCGTGACCACGACCTTCGCGGATCTCCATCGTCATCGAACGCGAGACATAGTCGCGCGGCGCCAAGTCCTTATACTGGGGCGCATAGCGCTCCATGAAACGCTCACCTTCAGAGTTGGTCAGGTAACCGCCCTCACCCCGAGCACCCTCGGTGATTAGGCAACCCGAGCCGTAGATTCCAGTCGGGTGAAACTGAACGAACTCCATATCCTGCAGGGCCAGACCGGCACGGGCCACCATGCCGCCACCGTCGCCGGTGCAGGTATGGGCCGAGGTCGCGCTGAAATACGCACGACCGTAACCGCCGGTCGCCAGTACAACCATCTTGGCGTTGAAGACATGCATCGTGCCGTCGTCCAGCTTCCAGCAGACGACGCCCTGACACTGCCCGTCCTCGGACATGATCAGGTCGATGGCGAAATATTCGATGTAGAATTCAGCGTTGTTTTTCAGCGATTGTCCATAAAGTGTATGCAGGATCGCGTGACCGGTCCGGTCTGCGGCCGCGCAGGTACGCTGCACGGCAGGGCCTTCGCCAAACTCGGTGGTGTGACCGCCGAAGGGACGCTGATAGATTTTACCCTCTTCCGTACGGCTGAAGGGCACGCCGTAGTGTTCCAGCTCATAAACTGCCTTGGGAGCCTCGCGCGCTAGGTACTCCATCGCATCGGTGTCACCCAGCCAGTCCGAACCCTTTACGGTGTCGTACATGTGCCATTGCCAATGGTCAGGCCCCATGTTGGACAGGGACGCGGCAATACCACCTTGCGCGGCAACCGTGTGTGAGCGTGTCGGAAACACTTTGGTGACACAGGCTGTGCGCAAGCCCTGCTCGGCCATGCCCAATGTTGCCCGCAGACCGGCCCCACCTGCACCTACGACAACCACGTCGTATTCGTGGGTTTCATATTCATATGCTGCTGTCATTGTTCTTGTTCCTTATCGCGCATCACAGGGCCAGCTTGATCAAGGCAAACAACCCCGCAGCCATCAGAGTGTAGCCAAGCGCCCACATTGCAACGAGAGAGATTTTCTCAAGAATGCCATGGATATAGTCTTCGATGGTTTCCTGCGCCTCATACATAAGCTGCTGCAGGCCCACGACCAGCGTCAGGGCGGTGACAATCGCAGGGAAGGGACGGCTGAAATAGGCCAGAACTTCTTCATACGTGCCGCCGAGGCCCATTCCGAAGGTGATGATAAATATGGGAACCAGCCCGGTCAGGATCATCGCGCGCACCATGGTACGCCAATGGGTTTGTGTTCCCGATTTCCCTGCGCCCAGGCCCTGCGCGCGTTTGCGGTCGGTCAGATATCGCATCTCCGTCTCCTTAAACCACAAGCACGGTGAGAATGGTCAGGACTGTGGCCCCGATGAACATGCCCATCCCCAGTTTTTCCGAGGTATTCACGTCGAGGCAGTAGCCGAAGTCCCAGAAAACGTGACGCAGGCGGCCCAGCGTGTGATACCAAAGTGCCCAGGTCGCGACGATGAGGATCAGCTTGCCGAACCAGCTGGTCAGGAACCCGTCGATCAGCGCAAATGCACTTTCCGAAGTTGACGCTGCCAGCAGCCACCAGACGACCAGAATGGCAACGGCAAACACCCCGAGGCCGGAAAAACGAACCATGATGGACGACATGGAAGTCATCTGTGGGCGATAGATCATAATATGTGGCGAGAGCGGGCGGTTGCCCCGATTGACATCGGCCATGGCGGCTCCTCTTACTTTGGCTACCAGACTTTTTACTTGTTTTTGCGCTTCTGTCACGTGCTGCACCTGCAAAAACAGGTAAAATTGCCTCAAAAACGGTGATTTTGACCAATTGTGATCACGCACTTTGAAAGTGTGATCACAAAATACAATGCGATCATTCTATGTTAGCGTTTTCAACGTCGAAGCATTGTGATCACGAATCCCTGCAGATCATCGAAAACCGGCAGATTGCTGCGTCACCTCGCGCAGCAGCTTTTTTCGTATGCGTTCTGGATAATCTGCAAAACCCGAGGCTGACACGACAAACGCCCCCTCTCCGGAAATAACGTTCTCAAAGAAGTAGGCCGTCAGATCCGGTTCGCTTTCTTCGATGGCTATGGCATTTACTGTCACGCCTCGATCTTTCAGAAGGCCGTGAATCTGCGTCGGCTCAATCCCTTCGTTGGAAACCCCATCGCCCGAGATATCAATCAGCAGACGCCTGCACTCTGCCACGTCGTCAAACCGCAGCAGGGTGGCCTCTAAAGCTTCTCCGATCGCGGTTGAGAAGTTTCGCCAGACCCTTGGGTCCTGTGCAACTTGATCAGCGAACTTCTCCAGAGCGACAAAGCTGTCGATTTTCGTCCACGGGATCGTCACCCGCTGGCGGGATTCGCCCGTCCATTGCACCAACATCAACTGCGCCTGCCCGCGCACCAAAGCCTCGGACACGATCGGGTCACGCAACCCAGCGGCGAGGCCATCCATCTGAATACGGTATTCGCTGCTGTCGACAGAGCCAGAGACATCCACCGCCAAGGCCAGCGCCAGATCGCACGCCCAGGCGGGGCGTGTAAGGCACAGGAAAAGGGTGAGAAAACGTAGAAACATGCCGCCACCCTAGCATGGATTGCGGGTGCTGTGTTCACATCACTGTAACCCGACTAGATCGGCATCAAGGCCCAATAGTCGAGGTCCAGCAACACATCCGACGTGTATTTTCCGTCCTCGCCGCGCAGCTCGAACGGCGCGCCGCCTTTGGTCGCTACCAAACGCAGACGGATCGCTCCGACCCCGGGCACGTCGGTTTCGGCCTTGTCCAGAACCTCGGACCACGCTTTTATCGTGTCTCCTGCGAAACAGGGGTTGGCATGTGCGCCGCCATTCAGACCCACGATCATCTGCGCATTGGCCAGACCGTTGAACGACAAGGCCCGCGCCATCGAGATCACGTGGCCCCCATAGATCAGGCGGCCTTCAGGGCGGAAGGTCAGGTCGAAATGCACCTTGGCCGTGTTCTGCCACAGGCGCGTAGCCAACATATGCTCGGCCTCTTCCACCGTCACGCCGTCCACGTGGTCAATGGTCTCGCCGATCTCATAGTCGCCCCAACGATGCGGTTCACCCGCCAGGGTGAAATCGTAATTCGAGAAATCCAGCCCCTCGGGGATGACCAAATCGCTCGGCTCCAGCACTTTCTTCAGATCGGGCACGACGGTTTCCGGTGCTGGCGCATCCGGGTTTGCCTTGCGCACCATCACCCAGCGGACATATTCCATGACCACTTCGTCCAACTGGTTCAGACCACGCGTCCGCACCCAGACCACACCAGTCTTACCGTTCGAGTTCTGCTTGACCCCGATCACCTCGGACACCGACCGCAGCGTATCACCCGCATAAACCGGTAGCAGCCAACGCCCCTCGGCATAGCCCAGATTGGCCACTGCATTCAGCGAGATATCGGGCACCGTTTTGCCGAACACGACGTGGAAGGCCGCCAGATCATCAATCGGGCTTTCCTGCAATCCACAGGCCCGGGCGAACTCATCCGAAGAATACAGCGCATGACGCGCAGGATAGAGCGCATGATAGAGGCCGCGCTCTCCCTCCGTCACGGTGCGAGGGACGGCGTGCGGCAGCACCTGCCCGACGGAATAGTCCTCAAAAAAGCGGCCCGGATTGGTTTTTGCCATTATTGCTGTCCCAGTTTCATCTCAGGTGAATAGTCCGCGTCGACCTCTTTGGTCACAGCCTGCGCGCACCGCATGACGTTGTTGGCCTGATCGAAAGCGTAGGAGGGATCGCCATAAAGCTCCCACCCTTTTGCCAAGGCGTCCGACACTTTGTGACAGAAGGCCGAGGTGTCTTCCTCGGTCAGCAGGCGATAGAGTTTTGCCATTCTTTCAGGTCCTTATCATCCGAACGGAGACGGGCCGACCAGCCCGTGGATATAGCCGATCACACCCAGCAGCACGATCGAGGCAACAAAGAACATCGCGTCCATGCCATAGGTGCCGGGTTCGCCAGGGGTCCAGTCGGGTTCGGATTTGTTGATCACGATCACTTCGACCACGGCCCAGGCCAAAAGCCCGCCGAACAGGATGATCGAGGCCAGATCGCCATTCACCAGTAGATGCGCAAAGGCCCAAAGCTTGAACCCACCCAGCATCGGATGGCGCAGCTTATGCAGCAGACGGCCTTTTTTGGGGGCCGGGCTCATCATGTAGATCGCGATCAGCACCAACAGGTTGTTGATATGGGTCATGAAGCTTGGCGGCGCCCAGACATAGATGAACTCGGTCATGCGGTAGCCGAAGATCATCAGCAGGATCGCGGCCACCAGCGCCAGCGCCACAGCCCCCTTGCCGCCATCGCCCATAGCCGCGCGTTGCGCAGGCAGGATGCGTTTGAACAGATGTGCGACCCACCATAGCGCCACACCAAGGATCAGAAGAACAAAGCCCATGCTGGCTTACCCCGCTTGCAAAGCTGAAATCGCCTCCGCTTTTGCCAGAATTTCGCGGGCAGTTACAACATGCAGGTTTTCGACGATCTTACCGTCGACAACGGCAACACCCTGCCCTTGCGCCTCGGTTTCCTCAAACGCGCTGATCTGGCGGCGGGCGAGGTCTATCTCGTCATCCGACGGGGCGAAGGCTGCATTGGTGACCTCAATCTGCGCCGGGTGGATCAGCGTCTTGCCGTCAAAGCCCATGTCACGGCCCTGTTCGCACTCGGCGGCCAAACCGTCGGTGTCCTTGAAGGCGTTGTAGACGCCGTCGACGATGATCAGCCCTTCGGCCTTGGCGGCCAGAAGACATAGGCCAAGCGAGGTCATCAGCGGCAGACGGTCCGGACGGAACCGGGTTTGCAGGTCCTTGGCCAGATCGTTTGCCCCCATCACGAACCCTGCCATTAGCGGATGCGCCGCAATCTCGGCTGCATTCAACATACCGCGCGGGGTCTCCATCATGGCCCAGATTGGCAAATCCCCGGTGATCGCGGCCAGCGCGTCCACATCTGCGGCGGAGTTCACCTTGGGCAACAGAACCGCATCGGCATCCATCTCTCGCACGGCTTTGGCGTCACCTGCACCCCACGGAGTATCCAGCCCGTTGATGCGCACGATCTTGACCCGAGGGCCGTATCCGCCAGCGGTCAGCGCTGCCTTGAGCGTCTCGCGTGCATTGGGTTTTTCGTCGGCGGCCACTGCGTCTTCGAGATCGAAGATGATGGCATCAACCGGCAAGGTGCGGGCCTTGTCCAAGGCCCGGTCGCGCGAACCGGGAATGTAAAGAACCGAGCGATAAGGGCGCTGACGCGGGTGCATTGGCCTCTCCCGTTGAAATAATGTTGCGCAGAAAGGGGCATTTTTCTCAGGAAAGTTCAAGGTAAAAATCGCCGCAACGCAGCATAAATGACGCAACGCTCTTTGCTTTAACGCAATATCGCCCTCTTGACCGCAGGCTCTAGGCGACTGGTGATAGATGGGGTCAGAGATGAAAAAGACAGTTTTGAAAATGACAATCGGGCTGGGAATCATGGTCCTCGCGGCGCAACAGGTTCAGGCGCAGGCCCGCAACTGCGCCCCTCGGGCCGATGTGTTGCAACGCCTTGCCGAGACCTATGGCGAAACGCGCCGGGGGATCGGCATTGCTCGTCAGGGTGCGGTGATGGAGCTGTTTGCCTCGGACCAATCCGGCAGTTGGACGATCACGGTGACCCTGCCAGACGGAATGACCTGCCTTGTGGCCTCGGGGCAAGCCTATGAGCAGATGGCCGATGTCCTGCCGCCAAACACCTAAGTCAGTGCGTCCCAGATCAGCTTGCCTCCGGTCAGGGTCAGCAACACATAGGCGATGCTAAAGAACAGGCGTTCGGACAACATGAAATGCGCCCGGACGCCCAACCAGGCCCCCAATATGGCGAACGGGGTCAGCAGAAGATCCGCCAGCGCCGTGTGCCATGTAAACAGGCCAAGAAAGGCGTAGGGCACGAATTTCGCCGCGTTGATCACCCAGAACACTAAGACGGTCGAGGCCTGAAACTCGGTCTTCGACAGGCGTTGCGACAGCAGGTAGACAGCAGCTGGGGGACCTCCTGCATGGCTGACAAAGCTGGTAAACCCGGCGACAAGCCCCGCGAACAGACCGGCGGAGGCAGGCAACCGGCGGGTGAAGCCGCGTATCCAGCCTTTGCTTTGGGCGACGTGCCAGATCACGAACCCGACCGAGATCCCTCCGATCAGCAGGCGCAGCAGGTCGTCATCTGTCACGCGGTATAGCCAGGTACCCAGCAGAACACCCGGAACCGCGCCCAGGATCAGCAGACGCGAATCCGGCCAGCTCCAGCGTTTCCAATAGGGTCCCAGTGTGGCCAGATCGATCACCATGAGGATTGGCAACATCAGCGCCAGCGCCTGCCCCGGTGTCAGGATCAAAGCCAGAATCGACGACGACGCAAAGGCCACGCCCGAACCAAACCCACCCTTCGAGATGCCCGCAAAGATCACCGCCGGGATCGCGACTGCAAAAAACATCAGGTTCAATTCAAACATGCAGCGTCCCGGGAATTGGCTTGATTCACAGGCGGTTTAGCGCAACCGGATTGGGGATGGCAAACGGTATGCGGTGGCATGCCGCGCCGCAGGACCCTTGCGCAAAAGCCATTTAACGACTAGCAAACCCGCGATTTCAATACCGACCGGAGATATTCCAAATGGCCAGACCCAAGATTGCGCTGATCGGCGCTGGGAACATCGGCGGCACGCTTGCGCATCTTGCAGCTGTCAAAGAACTCGGTGACGTCGTCCTGTTTGACATCGCTGACGGACTGCCTCAGGGCAAGGCGCTCGACATCGCCGAGTCCGGCCCGTCCGAAGGCTTTGACGCCGCAATGTCAGGTTCTAGCGACTATGCGGACATCGCAGGCGCAGACGTGTGCATCGTCACCGCAGGTGTCGCCCGTAAACCGGGGATGAGCCGCGATGACCTGCTGGGCATCAACCTGAAAGTCATGAAATCGGTCGGCGAAGGCATCGCAGCTCACGCGCCCGATGCGTTCGTGATCTGCATCACCAACCCTCTGGACGCGATGGTCTGGGCTCTGCGCGAATTCTCGGGCCTGCCGCACAACAAGGTCTGCGGCATGGCGGGCGTTCTCGACTCGGCGCGTTTTGCGCATTTCCTGTCGGAAGAGTTCAATGTCTCGATGCGCGACGTCACCGCCTTTGTTTTGGGCGGTCACGGCGACACGATGGTGCCGTCGGTGCGCTATTCGACCGTTGCCGGTATCCCGTTGCCCGATCTGGTCGAGATGGGCTGGACCACGCAAGAGAAACTGGACGCCATCGTTCAGCGTACCCGTGACGGCGGGGCCGAGATCGTTGGCCTGCTGAAAACCGGCTCGGCATTCTATGCGCCTGCGACCTCGGCGATCGAAATGGCCGAAGCGTACCTGAAAGATCAGAAGCGCGTTCTGCCCTGCGCGGCCTATTGCAACGGCGAGTTCGGCGTTGACGGAATGTATGTCGGCGTTCCGACAGTCATCGGTGCAGGTGGTATCGAGCGTATCGTCGACATCAAGCTGAACGAAGACGAACAAGCAGGCTTTGAAAACTCGGTCAACGCCGTGAAGGGCCTGATTGAGGCTTGCAAGGGCATTGATGGCTCTTTGGCTTAAAAGTAGGACTTGAGACAAAAGCGGGCGGGCCTTTCGGTCTGCCCGTATTTATTCGACGCTACCTGCCCTCACCCGCGATTGCTTCGACTTTGGGCAACCCACCATAGTGCGCGGCAAGTCGTTGCTCGGTGCTGATGACGCGCTGCTGAGAAAGCGACTCAAAGTCCGAAGGTTGGTTCGTTTCGAAAAAATGTGTGCCGCCTTCCCCTAAAAAGGGTACTTTTGCGCAATCAACCGAGGCCCTTTGCACAATATCATAAACGGGCAGGCAGCCTCTGCGTTCGGCCTCGTCAAACCGCAAAGACAATTCTATAAGCCGGCGACTGTTGAAAGGTGAAAGATAGAAGTGTTGCCATAAGGCGGGAAAAGATGCCCCGACGGTCGAATTATAGTAGACTTCCAGAAACATAAAGTCGGCTGCTTTTTCCATGGCATTGTCTTGAAGAGTCGCTTGCCAAGCAAAAAAATCCCCTTCGAAATGCGCACAGATATCTGAATTGAATGATCGCCGAGGCACGATGAACATTCGCTCAATCTGCCAAGCCGCGTCGCGCCACATGGCCTTGGGTTTGAATACATAGACAGCACGTAAAAGGTCGGTTTGATGCCCCCTCAAGATAAGGTGATTGGACGGAATGGCGTTGGTTGCTCCGGTTACATACTCTTTTGGAGGGGCCGTATCGGACCCGTGCGAAACTTGATAGGCTTGGGCTAGGAATTTCTGCTCCCAGCGCTTGGTTTCCTTGCCAAAACGCGTTCCCAAAACGACATGCGGAGTGTTGAGGCTTTTGGCAACTGCAGCACCGACATGGGCATCTACTTCGGAATTATAGTTTTTTACATGAGTGTAAAAAAAAGGGATCTTGTGCAAGCTGTTGCGACCAACTGCTGCCAGAATTCGGCTATCTCTTCCTCCAGTAATCGGCATAGCACATTTGTAACGTTCGGTGATCTGATCAATGTTGAAAGCCAGTCGCTCGGTGATTTCGTCATAGGTTTCGGCATGGCTCGAATTTTCAAGCGAAAACACCTCATCCCTAGGCCAGAACCTTTCCACATCAAATGTGTTCAGGTTCAGGTAAAAATTTGGGTTCAACCGTTTCACCTTGTCATCACATGTGTGAAATAGCGAATACCGCGTGGGAAGCCCGGCCAAACAGTCCGCTTGATATCGACTGTTTGGAATAATCTCCCGGTCAATCGCAAGAAGCGGTGAACTTGCGACGCGCTGCGCGTCGCATTCGTAAACCGCGCCAATCATTCCAACCGGATCCGTATAGAGACGCGCTTCGCCGCCGATCTGCAGGAAAAAGGCGAACCGGCCTGCACACTCGGTCAAGTATCGCTCGAATTTTCTCCATGCGTCGCCGTCTCGTACCGAAAACGGCAGCACTGCACTGCGATCGACTAAACCTTCCGGACCAACAGCTACACCAAGCAAATAACCAACCGCGAGCCCATCCGCATCTTCCAATTCACAAACCGGAAGATCCTGCCCGACGTACAGTATTGATGCACCAAAATTCAAGCTCGTCAAAAAGCCGACATCAAGTCCGGTTTTGTCCAGAACATACTGGAACCTGAATACCTCGGGCAGGTAACGTCGCCTAAGACTCCAAAGCCGTTCTGCCTCAAGCATTGATCACTCCAAAATCAGGTACGTCATTCGCACATCCTCTATAGGCAATGCCAACTGGCCAAGAAAGTGATTTTGCGCCAAAGCTGCGAAGGAACAAAATATAGAAAGAATCAGTCTGAATATTTGTGATCACACCTTAAAAAACTGTGATCACAAATATGGAAAATCTTCACTAAAAACCACTCCGAGGTCAAAAAAGCCTTTATAATTGCGCCCTAGACACCTCTATATCGGTTTAATCGTAGTCAGACGGGACAATTTCGATGAACATTCACGAATACCAAGCCAAGGCGCTTCTTCGCAGCTATGGCGCTCCAGTCTCCGACGGTCGCGCGGTTCTGCGCGCCGAGGAAGCCAAAACCGCAGCCGGTGAACTGGACGGCCCTCTTTGGGTTGTTAAGGCGCAGATCCACGCAGGTGGACGCGGCAAGGGCAGCTTTAAAGAGGCCGACGCAGGTGAAAAAGGCGGTGTCCGTCTGACCAAGTCGGTGGAAGAAGCGGCCGAGGAAGCAAAGAAGATGCTGGGTCGCACTCTGGTCACCCACCAGACTGGCCCCGCGGGCAAGCAGGTCAACCGCATCTATATCGAAGCCGGTTCCGGCATCGAGCGTGAACTGTACCTGGCGCTCCTGGTAGATCGCCAGACCAGCCGCATCTCTTTTGTCTGCTCGACCGAAGGTGGCATGGATATCGAAGAAGTGGCCGCGTCCACGCCCGAAAAAATCCTCTCCTTCTCGGTGGACCCTGTGACCGGTTATCAGGCCTATCACGGCCGCCGCATCGCGTTCTCGCTGGGTCTGGAAGGCGCTCAGGTCAAGCAATGTGTGCGCCTGATGGGCATCCTCTACAAAGCCTTCGTCGAGAAGGACATGGAGATGCTGGAGATTAACCCGCTGATCGTCTCAGACAGCGGCGAGCTCAAAGTACTAGACGCCAAGCTGGGCTTTGACGGCAACGCGGTTTACCGCCACCCCGACATCGCCGAGCTGCGCGACGAGACCGAGGAGGACCCCAAGGAACTGGAAGCCTCCAAATACGATCTGAACTACATCGCACTGGATGGTGAGATCGGCTGCATGGTCAACGGTGCCGGTCTGGCGATGGCCACGATGGACATCATCAAGCTATACGGGGCCGAGCCTGCCAACTTCCTCGACGTGGGCGGCGGTGCCACCAAGGAGAAAGTGACCGAGGCGTTCAAGATCATCACCTCGGACCCGAACGTCAAAGGCATTCTGGTCAACATCTTCGGCGGCATCATGCGCTGTGACGTCATCGCAGAGGGCGTTGTTGCCGCGGTGAAAGAGGTCGGCCTGCAGGTTCCACTGGTCGTACGTCTGGAAGGCACGAATGTCGAAAAGGGCAAAGAGATCATCAATTCCTCTGGCCTGGACGTGATCGCGGCGGACAACCTTAAAGACGGCGCCGAGAAGATCGTGAAAGCCGTGAAAGGCTAAGCCCAATTCCGTGGAGTGGGTTTCGCCCCACTTTTCTGAAGAATTCTGGCAGGCCTTGGCCCGCCTAAAATAGGAGAACGCCAAATGGCAGTCCTCATCGACGAAAATACCAAAGTGATCTGTCAGGGCTTTACTGGCTCGCAGGGCACATTCCACTCTGAACAGGCCATTGCTTATGGCACCAAGATGGTCGGCGGCGTGACCCCTGGCAAAGGCGGCATGGAGCATCTGGGCCTGCCCGTGTTCAACTCGGTCCACGAAGCCAAGCACGTGACCGAAGCCAATGCCTCAGTGATCTACGTGCCGCCGCCCTTCGCGGCTGACTCGATCCTCGAAGCAATTGACGCCGAGATGGAAGTGATCGTCTGCATCACCGAAGGCATTCCGGTTCTGGACATGATGAAGGTGAAGCGCGCACTGGAAGGCTCGAAATCGCGCCTCATCGGCCCGAACTGCCCCGGTGTCATCACACCTGACGCCTGCAAGATCGGCATCATGCCCGGCCACATCCACAAGCGCGGCTCGGTCGGCGTTGTGTCCCGCTCGGGAACTCTGACCTATGAGGCCGTTAAGCAGACCACCGATGTAGGTCTGGGCCAGTCCACCTGCGTTGGTATCGGCGGCGACCCGATCAAAGGCACCGAGCATATCGACGTGCTGGAATGGTTCCTGGCGGATGACGAGACCCATTCGATCATCATGATCGGTGAGATCGGTGGCTCGGCCGAAGAAGAAGCTGCACAGTTCCTGGCGGATGAGGCCAAGAAGGGCCGCAAAAAGCCGGTTGCCGGTTTCATCGCAGGCCGCACCGCCCCGCCGGGCCGCCGAATGGGCCACGCGGGCGCGATCGTCGCCGGCGGCAAAGGCGGTGCCGAGGACAAGATCGAAGCCATGCGCTCGGCCGGTATCGTTGTGGCAGAAAGCCCTGCGACGCTGGGTGAGGCAGTGCTGGAAGCGATTGGCTGATGGCAGCCCGACTCTCCACAGGCGCTCAGGACAGCGCCCGACCTTGGGTGGGTGCTGAAAGCGCCCTCCCGGGGGGAGGGTCGGGCCCTACCCGGCATTACCGCCGGGCGGGACTTGCTTTGCTTCTTGCATGTAGCGGCACATCCCTCGCAGCCCAAAACAATGAATTCACTCCGATGGATCAATTCATTGTTCGGGCTATTCCCAGTCTAGATGGTGCCGAGACAGACATATTGGCAGGCGACAAAGTCGCGTTCACGTATGTAAGCTTTCGCGTCGATAAGGACGAAATGCGAATGGCAGCGGAGTTTTGGTGTTCACAATTAGATGGAACAGCTCAGCTTGAATCCGATGTACAGGTGGGTAGCTATCTATGGTTGATAGGGCGTCGCCAAACCACCTATGACTGCGCAACTGAGAATTGAGGGGTAGGGATTTGCCATGACTTTCTCAGACGCGATCCGCACTTGTTTTTCCAAATTCTTCACCTTTTCGGGTCGTGCCTCACGGCCCGAATATTGGTTCTTTTTCCTGTTCATCGTAATCTGGAGCATTCTTGCCGGGATTATTGATGCGCAGTTCTTCACTCAGGTCTCGGTGACCGAGGGGGATGGCGTGAAATCCGTCACCGCCACATCCCGTCAACCAGTGCAAAGCATCGTCAGCCTGATTGTGTTCTTCCCGCATCTGGCCGTCGCGTGGCGGCGGATGCATGATACCGGGCGCAGTGGGCTTTACGCTCTGTTGCCGATTCTGCTGATCCTCGGGGCCTTCGCGGTTCTGATCTTCGGTATCGGCCTTGCCTCGAGTTTCCAGCATGGCGGCAATCTGGACATTCTGTTCACACGTGCCACCCTGCTGGTCGTCATTCCGACACTACTTGTTTTGTTTGTGTCGCCCCTCCTGGTTCTGTGGTGGCTGACCCGTCCGTCTCAACCAGGCACCAACCAATACGGTCCCAACCCATATGAGGTAGCCCAATGACCGAACATACGCCCAATTCCGCGTTCCATGCCTCAAGCTTTATGCAAGGCCACAATGCCGAGTATCTGGAGCAGCTCTATGCCCAATACACGAAGAACCCTGGGGCAGTGGATGCCGCCTGGGCCGAGTTCTTCAAGGCGATGGGTGACGCTTCTCCGGACGTTCAACGCGAGGCCGAGGGGCCGTCCTGGGCGCGGACCGACTGGCCGCCGATGCCTGCGGATGATCTGACCGGGGCGCTGACCGGTGAGTGGGCCGAGATCGATGCCAAGGCGGCGGGCAAGAAGATCGAGGAAAAGGCCGCAGACAAGGGCGTAGAGGTCAGCGATGACCAGATCAAGCGCGCCGTGCTGGACAGCTTGCGAGCGCTGATGCTGATCCGGGCCTACCGGATCCGGGGCCATCTGGCCGCAGATCTGGATCCGCTGGGCATGCGCGCGGCCAGCACACACCCGGAACTCGATCCGAAGACCTATGGCTTTACCGAGGCCGACATGGACCGGCCGATCTTTATCGACAATGTTCTGGGCCTGCAGATGGCGTCGATGCGGCAGATCGTCGAGATCGTGAAGCGGACCTACTGCGGCACCTTCGCGCTGCAATACATGCATATCTCAGACCCGGAACAAGCCGCCTGGCTGAAGGAGCGGATCGAAGGCTACGGCAAGGAAATCGCCTTTACCAAGGAAGGCCGTAAGGCGATCCTGAACAAGATGGTCGAGGCCGAGGGTTTCGAGAAATTCCTGCATGTCAAATACATGGGGACCAAACGGTTCGGTCTGGATGGTGGTGAAAGCCTGATCCCGGCGATGGAGCAGATTATCAAACGCGGTGGTGCTCTGGGCGTCAGCGACATTGTCATCGGCATGCCGCACAGAGGCCGCCTGAATATTCTAGCCAACGTTATGGGCAAGCCCTACCGCGCGATTTTCAATGAGTTCCAGGGCGGAAGCTTTAAGCCTGAAGATGTGGATGGCTCTGGCGACGTGAAATATCATCTCGGTGCCTCCAGCGACCGTGAGTTTGACGGCAACAGCGTCCACCTGTCGCTTACTGCCAACCCCTCGCACCTAGAAGCGGTGAACCCGGTGGTTCTTGGGAAGGTCCGCGCCAAACAGGATCAGTTGAACGACACCGACCGCACCAAGGTTATGGGCATCCTGCTGCACGGTGACGCGGCCTTTGCTGGTCAGGGTGTGGTCGCCGAAGGGTTTGGTCTGTCCGGCCTCAAGGGCCACAAGACAGGCGGCACCATGCATATCGTCGTGAACAACCAGATCGGCTTTACAACGGCGCCGCACTTCTCGCGCTCCAGCCCGTATCCCACGGATATCGCGCTGATGGTCGAAGCGCCGATCTTCCACGTCAACGGCGACGACCCCGAGGCGGTTGTTCACGCCGCCAAGGTCGCGACCGAGTTCCGTCAGAAGTTCCACAAGGACGTGGTCATCGACATCTTCTGCTACCGCAGGTTTGGTCACAACGAGGGCGATGAGCCCATGTTCACCAACCCGATCATGTACAAGAAGATCAAGACGCATAAGACCACTCTGTCGCTCTACACCGAACGTCTGGTCAAAGATGGGCTTATCCCCGAAGGTGAGATCGAGGATATGAAAGCCGCCTTCCAGGCCCATCTGAATGATGAGTTCGAGGCCGGCAAAGACTACAAACCCAACAAGGCCGACTGGCTGGATGGGCGCTGGTCGCATCTGGACAAGAACAAAGAGGACTATGTGCGCGGCGAAACCGCCATCGCCCCGGCGACTCTGGCCGAGATCGGCAACGCGCTGACCCACGCCCCTGCGGATATTGCGGTACACAAAACCGTTGCGCGTCTGCTGGACCACAAAAAACAGATGTTCGACAGTGGCAAGGGCTTTGACTGGGCCACAGGTGAAGCGCTGGCCTTTGGCTCGTTGCTGACCGAGGGCTTTCCGGTTCGACTGTCCGGTCAGGACGCGACGCGCGGGACGTTCAGTCAACGTCACTCGGGCTTTGTCCATCAGGAAACGGAAGAGCGGTTTTATCCGCTGAACAACATCCGCGAGGGTCAGTCGCACTACGAAGTGATCGACTCGATGCTGTCTGAATATGCGGTTCTGGGCTTTGAGTACGGCTATTCGCTGGCCGAACCGAACGCCCTTGTCCTGTGGGAAGCGCAGTTTGGTGACTTCGCCAACGG
Source organism: Ruegeria sp. ABV3_008 (assembly GCF_056161185.1). Classification (NCBI taxonomy): domain Bacteria; kingdom Pseudomonadati; phylum Pseudomonadota; class Alphaproteobacteria; order Rhodobacterales; family Roseobacteraceae; genus Ruegeria; species Ruegeria sp. ABV3_008. Next base: position 141,811 of record NZ_JBSWYP010000007.1, on the reverse strand, counting down.
GGCGCAGATCATGTTCGACCAGTTCATCAGCTCGGGCGAAAGCAAATGGTTGCGCATGTCGGGTCTGGTGACGCTGCTGCCCCACGGGTTCGAAGGGCAAGGCCCCGAACACAGCTCGGCGCGTTTGGAGCGGTTCCTGCAGATGTGTGGTCAGGACAACTGGATCGTGGCGAACTGCACGACACCGGCGAACTATTTCCACATCCTGCGCCGCCAGCTGCACCGTACCTTCCGTAAACCGCTGATCCTGGTGACCCCGAAATCGCTGCTGCGCCACAAGCTGGCTGTCAGCACGGCCGAGGATTTTACCACTGGCTCCAGCTTCCACCGGGTGCTGTGGGACGATGCGCAACAGGGCAACTCGGACACCAAGCTGGCCGCGGACGACAAGATCAAGCGCGTGGTTCTGTGTTCCGGCAAGGTCTACTACGACCTACTGGAGGAACGCGACGCCCGTGGTATCGACGACGTCTACCTGATGCGGATCGAACAGTATTACCCGTTCCCGGCGCACTCGTTGATCAACGAGCTTGAGCGTTTCAAAGGGGCTGAGATCGTCTGGTGCCAGGAAGAGCCTAAAAACCAAGGTGCCTGGACCTTCATCGAGCCAAATATCGAATGGGTGCTGACCCGTATCGGCGCCAAACATACACGGCCGCTCTATGTCGGCCGCGCAACCTCGGCCTCGCCTGCGACGGGTCTGGCCAGCCAACACAAAGCTCAACAAGAAGCGCTCGTGAACGAAGCGCTGAGCCTCGAAGGAAAGTAAACGATGACCATTGAAGTTCGTGTTCCCACGCTAGGCGAGTCTGTTACCGAAGCCACGGTTGCGACCTGGTTCAAGAAACCCGGTGATGCCGTGGCCGTGGATGAGATGCTCTGTGAGCTTGAAACCGACAAGGTGACGGTCGAAGTCCCCGCGCCCGCCGCTGGCGTTATGGGCGAGATCGTCGCCGCCGAAGGTGAAACCGTTGGCGTCGACGCCCTGCTGGCGACCATCGCTGCAGGCGAAGGTGCAGCCCCTGTCCCGGCCGCAGCAGCGCCCGCCCCTGCGGCCGCTCCGGCAGCGTCGGGTGGCAATGTTGATGTGATGGTGCCCACGCTGGGTGAATCGGTCACCGAAGCCACCGTCTCGACATGGTTCAAACAGGTTGGTGACGCGGTCGCGCAGGACGAGATGCTGTGTGAACTGGAGACCGACAAGGTCTCGGTCGAGGTTCCCGCCCCTGCTGCTGGCGTTCTGGCGGAAATCGTTGCGCCTGAAGGCACAACCGTGGATGCCTCGGCCAAACTGGCCGTGATCTCGAGCGCCGGCGCCGGCGCTACTCCTGCACCCGCCCCTGCCGCCGCCGCAGCCCCGGCCGCAGCAGCAACTGGCAAAGATGTCGCCAACGCTCCGTCAGCAGAAAAAGCCATGGCCGAGGCCGGTCTGTCCGCCGCTCAAGTCTCGGGCACCGGACGTGATGGCCGCATCATGAAAGAAGACGTGGCCCGCGCCGTGGCAACGGCTGCTGCACCCGCGCCTGCTGCCGCTCCGGCTCCGGCCCCTGCGCCACGCGCGCCTGTGGCCGCCGATGACGCCGCGCGCGAAGAGCGGGTCAAGATGACCCGCCTGCGCCAGACCATCGCCAAGCGCCTGAAGGACAGCCAGAATACCGCTGCCATGCTGACCACCTATAACGAGGTGGACATGACCGAAGTGATGGCCCTGCGCAGCCAGTACAAGGACCAGTTCGAGAAGAAGCACGGCGTGCGTCTGGGCTTTATGTCCTTCTTCACCAAGGCCTGCTGCCACGCGCTGAAAGAAGTGCCCGAGGTGAATGCCGAGATCGACGGCACCGACATCGTCTACAAGAACTTCGTCCATATGGGTGTCGCCGCCGGTACGCCCACAGGTCTGGTTGTTCCGGTCATTCGCGATGCGGACTCGATGTCTTTTGCAGCGATCGAAAAGGCCATCGCCGAGAAAGGCAAACGCGCCCGTGACGGCAAACTGAGCATGGCCGAAATGCAAGGCGGCACCTTCACCATCTCGAACGGTGGCGTCTATGGCTCGCTGATGTCCTCGCCGATCCTGAACCCCCCGCAATCGGGTATTCTGGGCATGCACAAAATCCAGGACCGCCCGATGGCGATCAACGGTCAGGTTGTGATCCGTCCGATGATGTATCTGGCACTGTCTTATGACCACCGGATCGTTGACGGCAAAGGCGCGGTGACCTTCCTTGTCCGCGTGAAAGAGGCGCTGGAAGACCCGCGCCGCCTGCTGATGGATCTGTAATCATGGCAACGCATGTTCTGTGGCAAGCCGATGTGGCCGACTTTGATGCCTGGCTAAAGGTGTTTCGCGAAGACATCGCGATGCGCCAGGCCGCCGGTATCCACGACCTGCATGTCTGGCGTGACCCCGATCAAAAGGATCACGCCATCGCCATGTTCGAAGTGGATGACATACAAAAAGCCCGCGCTTTCTTCGACTCGGAAGAACTGGCCATGCATCTCGAACGCGGTGGGGTCGCCCATATTCAGGTGAAACTTCTGGACCCGGTCTTGCCGTAAAAACTCTGCTGTGTGCGGGGCCGCCCTGCACACAGCCCCGCAAATACACGTGAAGCGCGCCTGCTATTGATGTCAGAGAATGCTAACCGACAAACGGACTCTGGTTGAAAAAGGATACTCGTCATGTCTTCCGAACTTTCCATTCTTGCTCTGTACGGCCTTCTGATCGTCGTAGTGGTTTTGCTGAATGTGCTGACAGCCATGTCGCAGGTCGGGTTGATGACATTGGGCGGCGCGCGGGACGACATGCCCGCCCTGACCGGTGTTGCGGGCCGGGTCGAGCGGGCTCTGACCAATTCGGTCGTCGCTATGGCCCTGTTTGCCCCTGCCGTTCTGATCCTGTCCGCCAAGGACGCCTTCACCTCCGGATCGCTGCTGGCCGCGCAGATTTTTCTGATCGCGCGTGTGGTTTTCGTTCCGATCTACGCCTTCGCGATCCCGGTTCCCTTCCTGCGCACGATCGTGTGGATGGCTGGGTTTCTTGCGACGATCTACCTTTACCTGCTAGCCCTATAGCTTAGTACGCCGCACCCAGAAGCGGCCAAGACACACCAAGGAGTGCCCTCAATGTCCAGCTATGACGTTATCGTAATCGGAGCCGGTCCCGGCGGCTATGTCTGTGCCATCCGCTGCGCCCAGCTGGGTCTGAAAACCGCCGTTGTCGAAGGGCGTGAGACGCTGGGCGGCACCTGCCTGAACGTGGGCTGCATCCCATCGAAGGCGCTGTTGCATGCATCTCATCAACTGCACGAGGCCGAGCATAACTTTGCCAAGATGGGCCTGAAGGGCAAATCTCCGTCCGTCGATTGGAAACAGATGCAGGCCTACAAGGAAGAGGTGATCGAGGGCAACACAAAGGGCATCGAGTTCCTGTTCAAGAAGAACAAGATCGACTGGCTGAAAGGTTGGGGCTCGATCCCGGCTGCCGGTAAGGTCAAAGTGGGTGATGAGGTTCACGACACCAAGAACATCATCATAGCGTCAGGGTCCGAGCCGTCGGCCCTGCCGGGTGTTGAGGTTGACGAGAAGGTCGTCGTGACCTCAACCGGGGCGCTGTCGCTGGGCAAGATCCCGAAAAAGATGGTGGTGATTGGTGCCGGTGTGATCGGTCTGGAACTGGGGTCGGTCTACAGCCGTCTGGGTGCTGAAGTGACGGTGATCGAATTCCTCAAGGAAATCACCCCGGGCATGGACCCCGAGGTACAGAAGACCTTCCAGCGGATCCTCAAGAAACAGGGCCTCAACTTTGTGATGGGCGCGGCGGTACAAAAGACCGAAGCGTCGAAAACAAAAGCGAAAGTCACCTACAAGCTGCTCAAGGATGACAGCGAGCATGTGATCGAAGCCGATACCGTTCTGGTCGCCACCGGTCGCAAGCCATACTCGGACGGGCTGGGGCTGGATGCGCTGGGTGTTGAGATGACGCCGCGCGGTCAGATCAAGGTCGGCGCGGACTGGCAGACCAACGTGCCGGGTATCTACGCGATCGGCGACGTCACCGAAGGCCCGATGCTGGCCCACAAGGCCGAAGACGAAGGCATGGCCGCCGCCGAGCAGGTGGCCGGCAAGCACGGCCACGTGAACTACGGCGTCATCCCCGGCGTGATCTACACCTGGCCCGAAGTTGCCAATGTGGGTGAAACCGAGGCGACTCTGAAAGAACAGGGCCGCGCCTACAAGGTCGGCAAGTTCATGTTCATGGGCAATGGCCGGGCCAAGGCCAACTTTGCCTCTGACGGATTCGTCAAGATTCTGGCCGACAAGGAAACCGACCGGATTCTGGGTGCGCATATCATCGGCCCCGCTGCAGGCGATCTGATCCACGAGGTTTGCGTTGCGATGGAATTCGGTGCCTCAGCCGAAGATCTGGCGCTGACCTGTCACGCCCACCCGACCTATTCGGAAGCCGTGCGTGAGGCCGCTCTGGCCTGTGGTGACGGCCCAATTCACAGCTAAAGGTCTCTGACCCCGGCGGCGATCAGCCTGTCGGGGTCAACCAGGCATTCAGGTAAGTTTCAAGCCTGTCGGTGAAGGTTGTTGCCGAATGCAACGCGCAGAACCTCAGTGACATGGCCTGAATCGCAAAGGCCTGAACACCTTCGGCCAAAAGTTCGGACGGCACATCCTTGCGCGTCTCGGCCACTTCAAGCCACATCATCACCACCCGGAAATACCGCTCAAAGCAATAGGCGATCGGCCCAACATCCGCGATGGCGGTTGCGCCGGAATACCGGATCAGCAGATCGAAAACATACCGTTCGGACATCATGAAGCTGTGGACCGGTTCCAAGGCAGCGATAAGCTGTTTTACGTTTTTGGGCGATGTCCCCGCCTCGGCCTGATCCAGACACGCATTCAATCTGTCCGCGATCAGGATTTCCATTAACGCGTCCTTGTCGCGAAAATGTGCAAAGAAGGTGCCCTTGGCGACACCAGCCGTCTGCACCACCTCTTCCACCCGAAGGCCCTCATACCCGCTTTTCTGAATCAACTCTTCCGACACCGCCATCAGGCGGGCGCGGGTTTTCAATGTGCGTTTCTGAACTGTCTTCTGCATGAGGCCAGATTGCATATTTTTTGACCGTGGTCAAATTTTATATTGACCGTGGTCATTTCTACATCTTATAAACTGACCACGGTCATTTTTAGGAGACATCCCATGCACACCAAGAAAATCCTGATCCTCGACGGGCACCCCGCCGAAAGCAGCCTGTCCCGTACTTTTGCGAAAACCTACGGCGACGCTGCGAGCCAGAACGGTCATGACGTCCGCCTGATCCATCTGAGCGACCTTCAGTTCGATCTCGATTTTGGACAGGGCAACTATCACGAGTTCAAACCTCTTGAGCCCGAGCTTGAGAAGCTGTTGCAAGATTTCGAATGGAGCGACCATCTCGTTATGACCGCGCCTATGTGGTGGGGTGGCCTGCCTGCAAAGCTGAAAGGCCTGATCGATCGCATGTTCATCCCAGGGCGAACGTTTGATACCCGAAACACCACCAAGCTGGGCTTTCCGGCCCCGATGCTGACCGGCCGCACCGCACGCGTCATCCTGACCTCGGACACACCTGGCTGGTTCATGCGCCTGATCTACCGTCAAGCATTGATCCGGCAAGTCCGCGATCAAATACTCGGCTTTGTCGGCTTTAAGCCAACGCGGTTCACCTATTTCGCAGGGGCCAGCGAGCCAAAACCGGGTAGCGTTGAACGCTGGATTTCCAAGGTCGCCAGAATTGGCGCAGAGGCTATCTAGGTGCCCTGCCTACCACATCGTCTTCGCGGCGCGCGCGCCCCATTCGGAGTCGTATTGCGCGCCGCCTTCCTCACCGGATGAGGCTTCTGCAAGAATCTCGCCAACCGTGGGCAATCCGCTACTTTGATTGCCGGACGTCCAAGTGCCAGCCCGCATCAAGGCCCGGGCGCATTGGGTGTAGATCTCGGCAATCTGGATGACGATCACTGTGGTCGGCTGCTTGCCTTGTTTTTCGAACCTGGCCCTCAGCCCCTCATCCGCAGATACACGTGCCGTCCCGTTCAAGCGAACCACAGTGTTGGATCCGGGCACGATGAACATCAGCGAAACCCTTGGATCGCGCACAATGTTGCGCAACGAATCCAGACGGTTGTTCCCCCGCCAATCCGGCATTGCCAGCGTGTTGGGATCAAGCTCAAAAACAACGGGCCCATCGTCCCCGCGCGGGCTGCCATCGACGCCTTCAGGGCCAACAGTGCCGAGGACACATAGGCGCGATGCCATGATCCATTGGCGGTAAAGCGGCGTCAGACTGTGCGCGACCTTGCGCAACGACGGCGCAGCGGGCGTGCCATAGAATGCCTCCAGGCTCGGGATGTCTTCAATGAACTCCATCCGGATCAAACCCCACTTCTTTCATCAAAGCGTCTGAGCGTGTCTCGATCACATCTGCCAAACGGCTCAGAAACGCGTCCCGTTCGACGCCCGGTTCAATCGGGTCGAGGAAATCGACAATCGCCAACCCCGGTTTGCGCAAAATACCGCTGCGTGGCCAGAATACGCCGGCATTGGTCGCAACCGGCACGCAGGGAAAGCCCAGCCCACTATACAGGATCGCCGTACCGACCTTATATGGTTTGGACACGCCCGGCGCGACGCGGGTGCCCTGAGGGTAAATCACCAGTTGGCCGGGTTCGGCGAATTCCTTGGCGACGTCTTTGACCATCTTGGCCACTGCCGCACCCTTCTTGCCGCGATTGACCGGGATGCAGCCCAAACGACGCGCATACATTCCGATGACCGGGGTCCAGAGAAGCTCTCGCTTCATGATGAATTTACCATGCGGGATGGCGTTGAAGATCATGATGATATCAAGGAAAGACTGGTGCTTGGCCCCGATGACAACCTCGCCGGTGGGTACCGTGCCACGCACCTCACATCTTATGCCGACCATCCATCGCGCCAACCACATCGTGCTGCGCGCATAGGTTTTGCATGCACGCAAAGCGCCCTGTTTCGTGAAGATCGCATATGGCAGATAGACGATTCCAAGGATCAGCATCCAAACGTAGATCACAATCATGAAGATCAGGGAACGGATCCACTGAAAGCCCTGTGACATCAGGAAAGCTCCTTCAACTTGCGGCGGGCGGCGGTCCAGGTGGCGAAGAAGGCAACCACAGCGCCCAGAACGGGGATCAGCAAGGGCAACACCCAGCCAAGCCCCTGAAACCCTACTCCGGTCAGAAATCCGCCCTCGTCCGAAGGGTCGGGCAAGAGCAAAACACCTGTCATCCCCAACATCGTCCCGACAAACGCGCCAAAGAAGGCGCGGTAGGTAAAGCGGCGGACAAATGCGCCGGCGATGAACCGATCCCGCGCGCCCACTTGCCGCAGCACTGCGATGATGCTGGCATTCGCAGCAAGCGAGGCGTTGGCCGCCAGCGTGATCATAGCCGCAGTTGCACCACCGATCAGCAGGATCGAGACCCAGCCCAGCCGCCGCAGGGACATCGCTGCATCCACCAGAGGCTCGCGCCAGCGGGTGTGGTCATCCAGAACCGCTCCGGGTACTTCGGCGCCCAATCGCAGACGGAGACCAGCCGTATCCAGACCGGGCTCACCTTCAACGATTTCAATCAGTTGCGGGATCGGCAGTGTCTCAATCGGCAAATCAGGCCCAAACCATGGCGACAGCAGCGCGGCCTGTTCCTCGGCCGTCAGTGCACGGGCTGAGGCGACGCCGGGTGTCTGGCCAAGAACGGTCAGGGCGGTTTCCGTCTGTGCCGCCATCTGCTCGGCCGGGGCGTTGATGCGCAAGGTTGCAGCCCCCGCCAGCTCCGAGGCCCAACGGTCTGCAATCCGGCCCGAGGCAAGTGACAGCGCCAGCGCAAACACCGCCAGAAACGCCATTGCGCCCGAAACAAACAGTGTCAGATGCGCAGTATATCCGGTCGGAGGGACCACGCGATCCGCGCGCGTATCCCGGCGCAGGAGGTTGCGGATGTCGCCATTGCTCATAGGTCCGCTCCGGCCAGATTCAGTTTGCGCTGCGAGATGCGCAGCACGCGGGCCTGAACTTGACTTTTGGCCGCGCGGATCAAGCTCAGATCGTGGGTAGCGATCAGTACGGTCTTGCCCATGCGGTTCAGCTCAATCAGCAGCCGCAGCAACCGCTGCGACATTTCCCAATCGACGTTGCCGGTCGGCTCATCCGCCAGCACAACGTCTGGCGACAGAATTACGGCTCGGGCCAAAGCCGCACGCTGACGTTCACCACCCGACAGTTCAGGTGGATGCGCGTCTAATCGGGCGCCCAGCCCAACCCAGGACAAAAGCTCGGTCAGGTTGTCCTGCTCTTCCGACTCAGCGCGGCCCGACACCATCAACGGTAGGGCAACGTTTTCAGCCAGCGTCATATGATCCAGAAACTGGCAATCCTGATGCACAACACCAACCCGACGCCGCAACAGGGCCATCTGGTCCCGATCCAGACGCGCGATATCTTCGTCAAACACGCTCAACCGACCCGAAGTCGGCAACAACGCGCCATAGCACAGCTTCAGCAAAGTGGTTTTGCCCGCGCCCGAAGGTCCGGTCAGAAAATGGAACGAGCCGGGCTGCAATTTGACTGAGACATCGCTCAGCAATGCGCCGTCGCCATAAGTATAGCTGACATTTTCCAGCTCGATCACAGGTGTCCCCAGTTCTTTTGCCGATCTTCTTGCCCGAGCTTGCCTGCGGTTTCAATGCCTGCACCGAGTCCAATTGGCGACACTTGCCCCATGAAACCGAAAACGCCCTTTGCTGTTGGGTCTTAACGGAATATCATCCCTGAAAAAACTACTATCGGGCCGAACGTCAGGCCGGGGAGGCAGTATGAGACTTACATGTCCGAATTGCGGCGCTCAGTACGAAGTGCCGGACGAGGTTATCCCCGAAGAGGGGCGCGATGTGCAGTGCTCCGCCTGTGACCAGACGTGGTTTCAGCCCAAGCACCCGGAAGACGCAGCACCCACTACCGACGCGCCTGAAGCCACCCCCGAGCCGGACGCTAAGCCGGAGCCGACACCTGAACGCGACACAAAAGTCGAGGTCGTTGATGAGACTCCGCCCGATACCGGCAAGACCGGCAATGTCGACCCCGCTGTTGCCAGCATTCTTAAGGAGGAGGCTGCGCGTGAGAGGGAGCTGCGCTCTCAAGAAGGCAGCAGCCTTGAGACGCAACCGGATCTGGCGCTGGAAGATTCCGTCGAACCCGAGTTTCAGATCAAGCGCCCAACTGCGACCGAGACCGCCGAGGATGCGGGCCAAAAGGATGAACTTCCTGACGTTGAGACCATCAATTCAGGCATGATGAGCGATGAGGGCGATGACGCGCCCCCGGCCAAACAATCCCGTGGCTTCGTGCGCGGCTTTGCCGTGATGCTGGTCATCGGCGTGATCCTCTATCTGATCTACGGCAATGCGCAACAGATCAGCGAGGCCGTGCCGCAAGCCGATCCCGTGCTGGACTCCTACGTCTCTTTGATTGATCAGGCCCGTATCTGGCTTGAGACGCAGGCCGGGGCAGGCGCGCCGCAGGAATAAAGCGTTTCTGGTTTTACCTTAGTCATCAAGTGACACGAATGTCCCGATAACGCTGAAAGCTTGGCAGGGTATTTATATCTCAGGTTTAAGCCGAAACGATATAGCGGCTCAGAACCGTTCCAACAGACGCTTGAGGTATTCCAGCTCGATCTCGGGCCGGTCGGTTTCGCCGGTCCGACGGCGGATTTCGTCCAGCAACTCACGTGCGCGGCGGTAAACGTCTTCGCCCTGCAACAGGTTGTCATCGGTTGAAATCGACCCGGCCGCACCTGGATTGCGGCCCAGCGGGTCGCGGCTGTTGGCTTGCGCCTCACCTTCCTCGGTGCCTTGTCCGGATTGGTTCTGCTGGTTCTGCGCCATGGCCTCACCCAAGGATCGCATCCCTTCGCGCAGGGCCTCCATCGCCTCAGACTGACGGTCGATCGCTTCGGCCAGATCATTGCCGCGCAGCGCCTCTTCGGCCTCTTCCATGGCACCTTCCGCGCGGCCCAAAGCATCGCGCGCCGCGTCGCCTTCGGGGGTGCCTGCACCGGGCAAGCCCTGTTGCTGTCGGTTCAGTTCCTGCCGCAGGGCCTGCTGCCGATCCGCCAGAGACCCCTCACCCGATTGGCCTTCGCCCGCCTGATCCGAACCCTGACCCTGGCCGCCCTGACCCTCGTGGCTTTCACCACGGCCCTGACCGCCATTGCGGCCTTCATTACCCTGATTTTCTCCGGCCTGAGCGCCGGGGTTAAACTGTTCCTGTAAATCGCGGAACGCCTGATCACTTAAACCTTGCTGTTCGCGCAGGGTCTCGGCTAAGCCTTCCATGGCCTGTTGTCCCTCGGATTGACCACCCTGCCCTTGGCCTTGGGTGACGCGCATGTTTTCCATCATCTGCTGGAACTCTTCCAGCGCCTGCTGAGCCTCGGCCATGCGGCCCTGTTCCATCAATTCCTGGATGCGATCCATCATGGCCTGAAGATCGTCCTGCGTCATCTGCATGCTTTCGCCGTTCTGACCGGACTGGCGCTCATCACTGTCGCCGTTTTCCTGCGCAAGACGCTGCAACTGGTTCAGGTAGTCCTGCGTGGCCTCGCGCAGTTCCTGCATCAGCTCGGCGATTTCCTCATCGCTGGCCCCGTTTTGCATCGCTTCGGTTAGACGCTCCTGTGCCCGGCGCATCCGCTCCAGCGCATCTGCCAGAGTGCCCTCTTCGATCAAAACCGCCAGATCCCAAAGGGCCTGCGCGATCTCGGCCTGTTGTTTATCCTTCAAACCGTAGTCGTTGAAGGTTTCCAACCGCCGCAGCGTGACCCGCAGCCGCAGATAGGCGGTGTCGGAGCGAAACAGTTCCTCGGGCCGGTGTGAGATCGCGCGCAGCACCTGAGCCACACGCGGTGCATTGGTCCGCGACCAAAGCAGATCGCGGCGCTGTTCGATCACCGCGGCCGCCAAAGGATCAAAGAACCGGCGCGCGGGCAGATCGGTCAAATATGGCTCGGACGTGCTTTCCTGATCCGAGGCGTCGCGCGCCATCAACGTGATGCGAACCGGCATATGCGCCCATGGGTGCTGCGAGAAATCCTCGATCAAATCTTCGGTGAAATCCGCGCGATCTCCGGTGATCGGCATTGGCAATTCAACCTCGATCACCTCGCGCGGTTCCGGGTCGGCCGTCAGACCATAGCGACGATCAACCGAGGCCATGTCCAACTCGATCACCGCCGAGCCGGAGACAATCCCATAGTCATCCGAAGCCGCAAAAGGTAGCTTCATCTGCCCGCCTGCCTCGGCTTCGGCCTTATCAGCAACCGCAATGCTCGGCGGGGTGTCGGGAATGACGTCCACCATCCAATCCCGTCCTGCGGGGCCATCAATGCGCATCTGGCCTGAACGGGCGACGGTGAAATCCTGCTCTGTTTCGGTCGCGGCCTCGGCACCGAGGGGAGAGCTTGTTTCTGTCAGGCTGTGCGCGCCAACCTCACCATAGAAACGCAGAGTAACGCGACTGCCTTGCGGGATCGACAGCGTGGGACCGGTCTGGTCGGCCAGATAAAGTGTCGGCAACCCGGTATACCGCGGAGGCTCAACCCAGCCTTCCCATGTCGGCCCTTGTCCTGCCACCGCCGTTCCGGGGGCCATCTCGGCCACCGAGCCAATCCTCCAGAACGAACCGAACAGGCCCGCGACCACCAGCGCCAGCAAAGCCGCGTAGCGCAGGGCATAAGGATCGCGCGAGGCCAATCTGAGGTCGGGTTTGGCAACGCGCGCTTGCGCGGCGCGCTGAGCCATTCGCGCCTTGTGCGCCTGCCAGAGGGCAACCGAATCCGCATCCCCCGCACCAATCGCCTGATCATCCATCAATGCCTGAATCGGACGCCCGGGCAGGGTCTCATCCAATCGGGCCAGCGCTTCGGCTCGTGATGGCAGGTGGAATTGCCGAATCCCCCAGATCGCGCTGACCAGCAGCGCAATAGCTACGACGACAGCTGCGCCCCACACGATCTCGACCCGCACAAGATCATGCAGACCCAGCATCAAGGCGGCCAAAACAGCCATCAGAACCGAGAAAAACGGCCAAAACGCGCGCAAAACCTGCTCGGCCAGCAATCCGGCATGTGTCATCCACACGGACAGACGGGGAATGGGCAGGTTTTGTTTGACGCTCAAAGCGGGCCTCCGGAGGTTGGCCCGCGCGCCTACCGCGTCAGAGCCACTCAGGTATGGTATCGCGGTTTATGATTTCGTCAAAGCTTGGGCGTTCACGAATTACGGCAAATTGATCCCCATTCACCAAAACCTCGGGGATCAGGGGGCGCGTGTTGTATTCGCTGGCCATCACTGCGCCATAAGCCCCGGCGCTGCGGAAGGCGATCAGATCACCCGGTGCAAGCGGCGGCATGTTGCGCTGTTTGGCAAAAGTATCACCGGACTCGCAGACCGGGCCCACGATGTCATAGGGCTGTTGTTCTACCCCCGCTGCGGGTTCCTGTACCGCAACGATATCGTGATGAGCCTCATACATGGCCGGGCGGATCAGATCGTTCATCGCGCCGTCAAGGATGAGGAAATCACGGCCTTCGCCGGATTTCACATAGATCACCTTGCTAACCATCAAACCGGCATTACCCGCAATCAGGCGACCGGGTTCGATTTCAATCTCACAGCCCAGATGGCCCAAAGTCTTCTTGATCAGCGCACCATATTCCAACGGCAGAGGCGGCGCGTCGTTCGAGCGGGTGTAGGGAATGCCAAGCCCACCGCCCAAGTCGAGGCGGCGGATATTGTGGCCCTCTGCACGCAATTGTTCGGTTAGTTCGGCGACCTTGGTATAGGCCAGCTCAAACGGCTCCAGCTCGGTCAGTTGCGAGCCGATATGGACGTCGACGCCGATGACCTCCAGCCCAGGCAGAGATGCCGCGTGGGCATAGACCTCGGACGCGCGCGAGATCGGGATGCCGAACTTGTTCTCGGACTTGCCGGTTGCGATTTTGGCATGGGTCTTGGCGTCCACATCCGGGTTCACCCGAACGGTGATCGGCGCAACAACGCCCAGCTCTGTTGCCACCGCGTTGATCACTTCCATCTCAGGCTCGGATTCGACGTTGAACTGCCGGATGCCACCGGTCAGCGCTGTACGAATCTCATCCACCGTCTTGCCAACACCTGAAAAAACGATCTTGTCACCCGGCACTCCGGCGGCCTTGGCCCGCAGGTATTCCCCGCCCGAGACCACATCCATCCCGGCGCCCGCTTGCGCCAGCGTCTTCAGGATCGCCTGATTGCTGGCGGCCTTCATCGCATAGCAGACAAGGTGATCAGTGCCTTCAAGCGCGTCATCGAACAGCTTGAAATGCCGCAACAGGGTCGCAGTCGAATAGACATAGAACGGGGTTCCGACCGCGGCTGCGATTTCGGAGATCGGGACATCCTCGGCGAAAAGCGCGCCGTCGCGGTAGAGAAAGTGATCCATAGAAGCGCGATTAGACCAAAACCGCCCTATGGATCAATGGATTCGCACTGAAACGATACGCCGCAGGGCGTTCAGAAATCGTTCGACACGCCGACACGCGCATAGCCGGACACTGAGACTCCGGTTGAACTAGGCTCTTTTTGCGGTGCAGGCCGTTGGCTGGAGGTCGGCTCGCAAGCCGCAAGCGCGACGAGCGCCAGAAGAAATCCGAAAATTCGCATGAGGTCAGTCTCAGAGTGCTGGAAAGAAGGTCCGCGCCTGGGCGTGCCAGACCCTATTTGGGTGTTTCACCCGGAATTACAACGAGATCAGCGATTAAACGCCCAGGTAGAGTCCAAAACCCCCGCGGCGGAAGCCGATGCCTCCGCCCACATGCGTTCCGCTCGAGCCGACGCCAACACCCACGCTTGCCGTTGGCTGCACCGGCTCACCATCCGCGCCACATCCGGACAGCGCGAACCCAGCCGCCACAATCACCGCTATGCGTAGAACTGTCATCACACCAGCGCCTTCCATCGCTCAACCTGCACCCGCACCTGATCGGGGGCGGTGCCACCATAGGACTGACGCGAGTTTACAGAGTTTTGGACAGTAAGAACAGAATAGACGTCATCGGTGATATCCGCATGGACCGACTGCATGTCTTCCAGGGTCAGATCAGGCAGGTCGCAGCCCTTGTTTTCAGCCATCGCCACCAGCGAACCTGTGACATGGTGGGCATCACGGAACGGCAGGCCCAGAACACGCACCAGCCAGTCGGCCAGATCGGTTGCGGTCGAGAATCCCGACCCCGCCGCTGCGGCAAGGCTGTCGCGGTTTGCAGTCATATCCATGACCATGCCCTCCATCGCCGCCAGTGCCAGCATCCAGTTGTCGGCGGCATCAAAAACCTGCTCTTTATCTTCCTGCATGTCCTTGGAATAGGCCAGCGGCAAGCCTTTCATCACCATCATCAGCGCGGTGTTTGCGCCGTAGATGCGGCCGACTTTGGCGCGGATCAGCTCTGCTGCGTCGGGGTTTTTCTTCTGCGGCATGATCGAGGACCCGGTCGAGAACCGATCCGAGAGCGTCACAAACCGGAATTGGGCCGAGGACCAGATCACCAGCTCTTCGGCAAAGCGCGACAGGTGAACGGCGCAGATCGAGGCAGTGGACAGGAACTCCAGCGCGAAGTCGCGGTCGCTGACCGCATCCAGCGAGTTCGCAGCAGGGCGGTCAAAGCCCAGCGCCTCAGCCGTCATGCGGCGGTCGATGGGGAAGGATGTCCCGGCCAGCGCGGCGGCACCAAGGGGGGATTCGTTCATCCGGGCGCGCGCATCGCGCACACGGCTGAGATCGCGGCCAAACATCTCGACATAAGCCATCATATGATGGCCCCACGTCACCGGCTGCGCCGTTTGCAGGTGAGTGAAGCCTGGCATGACCCAATCCGCGCCGGCCTCGGCCTGCGCCAAAAGCGCGCGGATCAGGGCCAGAAGGCCGGTTTCTGCCGCATCCAGTTGATCGCGGACCCAGAGTTTGAAATCGGTTGCCACCTGATCATTACGCGACCGACCCGTGTGCAGACGGCCTGCGGGTTCACCGATCACCTCTTTCAGGCGCGCTTCGACGTTCATGTGGATGTCTTCCAACGCGGTCGAGAACTGAAATTCACCCTTCTGGATTTCTGACAAGACTGTGAGTAGCCCTTCCCGAATGGCCTGCGCGTCACTATCACTAATAACGCCTGTCGCCGCCAGCATAGCGGCATGGGCGCGCGAGCCTGCGATGTCCTGGGCTGCCATCCGCTGATCGAACCCGATCGAGGCATTGATTGCCTCCATGATCGCGTCTGGACCGGCGGCAAAGCGGCCGCCCCACATCTGGTTCGAGGATTGATCGGTCATGTAAGAAAACCCGGAGTTGATATGCGCCTATTTCGTCTGATCCCCCTTTATATGGCCCTTGCGCTGGGTGCAAATGCCGCTTTTGCGACCGATGCCGAAACGCTCGGCCCCTTGCGTGAAGACAGCCTGAAACGGCTGATCCTGCATAAAGAACCCAAACCGGTGACGCCGGTTGACTTCCAGCTGGAAGATGACGGCGGCACGGCCTCACTTGCGGACTATAAAGGCAAATACGTCTTGCTGAACTTCTGGGCCACCTGGTGCGCGCCCTGCCGCAAGGAAATGCCCCAGATCGCCGAGCTACAGGACGAGTTCGGGGGAGACAAGTTCGAGGTTCTGACACTGGCGACCGGGCGCAACTCGCCTGCCGGGATCAAGAAGTTCTTCGAGGAAAACGGCATCGTTAACCTGCCCCGCCATCAGGATCCCTCGCAAGCTGTGGCGCGTGAGATGGGTGTCATCGGGCTGCCGATCACCGTCATCATCGACCCGGATGGCAATGAAATCGCCCGCCTGATCGGCGATGCCGAATGGAACTCGGATAGCGCAAAGGCGATCATTTCGACTCTCGTCGAGGCCAACAGCTAAGCTGACGCAACGCCACCTTTGACAGCCCATCCTCCGATCCGCACTCTGTGAGCAGGAGGATGGAATGCCACTTGAAATTCTGTTGGTGCTTGTGGTCGGCGGGATCGCCGGGGTCACTCTTTTGCTGCATCTGACCGGCAGATCGCAGCGGTACGTTCTGTCTCCTGAAACCGCGCGCGATCAATGGGTCCGGCATTTCCCGGAAGACACAATTATC
Source organism: Ruegeria sp. ABV3_008 (assembly GCF_056161185.1). NCBI lineage: Bacteria > Pseudomonadati > Pseudomonadota > Alphaproteobacteria > Rhodobacterales > Roseobacteraceae > Ruegeria > Ruegeria sp. ABV3_008. The sequence goes on along the minus strand of NZ_JBSWYP010000007.1, from coordinate 125,543 downwards.
GACGTCACAGTTGCCCATGATCGCCACGCCGCGCTGGTGCGGACGGAGAAAGGGCCGGGTCTCCTCTGGTCCTTTGGTGCGGATACTGTGGCGCAACACCTGCTGGACTATGACCTGCTGGATCGCAGCGACGGGTTCGAGATTCTGTTCCACGATTTCGGCACCCCCAAAGCCATCATCCATCTGGATGACCTCGAGCGCCCCCACTGGCGCAACCTGATGGAGCCCGCATGACCGACCAGATCACCTTTCCCGATGCCGTCCAATGGGCCGTCCCGTTCTTCATCGCCGCCATTTTGGCCGAGTTCGTCTGGATCGCCGTCAAAGGTCGCGGCGGGCGGTATGAGACGCGCGATGCCGTGACCTCTTTGATCATGGGGGCAGGCAATATTGCGTCGGGGTTCCTTCTGGGGTTCATCGCCTATGGGTTCTTCATGTGGCTGTGGCGGATCACACCGCTCGATCTGGGCACGTCGATCCCGATCATCATCCTGTGCTTTGTGCTGGATGACCTGCGTTACTACTGGGTGCATCGGTTTGGCCACCGTATCCGCTGGGTCTGGGCCAGCCATGTGAACCATCACAGCTCGCAGCACTACAACCTGACCACCGCGCTACGGCAGACATGGACCTATACTTTTACCTTCATGATGGTGGTGCGCGCGCCGCTGATCCTGCTGGGCTTTCACCCGGCGATGGTGCTGTTCGTGGGCGGGCTGAACCTGATCTACCAGTTTTGGATTCACACAGAAGCCATCGGCAAAATGCCCCGTTGGTTCGAAGCGGTCATGAACACCCCCAGCCATCACCGGGCGCATCACGGCCGCAACGCGCGCTATCTGGATTGCAACTATGCTGGCGTTTTCATCATCTGGGACAAGATGTTCGGCACTTTTGTCCCCGAGCAAGAGAACGACCGCGTAGACTACGGGCTGGTTCACAACATCGCTACCTTCAACCCGCTGCGCGTAGCCTTTCACGAATGGGTCGGCATCTGGCGCGATGCGACCCAACCGGGGCTGACGCTGAAGCAACGCCTCGCCTATTGTTTTGCCCCGCCCGGCTATAGCCATGATGGAAGCCGGGATAGCTCAGAGCAGATCAAGGCAAAGCATCTGGCCCGCCATCCTGAAGATCTCGGAACGCCCGGATTCGAGCAGACTCGCGAAAACTTGCCTAATTCCGCAGCAAAACAGGCCTGATCCCGGCGCGGCGCCACGCCGCTCTGGTTGAAATCCGGCCCGAACGGTCCATATGGAGCGTCAGGCGTGACGTAACCAGTGACCGGAGGCCGGAATGACCCGAGTGACAACCGTATCAACCACAGTCGGACTGCTAGGTGTGCTTCTGGCCATGTTTGCCGCCATCGCAACGGCAGCATCAGCGCTTGTCCTGATCGGGTTCTCCATGATGATCCTTGGCGTGATGGGCGCGGTGTTCGGAGCAGCGGCATCTCTCAGCCATGCGTGGCAATCAGCGCGCTAAACGTCATCTGCATTAACCAAGGATTCATCTGTTTCCTGCGAAACTGCAACCGAAGAGCCATTCGGGATCAGCGCGCATGCGAGACAAGACAATTGCAGATGCCGAGGACGGGCCAGACAGCCCTTTGACCTCAGCAATTTCCGGTCGGGATCAATCTGTATTGCAGATGGCCTCGGATGCAGTTCGGCACAAACAATGCAAACTGGCCTTTCAGCCGGTGATGCAGGCACAGGCGCCTCATAACGTTGCCTTCTACGAAGGTCTGATCCGTGTGTTGGACGAAACCGGGCGGGTTATCCCTGCACGGGAATTCATGCCTCAGGTGGAAAACACGCCCATCGGGCGCGAGTTGGATTGCATCGCGCTAGAGATGGGGCTTCAAACACTGATCAGGAACCCTCAGATCCGGCTGTCGATCAACATGTCGGCGCGTTCGATCGGGTACTCGCACTGGTCCCGCATTCTGGATCGCTTTCTCAAACGGGACAGCAATCTGGGAGAACGACTGATTTTGGAGATCTCCGAGAAATCGGCGATGCAGGTGCCCGAGCTGGTGATCGACCTGATGGACAGGTTGCAAGAGCGCGGCATTGCCTTTGCTTTGGATGACTTCGGCACAAGCAATTTCTGCTTTCGGCATTTCCGAGAATTCTTGTTTGATGCCGCCAAGATCGACGGTCAATTCATTCGTGGCATCAGCAACGACCCCGACAACCAGGCCCTCGTCCGCGCATTGATCGCAGTCGCGCGTGAGTTCGAAATTCTGGTCACAGCCGAATCAGTCGAAAATCCGCAAGACGCAGCTTTTCTAAGCGCAAGCGGTGTCGACTGCATGCAGGGTTTCTTGTTTGGCGCGCCGTCGTTGTCGCCGCCGTGGAAGGCAGAAAGAAGTTCCAAAACAGGGACTTAGTTGACCCACCGGCGCGCGAACACTTGCCTGATTGCCGCCTGAGGCAAGCTGTCCGTTGCTGCAAGTGCAGCATTGCGCTATTGCAGGTGGCACTAGAGGGGGGAGAAATTGGCGCTCTGGTACGGGCAGAGGGAGCCCTCTGCGGTCCGCGTCGTCACATTTCCCGCTGGACAACGACGGTAAAGGACAAATTATATGACCAATGTAGTAATCGCATCCGCCGCACGTACAGGTGTGGGCAGCTTTGGCGGCTCGTTTGCCAATACCCCCGCACATGATCTGGGCGCTGCCGTCCTTGAAGCCGTCGTCGAACGCGCCGGCGTCGACAAAGGCGAAGTCAGCGAAACCATCATGGGTCAGGTCCTGACTGCTGCTCAGGGCCAGAACCCCGCACGTCAGGCGCATATTAACGCCGGTCTGCCGCAGGAAAGCGCGGCCTGGGGCATCAATCAGGTTTGTGGCTCGGGCCTGCGCGCTGTTGCGCTAGGTGCTCAGCACATCCAACTGGGCGATGCGGATATCGTCGCCGCTGGTGGCCAAGAAAACATGACCCTGTCCCCCCACGCCGCTGCGCTGCGCGCTGGTCACAAGATGGGCGACATGAAATACATCGACACCATGATCCGTGACGGTCTGTGGGATGCGTTCAACGGCTACCATATGGGTCAAACTGCCGAGAACGTCGCCGAGAAATGGCAGATCAGCCGCGACATGCAGGACGAATTCGCCGTTGCCTCACAAAACAAGGCTGAGGCTGCGCAAAACGCAGGCAAGTTCGCAGATGAGATCGTTCCTTTCACCATCAAAACCCGCAAGGGCGACATCGTGATGGATAAGGACGAATACATCCGTCACGGCGCAACAATGGAAGCAATGGCCAAACTGCGCCCGGCCTTCACCAAAGACGGCTCGGTCACTGCGGCAAACGCCTCGGGCCTGAACGACGGCGCGGCGGCGACCCTGCTGATGTCGGCTGAGAACGCCGAAAAGCGCGGGATTGAACCTCTGGCCCGTATCGCATCCTACGCGACTGCCGGTCTTGACCCGTCGATCATGGGTGTTGGCCCGATCTATGCCTCGCGTAAAGCGTTGGAGAAAGCAGGTTGGTCGGTTGACGATCTGGATCTGGTCGAAGCCAACGAAGCCTTCGCCGCGCAAGCCTGCGCCGTGAACAAGGACATGGGTTGGGACCCGTCGATCGTGAACGTGAACGGTGGCGCGATTGCCATTGGCCACCCGATCGGAGCATCCGGTTGCCGTGTTCTGAACACGCTGCTTTTCGAAATGAAGCGCCGTGATGCCAAGAAGGGTCTGGCCACCCTCTGCATTGGTGGCGGCATGGGTGTCGCCCTCTGCGTGGAGCGCGACTAAGTGCGTTGACATCTAAATAGAAAAGGGCGTCCACTGGACGCCCTTTTTTGTTACAATCAAGCTTTACACAACCGCTGCGACAATATCGCCAGACAGAAAGACAAGATCGAACACGAAACGATATTGCGCAACATTCTCTCTCAGAGTAACAGAATTACCAAGACGACCAAAATTGGAGGAGTCATCCATGGCACGTACAGCACTCGTAACCGGCGGTTCTCGCGGCATCGGCGCAGCAATTTCCAAGGCGCTCAAGGCCGAAGGATACAATGTTGCCGCCACCTATGCGGGGAATGACGAAGCCGCAGCGAAATTCACCGAGGAAACCGGCATCGCCACCTACAAGTGGAACGTGGCCGACTATGACGAATCCAAAGCGGGCATCGAAAAGGTCGAGGCCGAAGTCGGCCCCATCGACATCGTCGTAGCTAATGCGGGCATCACGCGCGATGCACCTTTCCACAAGATGACGCCTGAACAGTGGCATCAAGTCATCGACACCAACCTGACCGGCGTGTTCAACACCGTGCACCCCGTCTGGTCCGGCATGCGCGAACGCAAGTTTGGCCGCGTTATCGTCATCAGCTCGATCAACGGCCAGAAAGGCCAGTTTGCCCAAGTAAACTATGCAGCCACCAAAGCGGGTGATCTGGGTATCGTGAAATCGCTGGCGCAGGAAGGCGCGCGTGCCGGTATCACCGCCAACGCGATCTGCCCCGGCTACATCGCAACCGAAATGGTTATGGCTGTGCCTGAGAAGGTCCGCGAGTCGATTATCGGCCAGATTCCGGCCGGTCGCTTGGGTGAGCCTGAGGAAATCGCGCGCTGCGTCGCCTTCCTGGCGTCGGACGATTCTCAGTTCATCAATGGGTCGACCATCTCGGCCAACGGCGCTCAGTTCTTCGTCTGATTTCAGCGCACTGAACGAAAACGGGCCGGTCCTTTTGGACCGGCCCTTCTTTATCCCGTAAGTCCGCGCGCGCTGCGGTCAGCGGGAACCAAACACCCATCCCAGAACTTTGTGAACAAGCTTGCTGCGCTCTTCATGGGCACGACGAATTGCAATCTGGACAGACGGGTTTGTTGACATCTCGATCATGGCAGATCCCCTTTGCTAAAGCTGAACTTGACTTGCCCTAAACATGACCCTTGATTGAAAAAGGCACAAACGAGAGTTTTCAAGCATTCAGATAAGTATTACTTAAGTGACATGAGTGATCGCCTTCCCCCTCTCACCGCTTTGCGCGCCTTTGACGCTGCCGCGCGGCACATGTCCTTTGCCAAAGCCGCAGAAGAGTTGAACGTCACGCCCGCGGCGCTGTCCTTCCAGATCAAGTCGCTTGAGGACCATTTGGGCCATCCGCTGTTTCGCCGCCTGAATCGCGCGGTCGAGCTGACCGAGGCGGGCAAAGCCCTTGCCCCGGGGGCTGCCGAGGGGTTTGCGTCGCTCAAGGCTGCTTGGGCCGCAACACGGAGGCTTCAGGACAACACCACCCTCACCGTGACGGCCGGACCTGCGCTAACGGCCAAATGGCTGGCTCCGCGTCTCTATGATTTTGCCCGCGCCCATCCCGAAATCGACCTGAGGTTCTCAGCCACCCTGCGCAATATGGACCTTGAGCGGGACGACGTGGACGTAGCAATCCGGTTCGGCTATGGCGGGGATGATGGCCTCTATTGCCTGCCAGTTCGCAAGGAGTGGCTAACTCCTGTCATGACGCCCGAATTGGCCGCCGAGTTCACAACGCCCGAAAGCCTGCGCGAAGCGCCTCTGATTCATGACGATTCGATCGCGTTTCTGAAACCTCCGGCAGATTGGCCGACGTGGTTCCGCGCTGTTGGCGTGGAGTTTACGCCGACCCACGGGGCGCATTTTTCCAACGCAGACCACGCGATTGACGCGGCAGTTGCCGGAGTAGGCGTGGCCTTGGGGCGACGGGCGATGATCATCAAGGACATGATAGAAGGGCGGCTTGTCGCGCCGTTCAAAACCGCCATTGAGACCAAAGGCCGCTTTCGATTTCTCTGCCTGCCCGGCGCGGAGAACCGGCCTCAAGTCGCAGCATTTCGCGATTGGTTTGTTGCGGAGATTGAAAAAACCGCTCATATCTCGGATGAATTCACCATCGTTCCTGTAGAAGACGTCTCATCCACATGACCAGACAACGCGCTACCGCTATCGGCTTCATTGCGGTTTTGCTTTGGGCGCTGTTGGCCCTGTTCACGGTCGGGTCAGCCCCAACACCGCCGCTTCTACTGAATGCGATCTGCTTCAGTATCGGCGGTACTTTGGGGCTTGTCTGGACGTGGCGATCGGGCGGATTGTCCCAGCTGCGCCGCATCAGTTGGAAGGTCTACGCCTTTGGGACGGTTGGACTGTTCGGCTACCACGCGCTGTATTTTTCGGCCCTTCGGTTGGCCCCGGCGGCCGAGGCGGGGCTGATTGCCTATCTCTGGCCGCTGCTTATCGTCCTGTTCTCGGGCCTGTTGCCAGGAGAGAATCTGCGCGCGGGCCACCTGATCGGGGCCTGTTTGGGCTTTGCCGGGGCTGCGCTGATCATCACTGGAGGCGGCAGCGCCGGGTTTCAAGCCGACCACCTACCGGGATACGCGCTAGCGTTCCTGTGCGCTCTGACATGGTCAGGCTACTCCGTGTTATCGCGGAGACTGGGTGAAACGCCCACAAGCTCGGTCGCTGTTTTCTGCGTGTTCACGGCGATCGCCTCATGGGGCCTGCATTTCGCGCTTGAGGCACCTGTCTGGCCGGACACCACGCTCAGTTGGTTATCGACACTGGCCCTTGGTCTGGGGCCGGTCGGTCTGGCGTTCTATGTCTGGGATATCGGGGTCAAGCAGGGCGATATTCAGATGCTGGGCACCAGCTCTTACGCGGCGCCTTTGCTGTCTACCGTGGTTCTGGTTTTTGCCGGGATCGCCATGCCGACATGGACATTGGCGATCGCGGCGGTCTTGATCACCGGCGGGGCCGTGGTTGCGGCGCGCGCCAGTCTTAAAGGTTAGGTCGATAAGCGCTCGATCTCTTCCTTCAGCCTTAGCTTCTGTTTCTTTAGCTGGGCGATATGAAGATCATCAATGCCTGGCGCGCGTTGAGCTTGTTCCACTTCGAGACCGAGAGATTCGTGCTTCTTCTTCAGTTCTGTCAGATGTGCGCTCACGCTCATGGCGATCCTCCTTGTTTACGTGTCTAGATGTCACGTAAGAAGTTGAGCATATCGTTTCCACCCTGTCACGCCGCAGACGCGAAGAAAAAGTGATAAATCCGACAAATTCGGCTGGTCATTGCCGATTGATGTGAAACGGCCCCAACGCAGCGCCTTGCCGCAGCACATCCGAGAGTTCCGGCGTATAGCTGTCACCGTCGCGCTCATGCCATTGACCTGCATGCAGGATGATAGGCGCATGCAGCCGGAACGCCGCCCGCCCGCCTTTGCGGGCCCGCAGAATCACAAGCTCGGCCTCTCGCCCTACGCGGGCCGAAAGCGGCAGCACTTCGACCGAGCCCAGACGTCCCCGACAGGCCAAAAGCATATCTTGCAGGCGATCCGCCTTTTGGATCATGTGAAGATAGCCGCGCGGGGCCAGCCGTTTGGCCGCGACATCAATCCAATCGGCAAGAGGTGTCTCCTCTCCCAAAGCCACACTGCGCCCCCGGTCTATGGCTGCGCTATGGGCGCCTGCGCGATAGTAGGGCGGGTTGGCGATCACATGGTCGAATTGACGCTGCTTCAGATCGGAGGGCAGCTCGGTCAGATCAGCCGAGACGACCTCCAACACCTTGTTGTTATCGGCGGCATTGCGGCGGGCCAGATCCGCATAGGCCATTTGCAGTTCCACGCCGCACAGGTCCAAACCCGGGACCCGTGTCGCAAGACACAAGATTGCAGCGCCGGCCCCGCAGCCAAGCTCCAGCACCGACTGACCAGAGGTTGCGGGCACGCTGGCCGCCAGCAAAACAGGGTCAACCCCTGCGCGATAGCCCGACACGGGTTGCCACAGGCGCAACCGCCCGCCGAGGAAATCGTTCCGGCTTAGCTCATCCTCCTTGAACCCGGTCATCGCCCCAGCGGGATCTCGTTGTCGCGCATCACACGCTCTGCTCGGGTCAGGTCGTCAGCCCGAACCATCAGACGGCGTGGGAAAATTCCGATGCCGCCTTCGAGGATGCTCATATTTACGTCCATCTGAAAGCAGTCTATATCCTCGCCCTCAAGAAGAGCGGATGCAAAGGCCAGGATTGTCGGATCGGTGCTGCGCAATAGTTCTTTCATGGGGATGGATGTAAGGGCAAGGCAAGGCGAAAGTCGAGCCTTGTATCAGGAGTGTGATGGGCATCAGCACAATCTCGAAGCCGCACGAACGGCTGGCCGAAATGTTGACCGGCGAAATGGAGGCGGTGAATACGCTGATCCGGACCCGGATGGCGTCCGAGCACGCGCCCCGTATCCCCGAGGTAACCGCGCATCTGGTCGAAGCGGGCGGCAAGCGACTGCGCCCGATGCTGACATTGGCGGCGGCACGGCTGTTTGGCTATTCGGGCGAGCATCACGTGCGTCTGGCCGCGACTGTCGAGTTCATTCACACCGCGACCCTGTTACATGACGATGTGGTCGACGAAAGCGCTCAGCGGCGCGGGCGGCCTACGGCGAACCTGTTGTGGGACAATAAATCCAGCGTGTTGGTGGGCGACTATCTGTTTTCCCGCAGCTTCCAACTGATGGTTGAAACCGGATCGCTGCGCGTTCTGGACATCCTCGCCAATGCCTCGGCCACGATTGCCGAAGGCGAGGTGCTGCAGATGACCGCTGCCACCGACCTGAACACAGATGAGAGCATCTATCTGCAAGTCGTACGCGGCAAGACCGCAGCCCTGTTCTCCGCAGCGACCGAAGTTGGCGGCGTGATTGCGGAAGCCTCAGATGCGCAGGTCAAAGCTCTGTTCGACTATGGAGATGCCTTGGGCATTGCCTTCCAAATCGCCGACGATCTGCTGGATTATCAGGGTGACAGCAAGGCAACTGGCAAGAATGTGGGCGACGATTTCCGCGAACGCAAACTGACCCTGCCGGTGATCAAAGCCGTTGCGCAGGCCACAGCGGATGAGCGTATCTTCTGGGAGCGCACGATCGAAAAAGGCCGCCAGCAGGATGGCGATCTGGAATATGCGCTTGGGCTTATGAACAAATACCAGACGCTCGAGGCGACCCGTCAGGACGCGCTGGGATGGGCGAACAAGGCCAAAGCCTCGCTCGAGGTTTTGCCTGATCACGAAATCCGCACTCTGCTGCGCGATCTGGCCGACTACGTGGTCTCGCGCCTTAACTGAGCATCGTTGCGCGGCACCACCAATTTGGCTGGGCCGCGCCGATCTCATAGGCTGCGAAATGCGCGGTCTTCATCGACGGGTAGAGCGCAAAACAGGTCGACCCTGACCCCGACATTCGGGCCAGCAGCACATCCCTTGTGTCCGCCAATTCCTCCAACACACGCCCGATTTGCGGGGCCTGGCTTATGGCGGGCTGTTCAAGGTCGTTTCTCTGGTTCGAGAGCCACGCGACGCAGTCTTCCACGCCCGCGAATGAGGGGATTTGATCCGGCAAGCCCGGATTGTCCCGCGACGACATAGCGCTAAAGACCGATCCGGTCGGAACCTCAACCCCAGGATTGACCAGCAGGACAGGCAATGGGGGCAAAGCGACCCGGTCCACCTGCTCGCCAATCCCCCGCATCCGCGCAGCCTCGGCCACCATGCAGACCGGTACATCGGCCCCTAACGCGGTCGGAAGATGCGGCGGGATATCAAACCCTTGCGCCGCCGCGTAGCGCAGAACGGCCGCCGCGTCCGAGGACCCTCCGCCGATGCCTCCACCATGAGGCAGCACCTTGTTCAACGTGATTTGGCCTGTCCACCCAGTGCCCTCGGCCGCTTTCCAGACCAGATTTCGGCTGTCCGTCGGAACCCCGTCGGCATGCTCTCCGCTCACCGAGATCGAAATACCTACGCCCGGGTCAAACGTCAGCTGATCGCCAATGTCGGCAAAAGCCACTAGTGAATCCAACAGATGATAGCCATCGGCGCGCTGGCCGGTGACATGCAGGGTTAGATTGACCTTGGCGGGCGCAAAGGCGCTAGTTGCCATTGGCAACCTTCAACGGATCCGCGCCCTCTTCGGACAGAACCGTATCCAGACCGACCTCGAGCTTGCGTCGGATGCGTTCGGGATCAGCCTCACCATCGGTGTCTTCGGGATCAACGAAGGACAGGGCCCGTTTCCACTGGAACTCAGCTTCGCGGGCACGTCCGACGGCCCAGTAGACATCGCCCAGATGGTCGTTGACCACCGGATCCACCGGCATCAACTCAACCGCACGCTCCATGTGCTCGACCGCTTCGTCATAGCGACCAAGGCGGAACAGGACCCAGCCCAGGCTGTCGACGATATAACCACTGTCGGGGCGAGCCGCGACGGCGCGTTCGATCATGTCCAGCGCCTCATCGAGTTTTTCGCGACGTTCGACAAGCGAATAGCCCAGATAGTTCAGAACCTGCGGCTGATCCGGGTTCAGCTCAAGCGCGCGACGGAAATCGGCTTCGGCCTGATCCCATTGCTTGAGGCGCTCATGAGAAATCCCGCGCGCGTAGTGCAGGAACCAATTCGCGGTCGAGACACTCTCCGCCAGATCAATTGCGGTGTTGTAGGAATCAACCGCGGCGGCATAGTTTTCCTCGCGGCGCTGCAGATCGGCCAAAGCGACATGGACACTGGGAAGATCAGGCTTTTCCGCAGCCAGCGATTGCAGAACCTCAACCGCCGCATCGGTTTTGCCGGATTGCCCCAGAACATCAGCCCGGCCCAGTTCGGCCACGTGGTGATCGGTGCTGTCCTTGGGAACCGCGCGATACGCTTCGACCGCAAGATCAAGCTGGTTGAGTTCCGACAGAAGCTCAGCGCTCATCAGAAGGGCGTCGACGTGATCGGGCCGCAGGAAGCTGGCCGTGCGAGCATAGAGCAGAACGTAGTCCGGCGCGGCCTCGTCATTCAACGCGGCACCAACCGAAAAGAAGATCTCGGCCATGCCGTCTTGCGCCGTTCCTACATGGGTGAAGGGCAGCGTTTCGCCATCAGACAATCGGCTTGTGTAATCTGCGATCGACGGATCGCTTCCGGCCTGAAACACATCGGCCAGGAAGGTCAGAGCGTCCTCATTCCGGTCAAGCTGCGACAGAACCTCGGTCCGGGCTAACGCGGCGCGGCGTGTGAACCGGGCCACGACCCCGTCATCGGCCGCGAAAATCGCCTCAGCCCCTTCGAAATCACCGATCGACGCCAAAGCCATCGCTTTGTGATACAGAGCAAACTCGCGCAACCCTTCCTGGGTTGTAACCGAGTCGAACTGCTCCATAGCCTTGGTCATCTCACCCTGACCAAGATAGGCCCAGGCAATCATCAACCCATCGACTAATGGACCCACGCCCTGCGTTTCGGGATCACGTGACAGCAGGGTCTCCCAATCGCCCTCTGCGATCAGGTTTGCGGCGATGGCAATCCGGGCTGCTTGGCTCGGAAGGCCATTCTCTTCAATCGTCTCAGCGATGGGCAGTGCGCGCTCAACTTCGCCCAGCGCCAGCCGCGCGACGACGACGCTTTCCAACAGCAATGCGTTCTGCGGATCAGACCGCAACGCCTGCGCATAATACCTTTCGGCGGCGGCATAGTCGTTTTCGTAGATTGCCTGACGTCCGGCCAAATAGGCCCCGGACCCGGTATCCGAAAACGCCGGGATTGCGACCGAGGATGAAAGCAGCGCGGCCAGTGCCACGCGACGAACCAGGGAAACCACCAAAATCCTGCCTTGCTATCGTTGACTGCACGTTAAGCTAGGGCCTCGGCCCGCAAGAGGCAATGGCTCAAGGTTCACGACGCCGCCATTGCACCGGATTTCGCCTAAGAACTGGCCGCTCTGTTGAACGGATCAAGCAGGAGCGCCGTCCAAAACTCAATGGCAGCTCATCAATAGGGCTTTTGGTTGGCTCACCCTGGCGGAGGATTTGGGTACCCTTCGCGTTTCATAAGGCACATGTTCGGTTTGGGTGATTTCAACTCATTCAGAGTGAAATATTTTTGCGATTGCGCAAAAGGCCGACTGACGGAATGGTGCTTCCAAACACTGTTGGCAAACCAGACACGGTATAAACATACGATGAAGTCACATGCGAAAGTAGTTGTGGTCGGGGGCGGCTGCGTTGGGGCCTCGATCCTGTATGGTCTGACCGAACATGGCCGCACGGATGCGGTGATGTTGGAGCGGACGACGCTGACGTCAGGCTCCACCTGGCACGCCGCCGGTTTGCTTGTGACCTTTGTACGGTCGCGCAACGTGTCGAAGATGACCATGGAGACCATCCGCATCTATACCGAGGTTGAGGAAAAGATGGGCTCCTCGGTGGGCCTTCGCAAAGTGGGTCAGCTGCGTGTTGCCAATACCGAAAAGCGCTGGGATGAGTTCCAGTCCTATATCTCGATCGCCGAAGCCGCCGGGGTGCCGTGCAAGCTGCTAACACCGGAAGAGATTGCCGAGGTGCATCCTCTGCTGAACCAAAGCCCGGATATTCGTGGCGGCATCCTGCACACTGAAGACGGCTACGTGAACCCCGCCGACATCACCATGGCGCTGGCCAAGCTGGCGCGCGATGCCGGGGCCAAGGTTTATCAGAACACCGAAGCCACCGCTTACGAAAAGCTCGAGAACGGCCACTGGAAAGTGACCACCAACCAGGGTGAGATCACTTGCGAGCATCTGATCTTTGCCACCGGCAACTACGCCCGTGAAAACGCGCGCCGTGTGGGTCTGGACCTGCCCTGTATCCCGATCGTTCACCAATATTGGACGACAGAGACCGTGCCCTTGCTGAAAGAGCGCAAGGCACAAGGTCTGCCTGAATTCCCGATCCTGCGGGACGAGGATTATGGCGCCTATCTGCGCGAGGATGTGGGCGGCATCCAGTTTGGCCCCTATGAATTCACCAAGGACCTCAAGCTGTTCGCCGAAGACCGCGTGCCGCCTGATTTCGGGGCCGACCTTCTGCCCGAAGATTTCGATGCCGTGGAAACCCAGTGGGAACGCGCAATCGAACGGGTTCCGACGCTGGGCGAGGTTGGCATCAAGGCTAACACCCGCGGCCCGTTCCAGATGACCCCGGACGAGCTGCCTCTGGCCGGCCCTGCACCCGGGCACGAGAACCTGTGGCTGGCCGAAGGGATGCCCGGAGGTATCCTGTGGGGCGGCACGGTAGGGAACCGTCTGGCCAAGTGGATCGTGGATGGCGATCCGGGCATGGACATGTCGGAACTCGACCCGCGCCGGTTCTCGGACTATGCCTCGAAACGGTGGACCATGGACAAGGTGCGCGAGACATGGGGAACCCATATGGATGCGCACATCCCAGGTGAGGATTTCCCCGAGGCTCGCCCGATGAAAACCGCGGGCTCATACGATCTGTTGACTGCACATGGCGCCGTCTGGACCAGCTTCAACGGCTATGAATTCCCGCGCTGGTTCGCCAAATCACCCAAGGAGGCGATCCCCGAACACTCCTTCCGCCGCACTAATCATATGGAGCTGGTACAGGAAGAAGTGCGCCGCACGCGGGAAGAGGCAGGCTTCATCGAGATGTCTCCGATGACCAAATTCACCGTGCGCGGGCTGGGCGCGGCCAAATGGCTGGATGGTCTGATGGCGAACAAACTGCCCAAGGTGGGGCGAATGACCCTGTCTCTGATGCTGAACGACAACGGTGGGATGGATGCGGAATACACCATCGCACGCAAGGCGCAGGATGATTTCTATCTGATCTCGACCCCGAATTGGCAGGCCTATAACTGGGACCAGATGCAGCGTCTGCTGCCCAAAGACGGCTCGGTCGTGATGGAGGATATCTCGGAACAGCTGGGCGTGATCGCTCTGGCTGGTCCGAAATCGCGCGAGATCCTGTCGAAACTGACCGACAATGATCTGTCGAACGAGGCCTTCCCCTGGCTTTCGGCGCAGATGGGTGAGGTGGGCTATGCCAAGGGCGTTCACCTGCTGCGCGTCTCCTACACCGGTGAGCTGGGATGGGAGCTGCACCATCCGGCGGGCTACAACCGTCACCTCGTGGATCTATTGCTGAAAGCGGGCGTGAAACCCTTCGGTCTTGAGGCGCTGGAGTCCATGCGGCTCGAGAAATCCTATCGCGCTATCAACCGCGAGATCTGCAAAGACCTGACCCCGTTTGAGGCCGATCTGGGCCGGTTCGTCGCTATGACCGAGAAGATCGGCGGGCAAGTGGTCGAACGGGACTTCATCGGCAAACCCGCGCTGCTGAAACAGCAGGATGTGGGGGGATACAACACTCTGGTCACGTTGAAGCTGCCCTATTGCGATACCTCGGTGATGTTTGACGAAGGCGTCTACTCCGATGGTAGGTTGATCGGGCGCGTCACCTCGGGCGGTTTCTCATACTATTGCAACCATGACATCGCGATGGCGCTGGTGCCGCAGGATATGACGGCACCGGGCACCAGAATGCAGGTTCTAGTCCATAACGAGATGCGCGAAGCCGAAGTCATCGACACCTGCGCCGTTGATCCCACCCGCGCCCGCGCACGCGCCTGACAAGAACAACAAGGGGGCTTGCGGTCCCTTTCACGAACACAAGGACAGGATTTTGCCAATGACCGATACCTCGACGAAAACGCTCTCACTCCAAGAGGTTAGGGAATTGGCGAAATCCGTCCTTGTGGCTGCGGGCATGGATGATCCGGGCAGCGACATGATCGCTGAGATTGTCGTGAAATCCGAACGTGACGGCCCGCGCAGCCACGGTTTACGCATGCTGCCGGTCTACGCGCAGAGCTTTAACTCGGGCTACGCCAACCCCTCTGCCCATCCCACATTCGAGCGTATCGCACCGGGCGTTCTGCGCGGCGACGCAGACAACGGGTACTACCAGATCGCCGCGGCCGCAGCCCGGGACGAGCTGATCGCGATGGCCCGTGAAAACGGGATCGCTGCCTTCACCTGCGCCAATAGTCACCACCTTGGCGCGTTGCGCTTTGACACCGAACCTCTGGCCGAGGCGGGCTTGGTGGCCCTGGCCGTCGTGAACTCACTGTCGATGGTGGTGCCTCAGGGCGGTGTGCGCCCGGTCTTTGGCACCAACCCGATGTCCTTTGCCTGCCCGCGCGACGGCATGGAGCCGATCGTCTGGGATCAGGCGTCCTCGACAGTAGCCTTGATGGATATCCGCATGGCCGCCGCCGAAGGGCATGACCTGCCGCGCCCGGCGGGTCTGGCCCCGGATGGCCAGCCCAGTGCCGATCCCAACGCCATTCTGGAAACCCGCAGCCTGTTACCGTTCGGCGAGCACAAAGGGGCCGCGATTGCCTTCCTGATCGAGGTCATGGGCGCGGCGCTGGCCGGCGGCACCCTCTCGGTCGACAATGCCGAGCGCGAGGCGCATGGCGCGCTGAACGTCAAGGGCGGCGCGACCCTGATCGCGATGGATCCGACACGGTTCGGAAATGCCGCCTTCAACGACTATGTCACGCGCATCTGTGCCGAGATCGACGGCAACGGCACCGCCCGCATCCCCGGTGACGGGCGGCTGAAGAACCGCGCCGCCTCTCAGGACGGTGGCGTCAGCGTCAGCACCGAGTTGCTGTCGCAGTTGCAAGACTTGCAGTAAGGGTCCGAACCAATGGCAAAGGTGGTTGTGGTCGGCGGGGGCGTCGTGGGTATCTCCTGCGCGCTGGCATTGCAGGCCGATGGGCACGCGGCTTCGGTTGTCGAACCCGGACCCGTGGGTGAAGGGACCAGCTGGGCCTCATGCGGCTGTATCGCCATCGGTGAGATCGTACCGCTGTCGCAGCCGGGCATGCTGATGAAGGTGCCGGGCTGGCTGTTGGACCCCGAGGCCCCCTTGGCGCTGCGCCCATCCTCGGCGCTGCGGGTCCTGCCCTGGTTCGCGCGCTTCACCGCAAATGCGCGTCGGGCGCGGATGCGGGCCATCGCGGCGGATCTGGCCCGGCTGACATTTGCCGCCACCGATGATTTCAAGGCGCAACTGGCCGATATCGGTCGGCCCGAGTTGATGGTCGAAAAGCCGGTGTCAAACTGTTCGACGATGACAGCGACCGCGCCACCATGGCCGCCGCCTTTGATCTGGCCCGAGAGCTGAGCTGTTCGATCGAAGACATCCCCGGCCCCGCAGCGCATGAGATTGATCCGGCCATCGCGCCCGATTTCAAACACGCCGCCCTGCTGCATGACTGGAGCTTCGTGACCGAGCCAAAGCGGCTGGTCGAAGCCCTGCATCAGGCCTTTGCCAGCCGTGGCGGTACTGTCGTCACCGGCAAGGCCGAAGTGTTCCAACGCAGCGGGCGCAATGTGCAGGGCGTGCGCCTTGCAGACGGTCAGGTTCTGACTGCGGACGAGTTCGTTCTTGCGGCGGGCACACACTCGCGCGGCTTGGCGCAGGATCTGGGCGTGCCCATCCAGTTGGAAGGGGTGATTGGCTACTCCACCGCCCTGCCTGACAGCGGTGTCGATCTGGCCCACACGGTGTTCTACGCCAAGGGCGGGTTCGGGATCACACCGTATGAGGACGCTCTGGCCGTGGCCGGAACCATCGAGTTCGCGGATGCCGACGCGAAACCCAACTGGAACCGCGCCGATATTCTGGTCAAACGCGCAAAACGCGTGTTGCCGGGGCTTGGAACGGACAAGGCCGAACGCCGCATGGGGCGACGTCCTTTCACTCCGGACACCCGGCCCATCATCGGACGCAGCGGCCGAATGGCGAATGTCACCTTCGCCACCGGCCATGGACAGTTGGGCCTGACGCTTGGGGCCACGACCGCGCGGCTGGTGAAGGATGAGATCGCGGGCCGCGCGCCCTCAATCGACATTCAGGCCTTCAGCCCGGACCGGTTCTAAGGTCAGGGCAGGCTCAGCTTGGCCATCCGCCCGCCATCGACCGTGTAGACCTGCCCCGTGATAAAGCCGCTTTCCTCGGCGGCCAGAAACGCTGCCAGTGCGGCCACTTCTTCGGGCCTGCCGGTGCGCGCGACCGGGTGGATCTGGCCGATATCCCGGCGAAACGCATCCGGGTCGGGCATCGAGTCGACAAAGTCGAGGTTTAACTCGGTGTCGATCCAGCCGGGAGCGATGGCGTTGCAACGGATACCCTCGGCCCCGTGATCCACCGCCACGGCGCGGGTCAGCCCGTGCAGACCGGCCTTGGACGCGCAATAGGCGGCGTGGCCGGGATTGCTGCCCAGTCCCTCGATCGAGCCGGTATTGACGATGCTGCCCTTTGTCTTGCGCAGATGGGGCAAAGCGGCCTGGATCATCAGAAATGGCGCGGTCAGGTTGACGGTCAGGTTTTTCTGCCAGTCATCCAACGCCATCTCTTCGACGCGGGCCTCCTGCATCATCCCTGCATTGTTGACCAGAACGTCCAGCTGTCCGGCGCGGGCGATGACCTCCGCCACCACCTGTGCAGGCGCGGCTGGATCAGTGAAATCGGCTGCAATCCCTTCGAAGTGATCATCCCCGCCGCGCTGGGCGGTAAAGACGCGCGCGCCCTCCTCTGTCAGCCGTGCCGCGATGGCTTTCCCGATCCCGGAGCGGCCGCCGGTGACCAGCGCAACCTTACCCTCAAACCGCCTCATGCGACCGGTTTCCCGCCATTGACCTCAACCAGCGTGCCGCACATGTAGCGCGCCGCGTCCGAGGCGAGGAACAGGACCACATCGGCAATATCCTCAGGCTCGGCGATCCGGCCCAGAGGCACGGTCTTACCAAGTTCGGTCACGGCCTCGTCAGGATCAAACCCGCGCTTGGCAAAGCCCGAGCGCAGCATCGGCGTGTTGACCTCATTCGGGCAGACGGCGTTGATGCGGATGCCCTGATGCGCGTGATCCATCCCCATGCATTCGGTCAGCGAGGCGATCGCCGCCTTGGTCATGCAATAGAGCGCATGGTTTGGCCCCGGCGCCTTGCCGCCCCAGCAGGACGCCGTGTTGACGATGGCTCCACCGCCCGCCTCGGCCATCAGCGGAATGGCAGCGCGGCAAATCCGAAACGGAGCCTCGACATTCACGCCCAAGGATAGGGCCCAGTCGGCGTCCGAGGTCTCGGTCACCGGGCCGCGGGTGATGACGCCGGCATTGTTGATCACGATATCGAGACCGCCCAAAGCCTGTTGCGCGGCGGCGGCCAGCTGATCGCAATAGGCCGGGTCAAGCAGATCGCCGGGCAGATGGGCCTCGGCCTCAATCCCGTCGGTCGAGCGATCCGCAACCGCAACCCGAGCGCCCTGCGCGCGCAGCTGTTTGACGATGGCCTTCCCGATCCCTCCGGCCGCGCCGGTGACAAGGGCATTTTTGTCCTTAAACATGTCTAGTCTTCCCAGATTGCGTCGGCCTGCCCCAGCAGGTCCCGGTTCATTGTCACGCCGAAGCCCGGCGCATCGGGCGGCAGAACGCCACCGTTTTCGATTGGAGCGTTGAACGCCCCAGTCTGGATCGTCACCATGTCGCGCGGGTCCAGAACGCAGCGCAGCAGCCGTTCGGGCACGGTCGCACCCATATGAAAGATCGACGCGGCAGACAGGGTTGATCCCACCGTGTCCTGCACACTGATCGTCAGCCCTGCGGCACGGCAGATGTCGCGGTGACGGCGGGCATGGGTCAGCCCCCCGGCTTTCGAGATCTTCAGCCCGATGCCATCGGCCACATCCAGCGCCACCAGCTTGGCGATATCGCCATCCTCTTGCGCCAACTCGTCCAGAATGATCGGCACGTCACAGCGCTGGCGCAGGGAAAGCGTCTCGCGCCAAGTGGCACAGGGGGCCTCCAGCACGAAATCCAACCCGCTCGGCAGGGCGCGGAGCATCCGCAGCGCGGTTTCCGGGATCAGGCCACCATTGGCATCAACGATGAAATATTCGCCCGGTTGCCGATCCGCCAATGAGGCCGCGATGCGTTCGGCGTCCAGCGCCGGGCCGCCTTCGGAATCCACCGCACCGACCTTGACCGAATGGCCCATATAGCCCATCGCGCGGTGTTCCGCGACGCGGACACGCATATCCTCGGGCGTACCCGCGTAGATCGAACTGATCGCGGGCAGGCGATTGCCCGTCGCTCCGCCCAGCAGTTTATAGACCGGCAGGCCAACCGATTTGCCGAACAGGTCCCAACAGGCCAGATCAAGGGCCGATTTCGCGTGGTTATGGCCCAACAGCGCCTCATCCATCGCGTCATTGATCCGGTCCACATCGCGCGGGTCTCGACCGATCAGATAGGGGGCGATTTCTTCGACCCCGGCGCGGGCACCCCGTGCATGGGCGGCGATGTAGTTCGGGCCGAATGGCGTGGATTCGCCCCAACCCTCCGCCCCGTCATCGGCGGTGATACAGACGATGACACTGTCAAAACCGGTGTAAATGCGCCCGCCCGACAGCTCGTAAGAGCCGCCCGCATAGGGCAGGTGCAGTTCAAAAAGCTCGATCTTGCGGATTTTCATGAGGCCACCTGCGGCGGGATCAGCACAAACTGGCCGGTATGTGTTTTGGTCAGAAACTCTTCCTGCGCCGTCGCGATCTCGCTCAGCGGATAGGTCTTGGCAACGACGGGGCGGATTTCTCCGGCCTCGATGTATTTCACAAGGTTTTCAAACACGATGTCTTCCTGAAAGGTGCAGCCAAACAAGGTGAGGTCGTTCAGGTAGAGCGTCCGCACGTCGATTTCACAGATCGGCCCGGCAATGGCCCCGGCGGTCGCATAGCGACCACCCCGGCGCAGCACGTCCAACAGGCTGGGCCATTGCGGACCGGCCACCAGATCGACCACCACGTCGATCGAGCCTTCACCCAGTTCAGCAACCAGATCGGCGTTGCGGTCCAGCACGCGATCTGCACCCAAAGCTAGAACGGCCTCGGCCTTCGCGGGCGAGCACAGAGCGATTACATACGCGCCGCGCCGTTTCGCCAGTTGCACCGCAGCCGAACCAACACCGCCCGAGGCACCGGTGACCAGAACGGTCTCGGCCCCGACGCTGGCGCGGTGCAGCATGCCCTCAGCCGTGGAATAGGCGCAGGGGATGGCGGCCAGTTCCACATCATCCCAGTCGCAATTCACCGCGTGGGTTTCCTGAGAAGGTGCGATGCAGAACTGCGCAAAACCGCCATCGCATTCACTGCCGATGGTCCAGCATTCATAGGGACGGTAGTCGACATAGGTCCGCAACATGTTGCGCACGATCACACGCTCGCCAATGCGTGCCGGGTCGACCTCATCGCCTACGGCAGCAACATAGCCACAGACATCCGCGCCCTGAATGCGGGGGAAGGTCAAGGGCGTACCCGACCAACTGGCGTCGTCATCGTCCACGGTCTCAAAACCCGAGGCACCGCCGGTATTGGTGTCTTCGGTGACAGCCTTGGAGTACCAGCCGATCCGCGTGTTGATGTCGGTGTTGTTCACACCCGCGGCAGCGGCCTGGATCAGAACTTCTCCGCGCCCCGGCTGCGGGACAGGCACGTCCGAGCGGTAGTGCAGCATCTCGATACCGCCATGGCCGGTCAGTTGGACCGCATGCATGGTTTCGGGGATCATGGTGTCTCCTTAGTATGAGGCGACTGGCGCGCCGAACAGCGTTTCGTCGGGGGTGACGCCCAAACCCGGCCCGGTCGGGCGCTGAATGTGGCCGCCTTGGATTGTGATGCCGTTTTCGGGATCGTAGTTGCCTTCGATGTAAGGGGCGGCGAGCCACGCGCCTTCCATCAGCGTCGGACGCACGGTGGATGCGATCTGCGTGCAGGCGGCGGCGATGATGTCCCCACCCCAGCTGTCATCGCAGGTATGCGGCAAGTTGCGCGCCTCGCAGATGTCGCGGAATGTGCGCATGTTCTGAAGGCCGCCGATCCGGGTGACTTTCATGCCAAACCCATCCACAAGCCCCGTCCCGGCGGCCGAGATCGCGGTGTTCAGGTCGACGCTGTTTTCATCCATGTAGATGCCATGGGTCACCTGAGGGCGGATCTTTTCCAGGTCCTGATAGGTGTTGCAGGGCTGTTCCATGATGAAGGGCACATCCGGGCATTCGCGGCTGACGCGCAGCGCATCGCGCGTGGTCCACCCGCGATTGCCATCGACCGCAAGGCGCATGCCTGTTCCGCCGACAACCTCCCAGACTCTGCGGATGGTTTCGATATCAATCTCGACAGGACGGCCACCCACTTTGATTTGCAGGCGAGGGTAGCCCTCGGCCAGCTTCTCTTTGGCAAGGCGCGCGATATCGTCCGGCGCGCCCACACCCGTCGCGTAGTAGGACGGCACGCGATCGGTCTGCGCGCCGCCCAGCAGGTCGGCGACATTCACGCCCAGCTTCTTGCCAATCAGGTCATGGGCCGCGATGTCGATGGCGGCCTTGGCATAGTTGTGCCCATTGAGCAGCCCGTTCATCCGGTGGTGCAGGGCCACAGGCCACAGATCCGCGCCGATCAGACCTTTTGCCATCGCCTTCAAGGCCGCCCGCGCGCCCTCTGCATGCGCTTCGGCATAGGTGGGACCGACCGGGCAGGTCTCTCCCCAGCCGGTCGTGCCCTCCTCAGCCACCAGCTTGACCAACGTGGTGTCCAGTGCCCAGACCTCGGCATTGGCCATGGTGTAGGGGCCGTTTTTGACCGGCAGATCATGGGCGTAGATGTGGATTTCCTTGATCTTCATATCAGTCTCTTTTGTCGTTCGCCGGAGGCCCGGCCTAGTGAATATCGGCATCGGCCAGCAACGCGCGGGCGCAACGCATTGTGGCCGCGGTTGCGACCTCAGCCCCCATTAAACGTGCGCTTTCGGTCAGGCCTTCGTGCAGGATGAGCAGAGCCTCGGCCAAAGCCTCGACATCGCAATCGGGGGCCACGTGGGTCAACCGCGCGCGGAACATGTCGCGGACATGCTGTTTGTGCGTAGTGACGGCATCGCGGATCGCATCACTTTCGGGGTAGGCCGCCAGCGCATTGCGGAACAGGCATCCGGTGTTTGAAACCTCGCGCAGCCAGTCCGCCAGGCGGGTCAGAACGTGCAACACGTGATCCGCCCCCTGGAGTTGATCGGTGCCGATCCAATCGGAATAGGCGGCATCGCGGTGATCCAACGCGCCGATGACCATCGCTTCGCGGCTGGGAAAATACTTGTAGAGCGTGCGCAGGGAAACATTAGCGCCCTCTCGCAAGGCTTCTACACCTTGGGTGGCAAATCCCATCTCTGAAAACTGCCGGTCTAGGTTTTCTGCGATTTTCTGCTGTGTCTCAGTCATATCTCGGTGGTAGAGCGATCACTCTACCCACACATCACCGTTTGCGACACAGACTTTCTTCCCAACGACAAAAAATGCCACCGGCGGGACCGGTGGCATGGAACAAGGGCGGGATGGCGGCAGGGTCGCGCCGCCAGTGCCGGAGTTTTCAGTTACATGTTTGGATAGTTCGGGCCGTCGCCACCCTGCGGAGTGGTCCAGGTGATGTTCTGGCTGGGGTCCTTGATATCGCAGGTCTTGCAATGGACGCAGTTCTGGAAGTTGATCACGAACCGCGGGCCGTCGTCATCCTCGACCATCTCATAGACGCCAGCCGGGCAATAGCGCTGCGCGGGTTCGGCGAATTTGGGCAGGTTGACGGCAACCGGGATCGATGGGTCGCCCAGCTTCAGGTGGCAGGGCTGGCTTTCTTCGTGGTTGGTCATCGCGAAGGATACGTTGGTCAGACGGTCAAAGGACAGCGTGCCGTCGGGCTTGGGATAGTCGATCGGCTTGTGCTTGCTGGCCTCTTCGGTCGACTCGGCGTCGTTCTTGCCGTGCCCCATCGTGCCGAACAGCGAAAAGCCCAGCGTGTTGGTCCACATGTCCAGACCACCCAGCGCCAGCGAGGGTATGAGGCCCCATTTCGACCACATCGGCTTGACGTTGCGCACTTTCTTGAGGTCCTGACCAATGGCCCCTTCGCGCACGTCGGTTTCATAGGCCGTCAGCTCATCACCGGAACGGTCAGCCTTGATGGCATCAAAGGCGGCCTCGGCTGCGGCTTTGCCCGACAGCATCGCGTTGTGGTTGCCCTTAATGCGCGGCACGTTGACCATACCGGCCGAGCAGCCCAGCAGCGCCACGCCCGGAGCGACCAGCTTCGGCATCGACTGATAGCCACCCTCGGTGATCGCGCGGGCGCCGTAAGCCACGCGCTTGCCGCCTTTCAGCAGCTCGGCCACCATCGGGTGATGCTTGAAGCGCTGGAATTCCATGTAGGGATACAGGTGCGGGTTCTTGTAGTTCAGGTGAACCACGAAACCGACATAGACCTGGTTGTTTTCCAGGTGATAGATGAACGAGCCACCACCTGCGTTGCTGCCCAGAGGCCAGCCCATGGTGTGCGTGACCGAGCCCTCTTTGTGCTTGGCCGGGTCGATCTCCCAAATCTCTTTCATGCCAACGCCGTATTTCTGCGGCTCTTTGCCAGCAGACAGATCGTATTTGGCGATGACTTCCTTGGACAGCGAGCCGCGCACGCCTTCCGACAGGAAGACGTACTTGCCGTGCAATTCCATGCCCGGTTCGGTGCCGGGACCGTAGGAGCCGTCTGCCTCCAGACCAAAGACACCAGCGACCACGCCTTTGACTTCGCCATTTTCGCCGTAGACTAGCTCGGAACAGGCCATGCCGGGGAAGATTTCCACGCCCAGCTCCTCGGCCTGCTCGGCCATCCAGCGGCAGACATTGCCCATCGAGACGATGTAGTTGCCGTGGTTGTTCATCAGCGGCGGCATGGGCGCGTTGGGGATACGCAGCTTTCCGGCCTCACCCAGCATGTAGAAGTTGTCTTCGTTCACCGGTGTGTTCAGCGGTGCGCCTTTTTCTTTCCAATCCGGGATCAGAGCGTCCAAACCGCAGGGATCAAGCACCGCGCCCGACAGGATATGCGCGCCCACTTCCGAGCCCTTTTCCAGAACCACGACATTCAGGTCGGCATCCAGCTGTTTCAGACGGATGGCCGCCGACAGGCCCGCGGGGCCTGCGCCCACGATCACCACATCGTATTCCATCGCTTCGCGTTCAATCTCGGCCATCGCGGGCTCCTTAGCTAACTTTCCGAATTGGCGCTTTTCTCATGCGGTCGGCGCAATTTTGTTTCTCGGCTGATTACATGGTGAGAAAGACTCAGGTCAATCGAAACACGGCGTAACAATGCCGCTATTCGACACTTCACGTGTTTGGCGAGTCGCCCATAAGGTATCTGGGACCGCTACCATGTGATTTGGCGCGGTCATCGGGGTTGTAAAGGGCGCATTTCGGCAGGCTGAGGCACCCGCAGCCGATGCAGCCGTCCAGATTGTCGCGCAATCGCGTCAGGGTATTGATTCGCTGATCCAGATGAGCGCGCAGCGTGACGCTGATGTCTTTCCAATCCTGCGGCGTAGGGGTTCGGTTGCCGGGCAGTCCCGATAGCACCTCACGGATCTCGGGCAGGGTCAGGCCGAATTGCTGGGCGATCATCACAAAGCTCAACCGCCTGATATCGGCCCGCTGATACCGCCGCTGCCCGCCTGCGTTACGCCAGGGCGAGATCAACCCCTGCGCCTCATAGTACCGGATCGCCGACACCGCCAACCCGGTACGCCGTGCCAAAGCGCCAATTGCCAGACCTTCGGAAGCTGCCATTTCACCCTCGCAAGAAATACCTTGACCTAAAGCTAGGTTTAGAAATTACGCTGAGTCGTGACAAGCCTGAAAGAGGAAAGGACCTGCCATGATGGCCACGCTTGAACACACCAACTTCACCGTCAGCGATCCCAAAGCCTCGGCCGCGTGGATGCACAAAGTGTTTGGATGGGATATCCGCTGGGAAGGCGCCGCGATGGCGGGCGGCTATACGGTGCATGTCGGCACAAAACACACCTATCTTGCCCTCTACCGCCCCGAACACCCCGAGCCATCAAACGAAAGCAGCTATGACGTGGTCGGCGGCCTGAACCACGTGGGCGTTCTGGTCGAGGATATCGAAGCGACCGAGGCCAAGGTGCGCGCGGCAGGTTTCACACCGCATAACCACGCCGATTATGAGCCGGGTAAGAGGTTCTATTTCGACGATGACAACGGGATCGAGTTCGAGGTGGTGCAATATGATTGAGATGTTGTGGCTCTGCACCCCGTCACAGCGGTGGCGCAGAGACAAACCCCCGGATCACCGCCACAGGCGTGAACCGCCTCAGCGAAACGGCGTTAAGTCGCAAATCGACGTGTGACGTCCTCTTGGCCTCTTGCATTTCACGCTCCATTTGGGTCAGGTACTGAACGACCCATCATTCGCCCCGACGCTTTACCCGCGGCGGGGCGGCTCAATTTATGCGTGGACAACAAGATTATGGAAAAGATTCCAATGACGCCTGCGGGCAATGCCGCGCTCGAGGCGGAGCTGAAAAACCTCAAATCCGTCGAGCGCCCGGCGATCATCGAAGCCATCGCTTCGGCCCGCGAACTGGGTGATTTGAAGGAAAACGCCGAATACCACTCGGCCCGTGAAAAGCAGGGTTTCATCGAAGGCCGCATCAAAGAGCTTGAGGGCATCCTGTCTCTGGCCGACGTGATTGATCCAGCCAAACTGTCGGGCGCGATCAAGTTCGGCGCCAAGGTTACGCTGGTCGATGAAGACACCGATGAGGAAAAGACCTGGCAGATCGTTGGTGAGTACGAGGCCAATATCGAAAAAGGCCTGCTGAACATCAAATCGCCCATGGCCCGCGCCCTGATTGGTAAGGACGAAGGCGACAGTGTCGAGGTTCGCACCCCCGGCGGTGTCCGCTCTTACGAAGTTCTCAACATCGAATTCGCCTGACCCGGAGGGTCTGTCATGTCGGGGCCACAACCTGACCAGGAAAGCGAACGGCCAACCTCGCTGGGCATCTATGATCGTCCTCAGCGCCCGTCTGTGACCTCGATCGAGATTGCGGCCGGGGTGCTAAGTGTCATCTGGCTGGTGGTCTCGGTCGTATTCCTTGTGCTGCCCGACCAGACACAGGGTGGCGGGTTCATTGTGACCCTATTGGCGGTTTTCTTGCCGGTAGCGATGATTTGGGTTGCCGCAACGGCGATGCGTGCCAGCCGCGTCATGCGCGAGGAAAGCGCACGGTTGCAAACCGCGATTGATGCGATCCGTCAGGCCTATGTCGTTCAGCAACAGCGCGCCGCCAGCTCGTATGAGCCGACGGTGTCCAAGAAGCTGGACGAAATCGCCGCTGTGACGAAAAAGGCCGAGGACGCGCTTGCCACCTTCTCCAGCAAGCGGCGTGAACCCTTGCAGGTCGACCCACCTGCGCAAGGAGGACAGACCTCGCTGGCGCTGGGCACCACCGCTGAAGAGATCACACCGCCGCTGACCACCGATACCTTCATCCGCGCGCTGAACTTCCCGGAGACCGAGAAAGACACCGAGGGCTTCACCGCGCTTCGGATGGCGTTGAAGGATCGAAAAGCCTCCAAACTGGTGCAGGCCTCGCAGGATGTTCTGACCCTGCTCAGCCAGGAGGGCATCTATATGGATGACCTGCGACCCGATATGGCGCGGCCCGAGGTCTGGCGTCAGTTTGCGCAGGGCGCACGTGGACGCTCGGTCGCGGCTTTGGGGGGGATTCGGGACCGTTCGTCGCTGGCGTTGACGGCGGCGCGGATGAAACAGGACCCGATTTTCCGGGATGCAGCACATCACTTCCTGCGCCGCTTCGACAACATGATCGTCGAATTCGAAGCCAATGCCAGTGACGCGGAGCTGACCGCCCTTGGTGATACAAGAACCGCGCGGGCCTTCATGTTGTTGGGGCGCGTGGCTGGCACCTTCGACTAGGCGGCAGGTACAGGCCAGCTCATCTTGGTGGCGCGGCTGAAGCCGAACAGGTGCCGAAATGGACCCGTCTTCTCGACACCCACAGGTTTGAACCCTTCGCGTTCGTACAGGGCCTTTGCCCGTAGATTGGTGTCGATCACATCCAACTGCACCTCGACCATACCACGGCGCTGAGCCTCGGCCTTGATGGCAGAGAGCAGTGTTGTGCCTATGCCTTGCCCGCGGGCCTCGGCCGCGACAAAGATGCCGTCCATCTGGAACACACCGGGCTGCAGATCGCGCTCTAACACGCTCAGAACCACGCCGCGCCAGAGCGCCCCGAACCAGCCATAGACGCATGCAAGGTCCGACAGACTGCCTCCCGCCAAGCCGCCTTTGTTGGTCTTAAAACCCGCTAGGCCCAGCATCCGGCCTTCAGCATCACGAGCAACCAGCGCGAATTCCGGGTCGAGGGCCGTTCCAAAGAAGGCCAACCCTTTTCCATCCGGTCCCATCACCTTGTGCAACTTGGCCGCAAAGGCCTGCCAGAACAGGGCTGCGGCTTGGGGTCTTTCAGCCTCTTTAAAGCCTTTGGAAACCGTGACCGTCACAGCCCAAAACTGCCGTAAGGGATAAAGCGCACCAGATCGCCCGGCTGGACGTGGCGCGCGCCGTCTTCGATCTCAACCAGCCCCTCGGCCCAGCTTAGCCCGCTGATCCGGCCAGAGCCTTCCGAGTGGAAAACCTCGACCCGCCCCTCGCGAATACGCGCGCGCAGATATTCGCGGCGACCGGGTTTCTTGCGTTTCTCAAAACCGGCGGGCACTTCGAAGCCCTGTGGTTCCTCCCACCCCTGCCCCGACATCTGGCACAGGGCAGGGCGGGCGAAGATCAAGGTACAGACCTTGGCGGCCACCGGGTTGCCGGGTAGGCCAAAGACCGGTGTGCCCGACCACATGCCCAACGCCAGAGGGCGACCGGGTTTGAGGGCAATCCGCCATTCCTGCATCGCCCCCGCCTCGCGCAATAAGGCCGAAACATGGTCCTCATCCCCTGCCGAAGCGCCGCCGCTGGTCAGGATCACATCGGCCTGTGTTGCGGCCTCATCCAACCTCGCCCGCAGGATTTCGCGGTCGTCGGCGACACGTCCCAGATCGACCGGCACAAATCCCATGCGGTCGATCAAAGACAGCAGCATGGGCCTGTTCGCGTCATATATCTGCCCGACACCTGCTGTCTCGCCGGGCTCGACAAGTTCATCCCCGGTGGACAGAACGGCCACGCGCAGAGGTTTGCGCACGGCCACCTCGGAAACACCGACCGCTGACAAAAGCGCCATATCGGCCGGTGTCAGCTTGCGACCGGCTGTCAGGACCACCTCTCCTGCTGAAACATCCTCACCCGCGCAGCGCGTGTTTGCGCCCTGTTTCAACGGGCCGTGAAAGGCAATGTGACCGTCCTGAACCGTCACGTCCTCTTCCAGGATGACCGTGTCCACGCCTTCTGGCAGAGCCGCGCCGGTCAGGATGCGCAACGCGTGGCCTGAGGGAACCGTGCCGTCGAACGGAATACCCGCCGCTGCACGCCCTTCGGTCAGCGGCATCACCTGCGCGCCCTCGGCG
Organism: Ruegeria sp. ABV3_008; assembly: GCF_056161185.1. NCBI lineage: Bacteria > Pseudomonadati > Pseudomonadota > Alphaproteobacteria > Rhodobacterales > Roseobacteraceae > Ruegeria > Ruegeria sp. ABV3_008. The sequence goes on along the minus strand of NZ_JBSWYP010000007.1, from coordinate 97,228 downwards.
ACTGGGCCTGCGAACCCATAACCGTCCACAGCCGTGTTGGGCTGCGGCGGGTTCGAGCGCTGCGCCACCACGTCCTCGGCCAGAACGCGACCCATTGCCTGCGCAAGCGGCACCACCTCGGCCCCTGTGACGGGGCGCAACCGATCCCGCAGCAACCCAAGCGCGTCATCCACGGGCGTCCAATTCACCCCGGCGGGTAAGGCAAAACAATCGTTTCGCAATGGCGGAGGCGATATGTTCGGTTTGTCCTGCGCTACACCCAAGATCCACCCCTCCTCTGAGGCTGAAACGTTCAATTGTCTGTCCAATTCCTGATCCGTCATCCGCGACAGAGTCAAGGCAACCTGTTCGACCTGCCACGCATCCTTGATCCGATCCGGCGGAGCCGCACCAAGGTTGAGCGAGGGCCAGATCTCGACAAACGCCACCGGTTTATCCAGTGGCTGAAAGGGCCAAACGGCGATCTTGTCCGCGAAGGTGCGGCGTAGCCGGTTCGACACGGGCAAGCCCATCATGACTTGCCCACCGACGGCCCCTGCCCCGGCCATTTGCCAGCAGGTAAAGGTACCCTTGGCCAAATGCTCGACTTTTCGTCGATCCGGAAACGGGTTGTGATAGTCCTGTTTCGTACGCGGCAGGCCAGCGATGTCGCGCCGCAGGCCATTCATCCAGAACGGGCCTTTACCGCCAAAGCCCGAATTGATCTCCCCCGCGAGGTCAAAGCGGTTGTTGGAGCTCGGAGAGTCCTCAATCCGATCTTCGAACCAGTCCCACAGGGCAAGCGGATCATGTGTTCCGGTGATTGCCTTGGCAAAGCCTGCGGGATAGCCGAAAGGGAAATCAAAGCCCAGCATCAGGCGGCGACCTGCAGACAGTTCAGTGTCGATCAGACTGTACAGCCACTCCTCGGCGACCACCCGATTGCGTAGATAGTCCAGCGCCTGCACTGCGCCGTCGCGCACCACGCAGGCCCAGATGGCATCTTTGCGAGGGCGCGGTCCAGTGTCGTTGCCTCCGGACCAATCGACCATCACAAAGCTGTCGAAAAGGCTCACAAACCGACCTCGGAGAGGATGAAATCCGCAATCGCCGCCGTGTCGTTCAGATCGAACACAGGCCGGTCCAATTCCAGCAGCGTATCACTGGCCACAGCGCGGATCGTGCCATCCGACGGGGCGATCAGGTTATTACCCGGTTCGGCGCGGAAGGCCTCGACTTTGGGGTGGCGTTCGCGTTTATAGCCCTCGATCAGCACCAGATCGACGGGAGAGAGGCGGGCGAGCAGAGAGGCCAGTGTAGGCTCCTCCGCGCCGCGCAATTCCTGCATCAGGGCAACGCGTTGGCCCGAGGCCAGAAGAACTTCGCTCGCGCCTGCCATTCTGTGGCGATGGCTGTCGCGACCCGGCTGATCGACGTCAAAGGAATGATGCGCGTGTTTGACGGTCGAGACGGTGTAGCCGCGGCCGGTGATCTCGGCCACCAGCCGCTCCATCAACCCGGTTTTGCCAGCGTTCTTCCAGCCGGTGACGCCGTAAATCCTCATGTCTGCTCCAACAGTTTTTCGGCGCGCGCGAGGTCGTCCGGTGTGTTGACATTGAAGAACGGGTCAAACGGGCCTGCGGGGAAAAGCGCCTCACGCCCGTCATGCTTGTCGGTCCACAGAACAACCTTGCGTAGCCCGTCGTTCAAAGCGGCGCGCAGATCGTCACGCAGCGCCACGGGCCAGAGGCCGAATGTCGGGTGCCGGTTGACCTTCTTGCCGCCTGACTTCAAGGCCTCATCTCCGGTGCGGGGCGTCGTGGCAAGGACGAGCGGGTGCGTTTGACCCTGAGCCGCCTCGGTCAGCCGCGCCACCAAATCACGCGGGAAGAACGGCGTGTCTGCAGCGGCGGTGACGATACTGTCAGCCCCCTTCTCTGCCGCCCAATCCAGCCCGGCCAGAACCCCGGCCAAAGGGCCTGCAAACCCCTCTATCGAGTCCGGCAGAACGGGAAGATTCAATTCCGCAAACCGCGCTGCGTCTCCGTTGGCGTTCAACGCAAGGCCATCCACCTGCGGGCCGAGGCGGTCGATGACATGAGACAACAAGCTCTGCCCCCCGATCTGCAAAAGCCCTTTGTCGCCGCCGCCCATCCGGGTCGCAAGGCCACCTGCGAGGATCACTCCGAGGGGTTTGGTCATGTTTGGTCTTCGACCTCCGGCCATTTTTGGAATTTTTCGAGCGGCAAAACATAGCCACTGCCAATTATGGCTAGCATCGCAACAAGCCAAAAAATCGATGGCGAAGATGTGGCAGTTCCGAGCCACGCACCGATCTTCGCTGAACCAGCAAGATAGATCAACGACAAACCCGGCAACCCCACTATCCAGAAGCAGCGCCGATAGAACCTCGCAGCCTTTCGAACGGAAGTGTCTAACTCTTCGGGCAAAGGCAAGCCGCGGATCGCAACACGCTGAAAAGTTTGCATCTGGTCTCGAAGGCGCAGCCCATCTGCTTTCCAGTCCGAACCCAGAAATGGCAGAGTCTCCCAAATGCTGACATATGGCCCCGCTTTCAAGCCGAGGAGATTCAGCTTATCGGGACCAAGAGCTTCAAGCCCTTCCACGATGGTTTTCTTGCTGCGTTCGAAATGCAGAAACGATCTTATCATAACCCATCCTATCGGAATCACGAGAAGAAATGGAATCATGAACAAGACCGCACTCATCCCGCACTCTTCCTGCGATGTTTCTTGTCCTCGACCGCCACGCTTGCCGGGTCCACGTCGCGCAGCAGGCGATCCTCGCCGGACAGGCACACAAAGCGCTGCCCGCGCATGCGACCGATCAGGGTCAGGCCGACCTCGCGGGCGATCTCCACACCCCAGGCGGTGAAACCGGACCGGGACGCCAGAACCGGAATGCCCATCATCGCCGTTTTGATCACCATTTCCGAGGTCAAACGCCCCGTGGTGTAGAGGATCTTGTCCTCCGCCGTCTCGTTCTCGGACAGCATCCAGCCGGAGATTTTGTCGACGGCGTTGTGGCGACCCACATCCTCCATATACACAAGCGGCCGGTTTTCACGGCAGAGAACCGTGCCATGGATCGCACCGGCCTCAAGGTACAAAGAAGGCGTACGATTGATCTTGGCAGCCAGATCGTAGAGCCACGAGGTCCGGACCGACACTTGCGGCAGGCGCACGTCCTCCAACCCCTCCATCATGTCTCCAAAGACCGTGCCCACGGCACAGCCACTGGTGCGGGTCTTTTTCTTCAGCTTGTCCTCATAGGAGGTTTCGCGGGCCGTCCGCACAACCACGGTTTCGAGGTCATCATCATAGTCGACCCGTGTGATTTCATCATCAGCCAGCAACATCCCCTGATTGCGCAGGAAACCCAGCGCCAGATACTCGGGATAGTCGCCAATGGTCATTGCGGTCACGATTTCCTGGGAATTGAGGAAAATCGTCAGCGGGCGTTCCTCGACCACCGAAATCTGGCTGACTTCGCCATTCTGGTCCACGCCTTCAACCGCACGCGTCAAACGGGCCGCGCCGGGATCGGGGGCGATGATATAGTCCGAGACATCCAGTTCTGTCACCAATTGCAACCCCTTCCCAAGACCGCTACTGCTGCTGCGAATACCATAGGATTTAGCCATGGCAGACGCCACATCCAAGTCATACTTCTGGAAAGGGTTTCGCGACGGGACACCCTTCATTTTTGTCGCGATTCCATTTGGCACCCTGTTCGGGGTTTTCGCCGCCGAGGCCGGGCTGGATATCGTTCAGGTCGTCGCATTCTCGGCCACGGTTTTCGCCGGAGCAGCGCAATTCACCGCCCTGCAATTGCTGCAGGAGAACGCGCCGACAGCCATTGTACTGGCCTCGGCCCTTGCGGTGAATTTGAGAGTGGCGATGTATTCAGCCTCACTGACGCCGTTTCTGGGGGCTGCCCCAATGTGGCAGCGGGCCTGCGCCGCCTATCTGACGGTTGACCAGTCTTATGCCTGTTCGATCGTTCAGTTTGAGAAAGAGCCAAAGATGACCGTGCCGCAGCGCATGGCTTATTTCATCGGCTCGGTCACGCCGATCACGCCGTGCTGGATTCTGGCGACCTATCTGGGCGCAGTTTTGGGCACCCGGATCCCAGAAAGCTGGGCTTTGGATTTCGCCCTGCCGATTACCTTTCTGGCCATGCTGGGGCCGATGATGCGGACGCTGCCCCATGTCATTGCAGCCCTTGTGGCGCTGGTCGTGTCGTTGCTGGCCGTGAGCGTGCCGTTCAATTTGGGCCTGCTGATCGCCGGAACCGCAGGCATGATCGCTGGTGCTCAGGCCGAGGTGATCTTGGATCGTAGAAAGGCGCACGCATGACGCAGATCGACCCCACCACCATGTGGACCGTCATTATCGGCCTGGCCATCGGCAGCTTTGCCCTGCGCTTTGTGTTCATCGGCTTTGTCGGAGACCGCCCGATGCCACCCTGGCTGCTGCGCCACCTGCGCTACACCGCCGTGGCGATCCTGCCCGCGCTGATCGCGCCGCTGGTCGTGTGGCCTGCCGCGACCGAAGGCCAACCCGATGCGGCCCGAATGGCAGCTGCGGCAGTGACGCTGTCTGTTGGAGTATTCACCAAAAACGTGCTGGCCGCGATCTTTTCAGGCGCGGCCACACTTTACGGTCTGCTATATCTACTGGCTTGAAGCTGCGTCCAGCTGGTTCAGAGCGGCATTATTGGCCGCCAGACCTTTTTGCAGATCGGCATCGTCATTCTCGCGATATTCTTCAGTGATGACACCGGGAATTTCGGCGAACTGTTCCGATAGCTTGATCGGAAAGAAGGTCACTTCGATCTGCTCGAATCCGGGCACCTGCTGCAACAGCCGCGCGGTCGAATTGGCGCAAAAAGACCCTGCGACAGGGCCGGTCTGCTTGGCCAATTGCAGCGCGATCTCGGCCTGTTGCGGCGTCACCTGAATGGTCTGGATACGGGCAAAATGCGTCTCGCGCGCGTGAGAGCTGCGATAGGCGCGCTCGACCGCCGGGGTGATGCCATAGAGAACATCATCCCGCACCGGAACGATATCCGCGCGGAACGAGCCTGCTGGGTCAAAAATAACCCTCTCGCTGGCACCAATCATCAACGAGGTATGCGCTCCCGAACCGGAACGCGTGTTGATCATCGTGTAAAGAGTCAGGGTTGACGGCCCCGGATCTCGGTAGGACCGCGATACGATCTCAGCCTGATCTGCCTGAGGGCGTTTAGAATTCGCGCAACCAGCCACTGTTGCCGCCAGCAGGCAGGCGATCAAAATTCTGAACACGGTCGACCCCGAAAGATTTAGGACGCGTAAAGCGCCAGCAGGAAGGCCAGTATCGCGATGGCGACGCAGCACCAGACGGTGGCCTTGATGAAGCCCTCAAAGGTTTTGGTTTGAACGGTGATGTCCATTTCGCCGTGCTTGTGTTCAGCCATGAGTCTCAGATTCCCAGTTCGCGTGTTTAATCGCTGGATAATCGAAAATTTCGGGCCTGTCACCACGTCATTCCAGCGCAGGGACCCTGTCACCCAACACAAAACACCCTGGATAGCCGAATCCCCACCGCCACGGCAGTCCGCTACAGGGGCCGCCACCGAATCGGACCGCGCCGTAGAGGGCGTCCGAGGTCAGCGAATGGACCGAGCGTATCTGCTCGGGCGTCATGTCATAGCGTTCCGCATAGGCCTGCGCGTGGGTCTCGCCATGGGTTTCGACACAGACCTGCAAAGCCTGATCGGCAGCAAGGCGTGCATCATAGCTTTCAGCGGCCGTCTGCGCGCCACCGGCGTTGTGATAGGCGCGGTCATGGGTCACGCAGCAATACTCCCAAGGCGGGTGTTCCTGATACAACTCACCGATCTGAGGGAACGTATCGGCCACCCAGCGCCAGCTGGCCGACAAGCCGCCCGAGCATCCGTCAGTTTCGAACGGGATCAGCTCGGCATCGCCGCGTTGTGCGATCAGGGCACGGTGCGAGGGCATCTCGACCGCGCGCATCAGGTCTTGAGACGTGGCCGGGCTGGCCAGCAAGACCAGGCCCAGCGCCAGTTTATGGGCTGTCATCGCGCATCGCCTCGGTATCGACGGTCATGCCGAAGGTTGTGGCCAGCCAAAGCAGCACGCGTTCGGCAGGGCCCATTTCGGCGCGGACGCGTAGAACCTCGCGCGCCATGGCGGGACGGTCCGTAATCAGCCCGTCCACCCCCATCGAGGCCATTGCGGACATCTGCAGCGGGTCATTCACCGTCCAGACATAGATCTCCTTCCCCGCCGCGTGGACCGAGCGGATCAGTCCCGGAGACACGGTTGCCGCGTTCACCGCAACAAAATCGCCTTCCAGCCCCGCCAGATTGCCCACCGCCGTCGCAGCCAGCACACCCGCGCGCCAATCCGGGCGCAGCGCTTTCATCTTTTGCACGGCCGGATATTTCAGCGACATAGTGGCGATGTCGTCCTGCATATCGAATTCTTCGACCAGCGCGGCGACCCGGTTTTCCAGATCGACATCATGGCCGTAATATTTTAGCTCGATAATGACTTTGGATTTGCCTTTTGTCGCCTCCAGTACCTCACGCAGTGTTGGGGTGCGTTGGTCGGCATATTCCGGGCCAAACCAGCTGCCGATGTCGATGGATTCCACATCCTCCATCGTAGCGTCCCAGATTTTGGTCGGGACCCCTGCCAGTTTCATGAAGTCACTGTCATGGGCCACGATAACAACGCCATCAGCCGTTTCCTGAACGTCGATCTCAACCCAATCCGCGCCATCTTCGATCGCTTTAATAACCGAAGCCATGGTGTTTTCTGGCCGGAGCGCCGCAGCCCCGCGATGGCCGATAACATCGGCATGATCCTCGGCTTGAACGCGTTCCAGCAGGTTGTGGCCGAACCAGCCACCCAGCAGAAGAGCAGCTGCCGCCAGCCCGACCGCTGTGAACAGCGAGGCCTGAATGCGGCGCGGCTCGGGATGGGGCGGCTCATCCGTCTGAGGTTCAAAGAACTTGTCCAGCAGAACCGCCAATGCACCCAGCGCAGAGGCGGCCAGCACCAGCCCGGCCAGAGACCACAGCCCTGCAATCGCGAGGCTATAGGTCAGCGCCAATTTTAGGTTACTGCTGCCTTGCAACGGCACCAGTCCAAACAAAAGCCCGGCCACCCATGCAATCGCCGCTGCAATCGCAAGGCGCATCGCCAGCCATGCAACCAAGGCCAGTTTCAAGCGCCCGCGTTTGCCCTCCATCCGGGACGTGCTGATATTGAACACATGCGCCGGGTGGACGTTTTCAAACAGCACCAAATGAAGTGACAGAGCCCAGCCCGACAGCTTGCGGATCAGCACCCAAGCCATGGCCAGAGCCACCGCGCCGATCACGGCCACAGCCACCATAAAGGCGGGCGGGTGGAAGGTCAGGTAGTAGTTGATGTCGTATTCGGTCAGCGTCCACCATGCGATCAACGCGGCAACCGCCAGAAACGGCAGCGCCAATAGCAAAACCCGCAGAATGAACCGGGCCGCAAAGCCGAATAGCGATGGCAGGCGCGACAGGACCAGACCGATCGCCGCACTGCCCGCGCGCCACGGATCGGCCTCTCCCATCCTCAAAGAGGCTGCCATGACCGCGAAGACAAACACCTCGGCCAATAGAAAAAGGCTCAGCACCACGATGGCCGCGATGAAACCGGCGGGCGAAAGGATGAAGGCCGCGATATCCTGATCCGTCAGCGCAGTTTGATCGGACAGTGAAACCGCCAGATTGACCGCCAGAGCGACACCGGGCGCGACCAGCGCGATTAGCAGCAGCCGCACCGCCAGATAAATGGGCACAAAGACCCTGCGTCTTGCCCAGGCGCCGGAATAGGCATTTGTAACGGTTGAAAAAATGGACATGCGAACACCCTTGAATGATGCATGCATTCAAGGGTGTGCAGGCGTGAATTGCAAGTCAGCTGTCTTCGAGATCGGCCGCTAAACGGAACCCGATGCGGTTCGCGGGCTTGTCCTCGACCGATTTGGGCAAGGCGCGCAGCATCACGTTCAGCTGGCTGACATGCTGCACCAGCTGCGTGCGCGCGCCTGTTCCATCCGAGCCGAAGAACGTGATGATATCTGGGTCGAAATAGCCCATCCCCTGAATCCGCATCACACCCGCGTCACCTCCGGTGAAACCCATTGCGACCTCGTGATCGCCATCGAGTGTTTTCTCGAAGTTCTGGATATAAAGGATTAGACGCTCATATGCCCATTGCGCGGCGCTCTTGGTTTCAACAGGTTTTTTCAGCTGCCCCGGCAGGGGCTGGGTGCCGGACTCGGCCTCGGAATCTGCATGAACCTCATAGCACCGCGGCAGGGCATCCGCTTCGGCGGCCTCAGCCGAGGTTTCAATCTTGTCCTGCATTCATCACCCTTTTCGCTGAAACGTCCACGCCCCGTCCGCGCGTCGCGTCCGGGTAACAGCTCCACTGTGATGAAGATGGTTCATATGTGCAACCGCTTCGACCAGCGCCAGACCGTATTCACCTTCACGAATGGTACGCTTGAAGAGCGGGGCAAAACACTCGGCTGCGGCTTTGGGTTGGTCCAGATATTCCAGCAGACGCTCTAGCGCGCCGTGGTGGTTCTCGATCAGCTGACGCATGCGCAGCGGCAGACCGGTAAAGGGCAATTTGTGGCCACCCAGAACCAGATGATCCGGGCGGGCCAGCTTTTGCAGCCGCTCGCAGGCCTCGATCCAGTCCGAGACCGGATCGGCCATGGGTTCAGTTGCATAGACGCCCAGATTGGGGCTGATCGAGCCGAGGATCTGATCGCCACTCAGCACCAGATGATCATCCCGGCTCCAGAGTGTTATGTGTTCGGGCGCGTGACCGTTGCCCATATGCACGCCCCACTCGCGCCCACCGATACGGATTACGTCGCCCTGTTTGATCCGTGTGAAGCCGAGGGGCATTGGATAGACCGTATCGGCAAAGTTGAAGGGACGATCGGCCTTGCGCTTTTCCAGAAAGGCAGGGTCCATACCCGCGCTCTGATAGAAATCCAGCGTCTCTTGCGGCCAGTTTTCCTGCACGTCCAGCGTCAGCATCCGCGAAAACAGCCAAGCGGTGCGGCTTGTCACCAGCTCGACCCCATGTTCGGCCTGAAACCAGCCGGCATTGCCCACGTGGTCGGGGTGGTGATGGGTGACAACAGCGCGACGAATGGGCTTTCCGGCCAGAGGGCCCGACATCAACTCAGCCCAGATGCGACGGGTTTTGTTCGAGGACATCCCGGTATCAATCACCGTCCAACTGTCACCGTCATCCAGCGCATAAATATTCACATGGTCGAGCGCCATTGGGAGCGGCAAGCGCATCCACAACACGCCCTCGGCAATCTCGATGGCTTCACCGGGGGCGGGCGGCTCAGGCCACGGATATCGGATGCCCGATGGCTCCACTCCGTCCATTACGCGCCCAGATCTTCGGCGCTGAGGGCAAAGAGGTCATCCGCCCCGTTCTGCGCCTGCGCCAGCAGACCGAGATATTCGGGCAGCAAGGCATTGATGTAGTAGCGCGCCAGTCGCGCCCGCGGGCCATCCGGATCGGCAAGGGCTGCGGCCAGATGGTAGTGCCCTCCCAAAACCCGCGCAAAGGCGCGCAGGTAGGCCGCGGCACCCGCAAAGCGCGCGTTCATATTGTCCTGCGCCACCATCCACTCGGTCGCTTCGCGCAGGGATTCCGTGGCCTCCCACACCGGACCGGCGAGATCGGGCATCTTGGAGCGGGCCTCTTCGGCGTGATCTTCGATCTCATCGAGCAAGCTGGCGGCAGCGTCTCCGCCATCCATCATCTTGCGGGCGACCAAATCCATTGCTTGGATGCCGTTGGTTCCCTCATAAATCGCGGTCACGCGGACATCGCGGTAGTACTGGGTTGCCCCTGTTTCTTCGACGAAGCCCATGCCGCCATGAACCTGTACACCGGTCTCGGCGACGCGCATCCCGGTCTGTGTGCCAAAAGCCTTGCCAATCGGGGTCAGCAGAGCAGCCCGCGCGGCCCAGTCGGCATCTCCGGTCGCGTGCGCCATATCAATCGCTGCGGCATTCGCCAGCATGATCGCCCGCGCCGCAAATACATCCGCCCGCATTTCGGCCAGCATCCGGCGCACATCCGCGTGGTCGATGATCGTGCCCGAGGGCGTCTTGCCCTGTTTCCGTTCCATCGCGTAGGCCAGCGCGTGCTGATACGCGCCCTCGGCGACACCGACGCCCTCACCGCCAACACCCAGGCGTGCGTTGTTCATCATGGTGAACATGGCCGCCATACCGCCATGCTCTTTCCCAACCAGCCAACCCGTGGCCCCGTCATACTGCATGACACAGGTCGGAGAGCCATGGAGACCCAACTTGTGTTCCAGCGACACGACGCTCAGGTCGTTGGCAGCGCCGGGGTTGCCCTGCGCGTCGGGCAGGTATTTCGGAACCAAAAACAGCGAAATCCCCTTGGTGCCCGGAACCGCGTCGGGCAGACGGGCCAGAACCAGATGGCAGATATTCTCGCAGAAATCGTTGTCGCCCCAGGAGATATAGATTTTCTGCCCGGTGACCGCATAAGTGCCGTCACCATTGGGCTCTGCCCGTGTCGTCAAAGCACCTACATCTGACCCGGCCTGCGGCTCGGTCAGGTTCATCGTGCCCGAATAGGCGCCAGACATCAGCTTGGGTAGGTACAGCGCCTTGAGCTCGTCACTGGCATGCGCCTCAAGCGCTTCGATCTGACCCTGCGACATCAAGGGGGCCACCTGCAGCGACAGGCAGGCCGCACTCATCATCTCATTGACCGCCGAAGTGACGGCCATCGGCAGACCCATGCCGCCATAGTCGGGGCTACCGCTCATCCCGATCCAGCCGCCTTTGGCGATGGCTTTCCAACCCTCAGAATATCCGGGTGAGGTGCGAACAACGCCGTTTTCCAAGCGCGCCGGTTCCAGATCACCGGGGCGTTGCAGCGGGGCAAGAACCTCTTCGCACATCTTGCCCGCTTCCGTAAGGATCGCGCTGACCACATCCGGGGTTGCGTCAGCGAATCTCTCGGTGGCCGTGATCTGATCCAAACCCACCACATGGTGGAACAGGAATTCATAGTCAGAAACTGGGGCGCGGTATGGCATGGCTTCCCTTGCGGTCTGTCGGCACGGCCGCACTTGGAATCTGCGATCAGCGCCGGTATGCATCTTTGCGTATTGGGATTACCTACTCTTCCCCATGTTGCAAGCAACCAAAACGCGGCGTCACCAGATATGATCCCCACCACTCTTGAGCTGACAGCCGACCCCAACGGCATCGCCCGTGCTGCAGATCTTTTGCGTCAGGGCCTGCTGGTCGCCTTCCCGACCGAGACGGTCTATGGCCTGGGAGGTGATGCTAGAGACGGTGAGGCCGTGGCCCGGATTTACGAGGCCAAGGGTCGTCCCAGTTTCAATCCACTGATCGCCCATGTCGCCTCGATCGAGGCGGCGCAGCGGTTTGTGCAGTGGTCGGATCAGGCCGAGCGTTTGGCGAATGCGTTCTGGCCCGGTCCGCTGACCTTGGTTCTGCCGCTGAAGCCGGGGCACGGTGTGTCATCGCTGGTTACTGCAGGGTTGGATACTTTGGCCGTTCGCGTGCCTGCGCATCCCACGGCGCGCGCTTTGCTGGCGGCAGTTGACGGGCCGGTTGCGGCGCCATCGGCCAATCCCTCGGGTCAGATTAGCCCAACGACGGCAGCACATGTTCATGCGGGTTTAGGTGGTCGGATCGCCGCCGTTCTGGATGACGGCCCCTGCGGTGTCGGGTTGGAATCCACCATCGTCGGACTGGCCGGAGAGCCCAGCCTGCTGCGCCCCGGAGGCGTCGCGCTGGAACAGATCGAGACCGTCTTGAACACCCGTCTTCACCTGCACAAAGCGGGAGATATGCTGACCGCTCCGGGGCAGTTGCAATCGCACTACGCTCCGGATGCACCGGTCAGGTTGAATGCCGAAACCGTGCAAGGGGATGAGGTTTTGTTGGGGTTCGGCCCGATCGCCTGTGACGTGAACTTGTCTGAAACAAGCAATCTGACCGAGGCAGCGGCCAATCTGTTCGCCGCGCTGCACAGCCTGAATGAAACCGGGCGTCCGATCGCCGTCTCTCCGATCCCCGATCATGGGCTGGGGGCGGCGATCAATGACCGTCTACGCCGCGCCGCCGCGCCGCGCGACACTTAACTAGGCACGACCCGCGCTGGCCGAAAGGGTCAGCGGGTCAACGCCCAGCGTGGCCAGGGCCTTTTCCCATTTGTCGTCATCGGGCACATCGAACACCAACTCCGAGGATGCATCCGCTGTCAGCCAGCCATTCATCGCAATCTCATCCTCCAGCTGGCCGGGCCCCCAGCCGGAATAGCCCAGCGTCAGCATCGCGTTCAGCGGGCCACGCCCCGCGGCCATATCCTCTAACACATCGAGCGTGGCCGTCATGCTGAAGTCTTCCGAAATCTGCATCGAGTGCAAGTTGGCATCATAGTCGGAACTGTGCAGTACAAAGCCACGCGACATCTCGACCGGGCCTCCAAAATGCACCAGACGCTCGCCTATGATAGGAATGCGACACGGGATGTTGAGCTGCCCCAGCAGGGTTTTGAACCGCAGATCAGAGGGTTTGTTGATGATCAAACCCATCGCGCCATCGTCGCCGTAGCTGCAGATATACACAACCGAGTGATCAAAGCGCGGATCGCCCATCCCCGGCATCGCAATCAACAGTTTTCCGGTCAGGTCCATGCGAGGTTTCTCTTGCTCGTTACCCCTAAACAATGAACCTGCGGCACTGGTATTGGCAAGGGAGCAAAGCTGATTTCAGCAGATTTCACTCAGGTGACCCGAACGTGACTTGGATTTCAGGTCCGCACGGCGCATGTAATGGGGTATGATGACTCGCATGAAATCCTCGGTTGCCCTTCTGATCGCCTGTCTGGGCCTGTCCGCACCCGCCTCGGCGCAGGGTTTGGACGGCGTTGTTGCGCTGGATGTTCTGGACGGAGGGCGCACGGCCAATGGGACCTATCTGGGCGCGCTGCGTCTGACCCTCAAAGAGGGTTGGAAGACCTATTGGCGCGCGCCGGGCGACGCCGGGATCCCGCCGCAATTCGATTGGAGCGGGTCCGGAAACGTGGGCGACGTGCGTATCACCTGGCCCGCGCCCGAGATTTTCGACCAGAACGGCCTGAAATCCATCGGCTACGAGGATCAATTGGTACTGCCGGTCGAGATTACGCCCAAGAACCCCGCCAAACCTGTGCGCCTGCGTGGTGAGATGGATCTGGGGGTCTGCAAGGACGTGTGCATCCCGCAGCGTCTGGATTTCGACCATAAGGTTAACACCAATGCCGGGCGCAACCCCGCAATTGCGGCCGCGTTGGCGCAGCGCCCCTACTCGGCCCGCGAAGCGCGTGTGGCAAAGGCCAGCTGCCACCTGACACCGACTTCGGACGGTATGCAGATCGAGGCGCGGGTGACCATGCCTTCGGCCGGAGGGCAAGAGGTTGCGGTGATCGAGCCAGGGAACCCGGTCCTTTGGGCCTCGCAACCCGAAACGCAGCGGCAGGGCGGCACTCTGATTGCAAGGTCCGAGGTCATCAGCGCCTCGGGCGCTCCCTTTGCGCTGGACCGGTCCGAGATTCGGATCACGGTTCTGGGCGCCAATCATGCCGTGGACATTCAGGGATGCTCTGCAGGCTGACCCTATGACTCAATCCCCCAAGATCGGTGCGCTGGCCGTTGTCCTGCATCAGGAAAACGTTCTGTTGGTACAACGCAGCAAGGAACCGGATCGAGGCTTGTGGGGGTTTCCCGGCGGCCATGTAGAATGGGGTGAAACCGTCCTTCAGGCCGCAGTACGGGAGCTGCTTGAGGAAACATCGGTCACGGCTGAACCGCTGCACTATCTGGACAATCTAGACCTGTTGCGGCGGGATGCGGATGGGCAAGTGTTGTCGCATTATCTGCTGGTCGGTGTGGCTTGCCGCTATCAATCGGGCACGCCTTTGGCAGGGGATGACGCGCTGGACGCGCAGTGGTTTCCTATCGAACAGATACTCAAAGGCGACCTACCGATGAGCAACCGTGTGGCAAGCCTGTTGCAGCTTGCGCTAAAGGCAGGCTAGGCTCCGACCCGATTTTTGAACCGGGCATAGAACATGCCGGACAGCAGTACGCTCAGGATCACGATTGGGATCGCTCCGGCCACAAACGCCCCGAGCCCCATGCGAAGAATCTCGGGGGCCTCCGCGCCTCCGTACAGACCGACCAGCGGAGCCGCAGGCGCACCTGAGACCATCGGCCAGATCAGCGTCACAGCAAACCAGAGCATCAGAGCCAAAGCGGTCGCGCCAAGTGCGGCCTGCACCACGCGGTCCCGCGCATAGATCGCCCGACGCATCGCAGTCATCGGACGCGCGAAATCGTTCAGGATTGCCAAAAGCGCGGGCACCAGAACCAGCACCAGAACCATTCCGAAACCCAGCCCGTAGACCAGCGTGATCACCGTTGGCTTGAGAAACTGCGCCTGTTGCGAACCTTCATAGAGCAACGGCGTCAAACCCAGCACCGTCGTCAGCGTGGTCAGCATCACAGGCCGCAACCGGTCGGCTGTGCCTTCGATGATTGAGGGCACCAACCCCCTCTCCTGCTGGTAGCCATCAATGGTGGTCACCAGCACAATCGAGTCGTTGACGATAATGCCCGTCATGCCCAGAAGCCCGACAACGGTGAACATGCTCAGCGGCACATCCCAAATGTAGTGCCCCCAGATCGCGCCCACCAAGCCAAACGGAATGATCGACATCACCACCAGAGGCCGCGACCAGCTGGCAAAAACCCAGGCCAGAACAAGATAGATGCCGGTCAGGCACAGGATCAGACCGGTGCGCGCCTCGGACAGGAACTCGTCCTCTTGTTCGCTCAGGCCTGCCATGCGCCAGTCGACCTGATACTCGCCCGCAATGCGCGGCAGGATCTCTTCGTTCATGGCACGACTGATTTCGGCGGCGCGGGCGGGATCATCCTCGGAGATATCGCCATTCACCGAAATCACCCGCAACCCGTTCTCGCGCCGGACGGTCGAAAAGCCTGATTTACGCTCGACCGAGACGATGTCGGCCAGCGGGACATAGACCCCGTCTGGCGTGCGCATGAGGGTGCGTTCCAGGAAATCTGCGGTCAGCTCGCCCTCGGGCAGTTCGACGCGGATTTCAGCGCTGCGGGGGCCGTCGGGGAAGGTCGCGGCCTCAATCCCGTTCAACCGGTTGCGCAGCACGCGGCCCAGCGTTTCGATGCGGAAGCCCAGCGCCTGACCCTGTGCCGTCAGGTCGAGGATGTACTCCTCTTTGTCATAGGCCAGATTGTCCTCAAGCGCCGAGACTTCGGGGTATTTGGACAGTTCGGTCTGCAAGTCCTCGGAGGCAGCTTTCAGCGTGTCCACATCCGCGCCATAGAACTGCACATCAATCGCGTCCCCTCCGGGACCCGAGCGCCAACCCCGGAAGCTCAGCAGCTCAACCTTGGGATGGCGGGGGACGAAATCCTGAAGCTCACCAACAAATTCGAAGCTGGAATAGGGGCGCAGGTCGGCGTCGATAAGCTCGATCGAAATACCACCCAGAAGGTCGTCATCCTTGCCCTCAGCAGCGGACAGACCGAACCCTGCGCTGCCGCCAACCTCGGCCAAAACGTATTCCAGAGGATTGCGACCATGCCTTTCTTCGTAAATCTGGCCCAGCTCTTCGGTGGCGCGCTGCAATTCGCGCATCATGGCGATAGTGTCAGAACGCGTTGCACCTTCAGCCATGATGAAATTGCCGGTGACCGAGCCGCGCTCGGGCGCGTTGAAAAACCGCCAGTTCACATCGCCGCGAATGAACAGGGCAGCCTGGGTCGCCAGGATCACCAGCATCAATGCAACCACGACATAGCGCGCCCAGATAACCCAGCCGATAAACGGCCGAAACAGCGTGTCCCGCACCCAGCGGAAGCCCCGGTTCACCACTCGGTTGGGCAGGTCGTACCAATGCTCCTTGGCGGAATGCGCAATGGCGTGGGACATATGGTTGGGCAGGATCAGGAAGCATTCGATAAGTGAGGCCGCCAGCACCGCGATCACCGTAAAGGGAATATCACGGATCAATTCTCCGAACCGGCCACCCACGAGGGTCAGGCCGAAAAAGGCGATCACGGTGGTGATCGTGGCGGCAAAAACCGGCATGGCCATCCGGCGGGCGGCGCGTTCGGCGGCCACGATGGGCGGCTCTCCCAGACGGCGGGCGCGGAAATCGGCGTGTTCGCCGACAACGATGGCGTCATCCACCACGATCCCAAGCGTGATGATCAAACCGAACAGAGACACCATGTTCAGCGACAGGCCACCGATATACATTAGCGCAATCGCCGCCGACATCGCAACCGGAATACCCGCAGCAACCCAGAACGCAATGCGCGCGTTCAGGAACAGAAACAGCAGACACACGACAAGGCCAAGGCCAACCAGCCCATTGTCAATCAGAATATCCAAACGGTCGGTAATGGCCTGCGCGCGGGTACGGATCATCTCGACCGAGACACCTTCGGGCAGGCTGGCCTGCATCTCAGTCACCACGTTCTCAACTGTGTGCTGGATCGCGATGGCATCCCCCAGATTGGACCGGTCCACCCGAACCGACATTGCGGGATTGTCGCCGACAAAATAGCTACGGTTGCGATTGACCCCTTCCACCCGGATCAGCGCCAAATCACCAACAAACAGTTTCGAGCCGTCCGCAAAGGTCCGCAGAGCGATGGTCTCGATCTCTTCCGGCGTGCGCTTTTCTGCGCCGGTCCGGATGCGCGCGTTGGCGCCCGTCACGTCCCCCGCAGGGCTGGCATTGACCTCAGCCGAGATGGCCGAGGCGATGTCGGCCAAAGCCACGTCATTGGCAATCAACTGCGCGGTCGGCACCTCAACCACCACACGCGGGGCGGCGAGACCGCGGATCGTGGTACGGGTCACGCCAGCGGCAAATAGGCGGTTGATCAGCTCATCGGTAAACTTGGCCAGTTGGTCCGGATCAACCGGGCCGGTGACGACCACATCTGTCACCCGATCACGCCAGGCCCCACGCCGGATCGTAGGTTCTTCGGCATCTTCGGGCAGATTGGTGACGCTGTCGACGGCGGTGCGCACCTCCTCAACGGCGCGGGACATGTCCCAGTTCGGCTCGAACTCCAGCCGGATACTGGCAGAGCCTTCGCGAGAGGTCGCCGTGGTGCTTGCCACACCTTCGACCGCCAGCAATTCGGGTTCGAGCAGTTGGACGATGCCATTGTCGACATCTTCGGGGCCGGCCCCTTCCCATTCGACATTCACATCGACCCGTTCCAGAACCACATCCGGAAAGAACTGCGCCCGCATATTCGGGATGGCCGCCGCGCCCAACACCAGCATCACCAGCAACAGCAGGTTGGCCACGGTTCTGTGCCGGGTGAAATAGCTCAGGATACCACCGGCAGCGCTAGGGATGTCGCGCATCATGGCGCTTAGCCCCCGGCCAGGTTTTCAATGCGACGCACCAGCGAGACCGGAACCTTCGCCTCTTCCAACTGGCCGAGCATGCGTGTTTTCTCGGCCTCAGGCATATCCTCTCTAGCCTCGACATGAGTGATCAGTTCGGCCCGTTTCGCATCGGTCAATTCAACCAGATCAGGATCGGCACTGGCCTCGGGACGCAGGGGGCGCACGCGGACCCCAGACCCCAGCAGAGGCGTGCGGCCTATCACGACCTCGCGCCCTTCCAGCCCTTCGCCACGCAGCAGAACCTCATCGCCCTGACGGCGGATCAGTTGCACAGGCAGGACTTCCAGACGATCATCCGCACCCAAAACCAAAACGGTGCCAGCTGCGTCCAGAACCGAAGAAGGAAGGCGTGCGACCTGTTCCAAGGGCTGTTCCTGCACCGTCACGGTCACGAAGTCGCCGGGCTTGAACCCCGAGGCATCGTCGAGCCGGGCATAGATCAGACGCCCGGTTTGCCCCTCACCCGCCGAGCCGCTGTCACGGCTGATCCGGCCCCTCGCGGTCAGGTCGGCCCCCGTGACCTCAAGCGAGATGGTGAAGGGGGCGTTGATCAGCGCTCCGTCTTTGTCAAGCAAACGCACGAATTGCGCGGTTGAAACGCGGAAGGCCACCTCCAATGCGTTAGGGTCCACCAGTTCAGCCAGCTTCTCATTTGCTGAAACCAAACGCCCTTCGACCAGCGTGACATCTGTCAGCGTGCCTCCGAACCGGGCGCGGATGGTCATGTCCTCCAGGTCACGCTCTGCCGCTTCCTGCGCGATCCGCGCGCGGGCCAGCAGAGTCGTAGCCTGATCCACCCGCGATTCCGCCTGCGCAAGGGCAATGCGGCGCGCCAGAACCGATTGTTGTGCGGCGGCGGCGATCAATTCGGCCTCTTCCACACTGGCGGGTGCCCCCACACCGCGGGATTCAAGATCGCGCTGACGCTGCAGGGCCCTTTCACGCAGCTCAGCCTGCGCCTCAGCTGATTTCAATTCATCCTGCGCCAGCAGCAATGACCGTTCAGCATCACGTTCTTCAAACTGAGCATCCAATACGTCCGATTTCGCACGATCCAGCGCCGATTGCGCATCCGCCGGATCAAGTTCAACCAAGACCTCACCCGTGGTAACGGTGCCGCCATCTTCGAAATCATCCGCCAATGCGATCACGCGTCCACCCAGCGCAGCGCGTAACTCCAGACGGCGGCGGCTTTGCACCTCGCCGAAGGCTTCGAGATTGGGCGTGACGGTTTCGAATACAGCCGGACGGACGGTCACCGCAAAGACCCGCTCGCGCGCTTTGGGTTGCTCATTCTCGCGGATCAGGACCTCTTGCACGGCGCCTGTGACGATCTGAACGGCGACAAAGAGCAATGCCAGCGTCAACGACGCCAGAAACACACCGACCAGACTCTGCCTTAAGAAACGCATCAGTTATTCATCCCGGTTGCAAATGGGCTGCCCTGCGGAAAATGTAGCGGAGGCACGAAATATGCCAAGCCACAAAGCGGTTATAAGGTGTTGAACGTGCGACCAGTCTACTTCCGTCGCAGATGTTCGTCCAATCTGGGCATTATTTCCACGAAATTGCAGGGCCGGTGGCGATAGTCGAGCTGTTTCTCGAGGATACCGTCCCAAGCGTCCTTGCAGGCCCCGGGGCTGCCCGGAAGTGCAAACAGGTAGGTTCCGCCCGCCACACCACCCGTGGCGCGCGACTGCACCGCCGAGGTTCCTATTTTTTCCATTGAAATAATGGTGAAAACAGTCCCGAAGGCGTCGATCTCTTTCTCATAGACGTCGCGATGCGCCTCGACCGTAACGTCCCGCCCGGTCAGCCCGGTGCCACCCGTCGAGATCACCACGTCGATTCCGGTATCGGCAACCCAGGCGCGCAGTTGATCGGCGATCTGGGCGCGCTCGTCCCGGATGATCTTGCGATCTGCAACCACATGCCCCGCCTTTTCGATGCGGTCCACCAATGTCTGGCCCGAGCGATCCTCATCAACCGAGCGCGTATCCGAGACGGTCAGAACCGCGATGCGGATGGGAATGAACTCAATCGTTTCGTCGATACGTGACATGAGGCGTCAAGCCCTTTCCATGATAGCAAGCCGCAGCGCGAGCGCGGTGAAAATCCCGCCCGTCACCCATCCCATAATGCGCGAGGCGCGTGGATTTCCGATCAGCAACCGGCCGGCACCGCCAGCGAACACGCCAACCAATCCGTTCACGACAAAACCACCCAATGCGATGATCGCGCCAAAGATCATGAATTGCCCTAGGATCGAGCCCGCCGCGGGATCAACAAATTGAGGGATAAAGGCCAGAACGAACAGAATGATCTTGGGGTTTGTCAGGTTGACCACCATCCCGTCTCGGAACGCCATGCGCGTCGGCCTTGCTGGCCCTTCGGTCGAGACCGCTCCGTTGCGGATTGCGCCCCAGGCCAGATACAGCAGATAAGCAACACCCATCCAGCGGATGACATCAAACAGCCATGGCATCGAATTGACCAAGGCTCCAAGGCCCAGCCCTGCCAGCAGGACATGCACCGTCAAACCCAGCGATATCCCGGCGCTTGCCACCAGCGCCGGACGGGGTCCGGATTTCAGGCCCTGCCCGAAGCAGAACATCATATCCGCGCCGGGTGTGAGATTCAGAAACATCGCGGCAGG
This sequence comes from Ruegeria sp. ABV3_008, assembly GCF_056161185.1. Classification (NCBI taxonomy): domain Bacteria; kingdom Pseudomonadati; phylum Pseudomonadota; class Alphaproteobacteria; order Rhodobacterales; family Roseobacteraceae; genus Ruegeria; species Ruegeria sp. ABV3_008. The sequence continues at coordinate 76,944 of NZ_JBSWYP010000007.1, read as the reverse complement.
GACAAAGGCCAGCAGAGTAACGGTTTCGATCATATCGCAACCTCAAACCAATTTGTTCTGGGGCCAAGATTGGCGATTTCTGAACGACCCAATGACCCGCGATAGCCCCAGCTATCGTGGATATGCCCACAAAAGACCAGTTCCGGTTTCAGGCGCTCGACCGCATCGCGCACCGCGACCGATCCGACGGACATCCCCTGTGACGTAGTATCGCCAAACCCCTTGGGCGGAGAGTGAACAACCAGCACATCCGTCCCATCGCAACGGTCCAGCATCTCTGCGGCTTCGGCCTCGCTCAGGTCACAGGACCAGTCTCCAAACGGCGTGACCGGCACGCCGTAGCCCAAACCAAACAGACGCAACCCGTCAACTGTCATCCCTGCTCCGTGCAGCACGTGGACCCCCTCGGGGGCCGCGTCTGTCAACTCAGCCGCGCTTTCGGCATTGCCCGGGATTAGAACCAGCGGTGCGGCAATGCCAGAAAGCATCTGCATCGCTTCATCCAGCCCCTGCCGCATGTTGCAATAGTCTCCGGCCCCGATCACCAAATCCGCATCGGCGCTGGCGGCGACGAGATCAGCCGCCCGGTTGCGTGCCATATGAAGGTCCGAGAACGCCAGGATACGCATCACCCGGCCCCCAGGCGCGCTTTCAGCTCGAGCAAATCAGCCCAGGCCTGTCGTTTCATCTGCGGTTGTCGCAGCAGGTAGGCGGGGTGGAACATCGGGATGACGGGCAGGTCCAGCGCCTGATCCCAATTCCCGCGCAAGCGTGTGATGCCGCGTTTGCCCAAAACCGCCTGACAGCTGATATTGCCCATCACCACAAGCACCTCGGGCTTGGCCAGCCCCACGTGACGTTCCAAGAACGGCTTCATCATGCCAATCTCTTCGGGTTTAGGGTCGCGGTTCTGCGGTGGGCGCCAGGGAAGAACATTGGTGATGTAGACATCATGCGCGCGGTCCAGATCAATCGCGGCCAACATACGGTCCAAAAGCTGCCCGGCCCGACCAACAAAGGGTTTGCCTTCGCGATCCTCATCCCGACCCGGAGCCTCGCCAATGATCATCACCCGCGCACCCGGAGTACCATCGGCAAAGACCAACTGCCGCGCGCCGCGCTTCAGCTCACAATGATCGAACGCCTCCATCACCGCGCGCAGCTGGTCCAGAGACCCGGCACCTTGGGCGGCAGTTTTGGCAATCGCCACCGGATCGACCTGTTTGGGCTTTTCCGGCGCGGCTTGCGGGGTTGCAGGCTTCTTCGCCTTGGGCGTCGTATCCGGCAAGGCATAGCGATCAATCGGCGCGTCCCCGATCGCCTCGGTCGCGCCCAGTTCGATCTGCCATTCCAGCAGCGCCTTTGCCGTGTGATAGTCCAAGCCCGATTCCATGCCCTCAATCTAACCAGCTTTTGCCTGAGGGAAAGCGAATAGACCTTGCCTCGGCACCGGGACAGACCGACCATGCGGGCGTCATGCTGTCTTTTCTGCGATTCCTTCTGGTAGCTCTGGCGCTTGCCCTCGGCGGCGAACCCGCCTCGGCCCAGTTGCTTGGCGGGGCGGATCAATGCCGCGCGGGTCAGTTTGCCTGCGGCAGCCGGTGCTGCTCGGGCGGGCAGAGGTGCAGCTTTGATGGCCACTGCATTCCCCTGGGCGGAACTTATTGCGGTGGCGGGCGCAGCTGTGGCGCGTTCGAGCGCTGCGTCGCGGGTGGCACGCGCTGTGCGCCTGCTGGGGCAAACGCCTGCACCTCAAGTCTGGATTGCCCCTCAGGCAGCTTTTGCAGTGCGCGCGGCCAATGTGAAAAAACCATACCAGATTTCAACCCCAGCGCGCCTGAGGCCCTTGACCCGCCGCAGATATGCGATGACGGCCTGACCTGCGCGCGCGGGTCGTCGTGCCTGCCGGGGGGCGGATGCACGCGTCCCGGATGGTTCTTGTGCGAGGAAACCGGATCGCAATGCCGCCCCGGCTTCAAATGCTCGGAACATCAGGGATGCGTGCCGATCAAGGCCATCGATTGTGGCTATGGCAAGTGGTGCAAACCCGGCGAGCAATGCCTGCCCGAAGGCGGGTGCGAGAAACTGCCCGAAGGGTCGGAACCATAGAGCGTTTCGGGTTTAACTTGAGACACGAATACCCTGCCACGCTTGCGGCGTTCTCGGGACATTCGCGTCGTAGAGTGATTCAGATAAAACCCGAAACGCTTTAGGTTGCCTCTGCCCGCGTGGCTTTCTATAAGCGGTCCGATTGTCAGACAGGAGCCCGCCATGCGTTTTGCCCATCGTCACCTTCTTGGCATCGAGCATCTGTCGCAATCCGATATCACCGCCATTCTGGATCTGGCCGAAAAATACGTCGACCTGAACCGGCAATCGACCAAGCATTCAGACGTGCTGTCGGGGCTGACGCAGATCAATATGTTCTTTGAGAACTCGACCCGTACCCAGGCCAGTTTCGAACTGGCGGGCAAGCGGTTGGGCGCGGACGTGATGAACATGGCGATGCAGGCCAGCTCGATCAAAAAGGGCGAGACGCTGATCGACACCGCCATGACGCTGAACGCGATGCATCCCGACCTGTTGGTGGTTCGGCATCCGCATTCCGGGGCCGTGGACCTGCTGGCGCAGAAGGTGAATTGCGCGGTTCTGAACGCGGGCGACGGGCGGCACGAACACCCGACACAGGCCTTGCTGGATGCGCTGACGATACGCCGGGCGAAGGGTCGGTTGCATCGCCTGAACATCGCGATCTGCGGCGACGTTGCACATTCCCGCGTGGCGCGGTCGAACCTGATCCTGCTGGGCAAGATGGAGAACCGCATCCGCCTGATCGGCCCGCCGACGCTGGTCCCCTCGCAATTCGCCGAGTTCGGGGCCGAAATCTATGACGACATGAACCAGGGCCTCAAAGACGTCGACGTCGTTATGATGCTGCGCCTTCAGAAAGAGCGGATGGATGGCGGCTTCATCCCCTCAGAGCGCGAATATTATCACCGCTACGGGTTGGACGCCGCCAAACTGGCGCAGGCCAAGCCCGATGCGATTGTCATGCACCCCGGACCGATGAACCGCGGGGTTGAGATCGACGGCACGCTGGCCGACGACATCAACCGCTCGGTCATTCAGGAACAGGTCGAAATGGGCGTCGCCGTCCGCATGGCCGCGATGGAGCTTCTGGCCCGCAACCTGCGCGAGGTCGCATGAGCGATCTGACTGTCGCCCCCCAGGAACACGGCGTGATCCGCCTGTTCGCGCTGGACATGCGCCCGGAAGAGGCCAAGTTCCTGCGCGAACCCGGTGCGGCCGATCAGGTTCTGGGTGTCGATGGTCTGGACCCGGATCAAATTGACATTTTCCCGGTCTCCGATCTCGAAGACCTTGGGCTTTATGGCTACCTGCACGAGGGCGGAGGCGTGTCCGAGGATCAACTGGATCGCAGCATGCTTGAAGCCATCGAAGGCTGGGTCATGGTCGTCCGCAGTGCGGCCTTTGGTGGGTGCTCCGCGCAGCTGAACCCTGATCCTCGTCTGCATTTGCTGGGTCTGTTCACCGAAGAGGCCACGAACTGGACCGGCGGTGCGATAGAAACTGAAAGCGCCAAGCCGTTTTCGGCCCCGCAGGCGCCCATCGACAATGATGCCCCTCGCCGTGTTGGATCGGCCCTGATGGCGGTTCTCGCCCTGCTTGTTATCGGAGGTGCCCTATGGCTGATCCTGTGACCTTCACCCCGGACAAACGCGCCTATATCCAGACCAACCTGACCCTCGCCGCCATTGCAATGGCGGGCGCGATGCTGGTGCTGTGGTTGATTGGCAACCCCTATGTCTGGACCGGCGCGCCAGCCGGGCTGGCCGCTATCGGGTTTCGCGCCTGGTATCTGGCCTCCGAAGAGCTGAACAATACGTGGGAATTGTCTGACACCACCCTCACCGGCCCCGGCCCTCGGGTCGTCGCGCTGAACCAGATCGAAGCCGTCAATACGATGGGCAGCTTTGTTCAGGTTGTGACACGGGGCGGTGACAAGCACCTCATCAAGTATCAGGCGAACCCCGCCGCCACCAAGGCCGCCATCGAAAGGGCCGCGGGATGAGTGACGGGTGGTGGCGACCCCATATCCCTGAGGGTGAAGAGGTCCTCTGGACCGGGCAACCGCATCAGGGGTATTTCCCACCTCATGTGGGATGGGCTTACCGGATTTTGATCCTAAGCCTCGGTCTGGCATGGCTGGCCAGCCCGTGGTTCGCCGACACCTTGCGCGATTATTGGAAACTCATCGGGTCCACGGGGTTCGTTGCGTTCCTCATGTGGTACGACCGCCTGCTGCGCAGGAGTCGTATCTATGTGGTGACCACCCGCAACGCTTGGTGGATCAGCAAGATCTTCAAGCCCAAAAACGTCCCTATCGACCACGCGTTGAACTACCATCGCAGCGGTCAGAACGTGGTGTTTTCACGCCGCCTGTTTCTTGTATTCGAATACCTGTCCGACCCTGATGCCGCTTTGGCGGCCTTGAACCAAGCCCGAGAGGCCTCAGCATGACTTCTGTCGTTTTCACAAATGCCCGCTTGATCAACCCGGAAACCGGTACGGACAGCTTGGGCTGGCTACACGCCGAAAACGGACACATCGTGGCGCTGGGGGGCGGAAACGCCCCTGCCATCAACGCAGAGGTCATCGACTGCGACGGCAAATGCCTCGCCCCCGGTATTGTCGATATCGGCGTCAAGGTGTGCGAACCGGGTGAACGGCACAAGGAAAGCTACAAATCCGCCGGTCTGGCCGCCGCTGCGGGCGGTGTGACCACCATCGTCACTCGTCCGGACACTTTGCCTGCGGTCGACACGCCGGAAACGCTGGAATTTGCCACTCGGCGGGCGCAAGCGGATGCGCCTGTAAACGTCCTGCCCATGGCCGCCCTTACCAAGGGGCGCGAAGGGCGTGAGATGACTGAGATCGGATTTCTACAGGACGCGGGCGCGGTCGCCTTCACCGATTGCGATCATGTCATCACCAACACCAAGGTATTCTCCCGCGCGCTGACCTATGCCAAATCCTGCGGCGCGCTGGTCATCGCGCACCCTCAGGAACCGGGATTGAGCAAAGGGGCCGCCGCCACGAGCGGCAAGTTCGCTGCCCTGCGCGGGTTGCCTGCTGTCTCGCCGATGGCGGAACGGATGGGGCTGGACCGCGACATTGCCCTGCTAGAGATGACCGGGGCCGCCTATCACGCCGACCAGATCACCACCGCCCGCGCCCTGCCTGCGCTGGAGCGCGCCAAGCGCAACGGGCTGGACATCACTGCCGGGACCTCGATCCACCATCTGACGCTGAATGAGCTGGACGTGGCCGACTATCGCACCTTCTTCAAGGTCAAGCCGCCCCTGCGGTCTGAGGATGACCGGCAAGCCGTGATCGAAGCGGTGCGCACCGGCCTGATCGACATCATCAGCTCGATGCACACGCCGCAGGATGAAGAAAGCAAACGTCTGCCGTTCGAAGAGGCTGCCTCGGGCGCGGTCGCGTTGGAAACCTTCCTGCCCGCAGCCCTGCGCCTCTATCATGCGGGGCAGCTGGATCTGCCCAGTCTGTTCCGGGCCATGGCGCTGAATCCGGCGAAACGATTGGGGTTGGACAGCGGGCGTATGGAGCCGGGCGCGCCTGCCGATCTGGTCCTGTTCGACCCGGATGTGCCCTTTGTGCTGGACCGGTTTGCCCTGAAATCGAAATCGCAGAACACACCGTTTGACGGTCAGCGCATGCAAGGTAAGGTCCTTGCGACCTATGTGGCCGGCAAAGACGTGTACCGGAGAACCTGATGCCCGAATTCGACAGCTCAATGAATGTACTCGCCCTGTGGGCGGCCTTGGGATACCTGATCGGATCGATCCCTTTCGGCCTGATCATCGCGCGCGTCATGGGGCTGGGTAATCTGCGGCAGATTGGATCAGGCAATATCGGCGCAACAAATGTTCTGCGTACCGGCAGCAAACCCGCCGCCGCGCTGACGCTGCTGCTGGATGGCGGCAAAGGAGCGCTGGCAGTCCTGTTGGCACGCGCCTATGCAGGTGAGGACGCGGCGCAGATTGCCGCCCTGATGGCCTTTCTCGGCCACTGCCTGCCTGTTTGGCTTGCCTTCAAGGGCGGTAAGGGCGTTGCAACCTTCATCGGCCTGTGGCTTGCGCTGGACTGGCGCGTCGGTGTTGCTTGCTGTCTGACCTGGCTGGTCTCCGTCGCGATCTGGCGCATGTCCTCGGCCGGAGCGCTGGCCGCAGCGGCCTTGTCGACCACTTGGATCATCACCCTGACAGACGGTTCGACATTCATCCTCGGAATTGCCCTGACCTTCCTGATCTACTGGCGTCACAAGGACAACGTCGCCCGCATCAAATCCCGGACCGAGCCGAAAATCGGGAAATCGTGACCCCGCCAGAAGACTTTCTGACGGCATTTTTCGCCCTGCCCACCGGTACGTTCACTGGCCGAGCAGATACCAAGCGCTATGTCCTCTCACGTCAGGTTTTGGCGGGGGAAAAACCCATAAGCTTGTCGCGCATGAATTGGGCGGGACGGACTATATCAGCCTGAACCTCTATCAGACACGAAACAGCGGCGCGCTGCTGCGTCCCTGTGAAATGTCCGCGCGCAAAGTGGTGGATTTCGTGTTGGCGCTGATCCCGGATATCTGATTGATATTCCGCATTTTTGCACAGCGCCTCTGTGTCGTGGCACAATCACAATTCATTGTTTTGAACGTGATCAAGCCGCCTCCCATCTGCATTCCGTGGCGGCCAATTACCGGTCTCACAAGATAAAATCCCCGGGTCCGCAAATCGCAATTCAGGCGAGGTCGCGCGGCCCTTTCACGAAAGGTGAAGCTATGAACACGTTTAAATCTCTGATCGGCGGCGTTGCCCTGTCTGTTGCTCTGGCCACTTCGACTTTGGCCGCTGGTGTTGAACTCAACGCAAGCTCGACTGGTCTGGCGATGCAAGGCTATGACCCGGTTGCCTATTTCACCGCTGGCGAAGCAACCAAAGGCGACTACCGCATCACCACCCTGCACAACGACGCTCTGTACCGCTTCTCGTCAGAAGAAAACAAAGTGGCATTTGAAGCCAACCCCGAGGCCTACCTGCCCGCATATGGCGGCTATTGCGCCTTCGGCGCGGCCATGGGCTTCAAATTCGATGGCGACCCGAACCACTGGAAAATCGTCGACAACAAACTGTACCTGAACCTGTCGCAAGACATCCAAGAACGTTGGGAAGGCGACATCCCGGGCTTCATCGAGCAAGCCAGCACCAACTGGGAAACCATCGCAGACAAAAGCCCGGCTGAGCTGCAGCAATAATCCGCTGAAATTGACAGCACGCGTCGGCGGCAGAGTGATCTGCCGCCGCATTTTATTTGAAGCTTTGAAAACGCTAACTATCTTATTGAGACAAGCCCGGGTCTAACGGGCGGACATCGGGCCAAACGGCCTGAACGATCCAAGACCTAGTACGGAATATGCCACAAACGATGATCCGGTCCTGAGGCAGGGCCGTATTTGAGTATGGATATGCGTAGCCAGACCCACAAATTGGCGCGCGGTTATTTGGAATGAAAGGATCAAGACATGATAGGCAGATTGGCAATTGTGACAGCGGCGTCCACCCTAGCGGCAGGGGCCGCGATGGCCCAATCCTCGGGCAACTGGACAGGGTTCTACGGCGGTCTGCAATTGGGCTATATCGACGTGGACACCAGCGTCTCGGGCGTCGATGGTGATGGCGCGATTGGCGGTATCATCCTTGGATATGACTACGATCTAGGCGACTGGGTCGTGGGCGGCGGCTTTGACTATGACTGGACCAATATCGATCTCGGCCCCGCAACTGTCGAGGACGTCTGGCGGATCAAAGTGCGTGCTGGCTACAAGGTGAACCCTCAGGGTCTTCTATACGGCGTTGGCGGCTATGCGGATGCTGGCACCGACAATCTGGGCAGCGACGACGGCTGGTTCATCGGCGCAGGCTATGAGCAGATCGTGGCCCCTAATGTCAGCATCGCAGGCGAGTTGCTTTATCACGAGTTTGACAACTTCAACTCGTCCAGCGTGGATGTTGACGCCACAACACTGCAGATCCGAGCGGCCTACCGCTTCTGATTTTTCCGGTTTTGTGCTGGAGCAGACCCGGCGTCCTGCGCCGGGTCTTTGCGTTTACAAGTCCAAAATTGTGCTGCCGGTGGTTTGCCGCGCCTCTAGCGCGCGGTGCGCTTCGGCAATCTGATCCAGAGGGAAGCGCTGGTCGATATGGATCTTGACCTCTCCGCCCTGCACTTTGCCAAACAACCGCCGCGCCATGGCCTGACAGACCGCATGGTCCGCAATATGCGTGAACAGCGTCGGGCGGGTGATCTTGAGCGAGCCTTTCTGCCCTAGAATGCCGATATTCACCGGCGGCACCGGCCCGGATGCATTGCCGAAGGATATCATCATGCCCAAGGGCTTCAGACAGTCCAATGAACCGTCAAACGTATCGGCGCCGACGGAATCCATCACCACATCGACACCCTTGCCGCCGGTCAGTTCGGCAACGCGTTCGGCAAAGTTCTCGGTCCGGTAGTTGATGCAATGGGCCGCGCCGTTGAATTGCGCCAGGCTGCACTTCTCATCCGTTCCCGCGGTTCCGATCAGTTTGATGCCCTCTGATTTCGCCCATTGGCAGGCGATCAGGCCGACACCGCCTGCAGCGGCGTGAAACAGAACCGTGTCGCCGCGCTTCAAGGGGGTGGTGCGATGGAACAGGTATTCGACCGTCAGACCTTTCAACATCATCCCGGCGGCTATTTCGAAGGGGATGCCATCCGGCAGTGGGCATACCTGTGCCGCAGGCATCACCCGCGCCTCGCAATAGGCGCCGGACGGAGCGCTGGCATAGGCCGCGCGTTGGCCCAGCTGCAAATGCGTCACGCCTTCGCCGACAGCCTCGATCACACCCGCAGCCTCCATGCCCAACGCATGCGGCAATTCAAGAGGATAGAGGCCCGTTCGTTGATAGACATCTATGAAATTCAACCCGCAAGCCTCGTGGCGAATGCGAACTTCGCCGGGGCCGGGATCGCCTAAAGGCTGGTCCTTGATCTGTAGGACCTCAGGTCCGCCGAATTCCTCAATGACAACTGTACGCGCAGTTTGCTGCATTCTGACCTCCTCTTGCCTTTGCTCAAGCTAACACGCTTGCGCGGCAAGACAATCCGGGCGATGCGGCGGCGGCAATTCGGGAATTTCTAAAACTGTGCTATACTGAACGCAGGCGTTGCCGGCTGGTCCGGCCACGAGCAACCCTCAGCCGGATCCATTCTGCGGCGCACCACTCGCCAAGGAAGGGAACAAAATGGCAAAAACTATCGGTAATCCGATCAGCTGGGCGGCCCAAAGCCTTGGAGCAACCAGCGATCACGTCTCGGAAAGCGTCTCGCACCTGGGCAGCTCGGACGTGCGCCACCTGCCCATGGTGCAGCCACTCACATTCAACGACCTGAAATACTGCCTGAGGGCCGGATACACGGACTTTCTGGAAACCCGCGCGGATGCGATCTTTATTGTGCTGATCTACCCAATCGCCGGGCTGTTTATGGTGGGCTTTGCAATGAACATGGATCTGGTGCCATTGCTGGCACCCCTGATCGCAGGCTTTGCCCTGATCGGCCCGATCGCAGCCGTTGGCCTATATGAAATCAGCCGCAAGCGCGAACAAGGCGGAGAGGTCCATTGGCTGGACGCGTTCGGCGTATTCCGATCGCCCTCCTTCGGGGCCATTCTCGCGCTCGGGTTCTATTTAGTCCTGCTGCTGCTTGTCTGGCTGATGGTCGCTCAAAGCGTCTATGCGCAGACGCTCGGCCCTGAACCGCCTGCCTCTCTGGGCGCGTTTGCGACCGAGGTTCTGACAACAGGCGCGGGGTGGACAATGGTCATCTTCGGCACTGCTGCGGGGTTCTTTTTCGCACTAATTGCGCTGGCTGTCAGCGTTGTCAGCTTCCCGCTTCTGCTGGACCGTAAGGTAGGGCTGCCCGTGGCCGTTGTGACATCCGTTCGCGTGCTGCGCCACAATCCTGGCGTCATCATGGGCTGGGGCTTCATCGTCGCGACCTTGCTGGTGCTGGGCGCGATCCCGATGCTGCTGGGACTGATCGTCGTGATGCCCATTCTGGGCCACGCAACATGGCACCTCTACCGGCGCGCTGTTGCGTAACCCAAAAGGTCTCTAGCCCGCGATGTTCAGAACGATCTTGCCAATATGCTGCGAGCTTTCCATGAGCGTGTGCGCCGCCGCGGCCTCGGCCAGAGGGAATTCGCTGTGCATCACCGGCGCGACCTTGCCTGCAGAGAGCAGCGGCCAGACGGCCTCGTGCAGGTCCTGAGCGATCTTCGCCTTGGCCAGATCGCTTTGCGGCCGCAAGGTGCTGCCGGTCAGCGTTAGGCGTTTCACCATCATCAGGGCAAAGTTCAGCTCTGCCACGGGTCCTTGCAAAAAGGCGATCTGAACCAGACGTCCATCCTCGGCCAGCGCTTTCACGTTGCGCGGGATATAGTCACCGCCAACCATATCGAGGATCAGGTTCGCGCCCCCTTCGGCCCGCATGACCCCGACAAAATCCTCATCCCGGTAATTAATCGCTTTTTCGGCCCCCAAGTTCAAACAGGCCTCACATTTCTCAACCGAGCCCGCCGTCGCAAAGACACGCGCGCCAAACGCGTTCGCCAGTTGGATCGCCGTCGTCCCAATACCGCTTGAGCCACCATGGACAAGGAACCGCTCACCCGCTTTTAGGCCGCCGCGTGTGAAGACATTCGACCAGACAGTGAAAAAGGTCTCGGGCAGGCAGGCGGCTTGCTTTAGGTCCATGCCATCGGGGACAGGCAAGCAATGCGCGGCGGGCGTGGCGACATATTCGGCATATCCGCCGCCCGGAAGCAGCGCGCAGACTTTGTCACCGATCGAGAGCCCCTCAACACCCGCGCCAAGGGCAACCACTTCGCCCGAGGCTTCAAGCCCCGGCAGATCGCTTGCACCAGGAGGCGGATCATAGGCCCCCGCGCGCTGCAACGCGTCCGGTCGGTTGACACCGGCATAGGCCACCTTCAACACGACTTGACCGGCCGCCGGCTCAGGAATCGGTCGTTCGGTTAGTTGCAGGACATCAGGGCCGCCGGGCTCGGTGATTTCGACGGCACGCATTGTCTGGGTTTCGGGCGAGGTCATGGGCAAATCTCCTTTGCCCAATGCCTAGCAGGCCAAAAAGCAAAGGCCCAGATGCTTACTTGCGCGGGTTCAACATCCCGGGCAAATCAGCCCGCATCTTCATCGGAGGTTTCACCTGAGCTGCAAACCAATTCGGAACGGCCAGCAAGGGCTTGAGCAGCGGGTTGCCGTTCACCTGCGCCTTGAGCTTTTCGAACTGCATCACGTTTTCGATGCGACGATCCAGAAACGCCCAACTGTTCTGGTGATCCGGCGAATCATCCCCCAGCCAAAACAGCAACGTCGACGAATAGACCCCCGAAAGGGTTGCGCGCTTGGTGTACCAATTTACATCATCCGACATATCACCCAGCGCATCCCAGATCAGATCACAGGTGCCCCAAACGGCCTTGGCCCCGTCCGCGGCGTGGTTGGGCAGTGAAAACAGGGTCATGCCCCGGCGCACCAGCTCCTTGTCCTCGACCGCCTCAAGTCGGAACCGAACGGCGGCGGCAACCTTTTCGCGAAACTTCAGCTCGCTCATGTCGGTGGACTTGATTCTGTCCAGCATGACTTGATCGCCCCGCGCGTGGTAGGCCAGCGCCAGATCGACCGCGCCGCGCGGGCAGATCGCACGGGCCAGACCGTCATCCAGATCGCAATCGACAACGGCCGCGCGAAAGCTGGCCTCGGACCAGCCATCGAACGGAACATGCATCAGGATCGCGTCCAGCAGCTGTTGCTTGGTGTCTTCATATGTGACGGTCATGGTGGGTCTCCGGTGCTTGGGCACAGTACTAGACAAGATAGAGCGGCTTTGCTATACGGCCAACTCCTGCAATTTCCTTGCAACTCTATCTAGAAAGGTGGTGACAACCACATGCAGGTTAGTGTTCGCGACAATAACGTCGATCAGGCGCTTCGTGCCCTGAAGAAAAAGCTGCAGCGCGAAGGCGTGTTCCGTGAAATGAAGCTGAAGCAACATTTCGAGAAACCGTCCGAGAAAAAAGCGCGCGAGAAGGCTGAAGCGATCCGTCGTGCCCGTAAACTGGCACGTAAGAAAGCACAGCGCGAAGGTTTGCTCTAAGCACCTGACGCTCGTCCAGCTTTGGATGACACTATTTGACGACCCCCGAGGCATCGCCCGGGGGTTTGTCGTTTCTAAGTGCGTTCTTGCCCGCGCCCCTGCACAACCAGTGCGATAACTCGCCGAGTCTTAGTCTCGCCTCTTTCTCGGCGTTTTCCAGCGCAGCGAATCTGCGTCCGACTGCATCGTCTCGCCGAAAAGCGCCAATTTTCATCGCCTCTCTATTCATGTCTTTGGTGGCCCCGATAACTGGGCTCGTCCACTCAGACAAAGCATAAAACGGAGGCAAAAATGTCTACAGCAAGTGAAGTAGAACGAGAGATGCTGGCGCTCATCAACCAAGAGCGCACATCCCGCGGTCTGGACCCCCTGCAACTTGAAAGACAGCTTAACGAGTCATCAGAAGACCACAGCGCATGGATGCTGAATACGGACCGGTTCAGCCACACCGGATCGGGCGGATCCAGCGCAACCCAGCGCATGCAGTCGGCCGGTTTCGATCTGGAAGGCAGCTGGCGCACGGGCGAGAATATCGCCTGGCAATCCGAGCGCGGCGCCCCAGGCATCAGCGATGATGTCGCGCAACTGCATCAGAACCTGATGAACAGCTCCGGCCACAGGGCCAACATTCTGAACCCCGATTTCAAATATATCGGGATCGGCGTTGAGACGGGCGACATGCAGGGCTTTGACGCGGTCATGGTGACGCAGAACTTTGCCACCACTGACGCAGAGGTCATGCTGGACATTGACGACACCGCCAGGACGCCGCCCACGGCTGAAGATCCAGTGCCCGAGGAACCGGAAACAGATGTGACCGAAACCGAAGATCCAACTCCGGAACAGCCCGTAGCCGATGTCACTGAGACGGAAGACCCGGAACCCGAACAGCCTGAGACCGACGTCACAGAGACTGAATATCCAGAATCCGAGCAGCCCGAAACCGATGTCACTGAGACGGATGATCCGGGACCTGAACAGCCGGAAACTGACGTCACAGAGACCGAAGACCCGGAACCTGAACAGCCGGAGACTGACGTCACGGAGACCGAAGATCCAGAACCTGAACAGCCCGAGACCGACGTCACAGAGACCGAAGACCCGGAACCCGAACAGCCTGAAACGGATGTCACCGAGACCGAAGATCCGGAACCTAAACGGCCCGAAACTGACGTCACCGAGACCGAGGACCCGGAACCGGAACAGCCCGAAACTGACGTCACCGAGATCGAAGAACCCGACAGCGGTTGTTTCGACGTCGCAGCTTTCCTCGCCGAAATTGAGGCATTCATTCAACAGCTACAGACGCAGTTGGATCAATTCGCCTGGAATGACGACGTCATGACTCCGGACGAGCCCGAGGATGACTTGGATCTGGTGATGGTCGACGATATGGACCCATCCTCGGATGACACGTCGTGCCCGGAGATGGCATCGGACGACTCCGGAGACGTCTTCTTCGTCAACTTCTTCAATTTCGATTGCATGATGGACGTCGCCTGACGGCCCATCCTGATGCGAGGCAGTCCGCTGCCTCGCATCCTCACAACACGATCAGTAGATCTTGGGTACGTGCAGCTCGTCGGGCAGAACGCGGCGTTCGTAGTCCGGATTGTAGCGGCGATCGGGCAGATTGACCCTCTCATGCGGAACATCCGTATAGGGGATCATGGTCAGAAGATGCTCGATACAGTTCAGACGCTCGCGTTTCTTGTCATTACCTTCCACAATGTACCACGGCGCCTCGGGGATATTGGTGCGGAAGAACATGTCTTCCTTGGCCTTAGTGTAGGATTCCCAGCGGATGCGGGATTCCAGGTCCATGGGCGACAGCTTCCACTGTTTCATCGGATCATGGATGCGCATGAGGAATCGCAGTTGCTGTTCTTCATCCGTGATTGAGAACCAGTATTTCAGCAAGATGATCCCCGAGCGCACCAACATACGCTCAAATTCAGGAACGTCCTGAAAGAACTGTTCGACCTGATCCTCGGTCGCAAAGCCCATCACCCGCTCTACGCCTGCACGGTTGTACCAGGACCGATCGAACAGAACGATCTCACCGGCTGCAGGCAGGTGCGGCACGTAGCGCTGGAAATACCACTGGCTTTGTTCCCGGCGGCTGGGGGCAGGTAGGGCGACCACACGCGCCACCCGCGGATTGAGGCGCTGGGTGATCCGCTTGATCACACCACCCTTGCCCGCACTGTCACGGCCTTCGAACAGGATACAGACCTTGGCACCCGTGTGCTGAACCCAGTCCTGCACCTTGATCAACTCGGCCTGAAGGCGTAGCAGGTTTCGAAAATAGACCTTTCGGTCCAGCATGTCCGGATGCTGTTCCCGATAGATTTTGCGAACTTCCATCGACAGCATCGGCTCGCTGAATTCGATCTCGAAGTCCTCATCCAGCGTATCTTCCAGCTCAGCCTCCAACCAGTCTTTGGGGGCGCCATCGTTTTCGTAGGCCAAGGTCAACTCCTTATTATTCTTCGGGTTCCCACCCTGGCAGGTTTGTGTAACCGCCTGATGTCATCAGATGAATTGATGACATCGCGCTACCGGGATCAGGGAGAGGCGCAGCGCGAGGGTCTCGTCGTTTCAATTTTGGACGCCCCGCCTCGGGGATACAAGCCGTAGAATTGACGCAAGGCGGCCCTTTGCCTTTCTGCGTGCAGAAAATAGGCGGTGTTCAAACCGGTAGAGCGGTTGTCTTGAACACCGTGCGCAAAGCAAAAGAGCTTTGCATCTGCGCCACTTTGGGCAGCCGCGACAGGTATTGGCGGTGGATCCGGGCGAAATCCTCGGTATCTTCGGCCACCACTTTCAGGATGTAGTCAGCAGTTCCGGCCATCAGGTGGCATTCCAGAACGTCCGGGATGCGCGAAACCGCCTTTTCGAACGCGTCCAGAACCTCTTCGGCCTGGCCTTGCAACGTGATCTCGACAAAGACAGTAGTTGGCACATTCATCTTGCGCGCATCCAGCAAAGCCACGTAGTTGCGGATATAGCCGTCCGCCTCAAGCCGTTGCACCCGGCGATGACAGGCCGAGGGGGACAGGTTCGCCTGCTCTGACAGCTCGGCATTCGACATCCGACCATTGCGCTGCAGTGCAGAAAGTATCTTCCGATCAGTCGTATCGAGGCTCATTGCTGCAATTCCTTTGCGAGATTTCTGCAGTTTACGCGAAAATCTTCCGACAAAAAACACAAAGCCCCGTCTTGTTTCACAAAAATTGCGCCTTGAATTGCACATAATTTAGGCAGTTTATGAACGGAGACGGTGCAGATGAAAATCGGTTGCCCCAAGGAAATCAAACCCCAGGAATTTCGC
Source organism: Ruegeria sp. ABV3_008 (assembly GCF_056161185.1). Classification (NCBI taxonomy): domain Bacteria; kingdom Pseudomonadati; phylum Pseudomonadota; class Alphaproteobacteria; order Rhodobacterales; family Roseobacteraceae; genus Ruegeria; species Ruegeria sp. ABV3_008. Next base: position 61,292 of record NZ_JBSWYP010000007.1, on the reverse strand, counting down.
GTCGGCATGACGCCCAATGCCGCTCAGGAAGCCGTTGCGCGCGGACACGACGTGCTGATCGAATCTGGTGCCGGTATTGGCGCTGGATTTGACGATGCCGCCTATGTCGCCGCTGGCGCGGGCATCGTGGGCACCGCAGAAGAGGTTTTTGCCACGGCCGACATGATCGTGAAGGTCAAGGAACCTCAGGCCGGTGAGCGCAAGATGCTGCGCGAAGGCCAGTTGCTGTTCACCTACCTGCACCTCGCCCCGGACCCAGATCAGACCCACGACCTGCTGGCCTCGGGTTGTACCGCAATCGCCTATGAGACTGTCACGGACGCAGGCGGCGGTCTTCCTCTGCTGGCGCCCATGTCCGAGGTTGCGGGCCGTCTGGCGCCTCAGGTCGGGTCGTGGACCCTGCAGAAGGCCAATGGCGGCCGAGGCGTGCTGATGGGCGGCGTTCCCGGCGTAGGTCCAGCCAAAGTCGTCGTGATTGGTGGTGGGGTCGTTGGTACCCACGCGGCCAAGATCGCTGCAGGTATGGGCGCAGATGTGACGGTTCTTGACCGTTCACTGCCTCGGCTGCGCTATCTGGACGACGTTTTCGGCGGGCAATTCAAGAACCAATACTCGACGGCTGGCGCGACGGCTGAACTGATCCAGGACGCCGATATGGTGATCGGAGCCGTTCTGATCCCTGGCGCTGCCGCTCCGAAGCTGATCAGTCGAGAGCAGCTGTCGACGATGAAGCCAGGTGCGGTGCTGGTGGACGTGGCTATCGACCAGGGAGGCTGCTTTGAAACCTCGCGCGCAACGACCCATGCCGACCCGATCTACGAGGTCGATGGTGTGATGCACTATTGCGTGGCCAACATGCCGGGCGCGGTGGCCCGGACCTCGACCATCGCTTTGGGCAACGCGACTATGCCGTTCATGCTGGCGCTGGCCGATAAAGGTTGGAAACAGGCCTGTCAGGACGACCCACACCTGCTGGCGGGTCTGAACGTTCACGCCGGGCAACTGACCTATTATGCGGTTGGTAAAGCCCTTGGCATCGACGTTGTCTCCCCCAATATAGTAATCAAGTCGTAACAACTCCCGCCCCTGAAATCACCTTTTTGCCGAAAGGCGATTTACAGCGTTGGGCATGGCGCCACGCCTATTGGCGCGGCGCGGTTGGTCTTGATTGAAACCCCATCCGCAAAAACGAAAGCGCCGCACAAATGTGCGGCGCTTGGCCCAACAGGAGGAGGGCATTTCCAATGCCCGCGCGACGGGCGGGAGCGTTCAGCCCTCCTTGTGGATCTCCACCGAATGCGGATAGGGGATCGAGACGCCCTTCGCATCGAAGGCTTCCTTCACAGCTTTGGTCAGCTCGAATTTCACATCCCAATAGTCCGCCGCCGCGCACCACAGACGCGCGGTCAGATCGACCGAACTGTCACCGAGATTGGTCACACGCACCCAAGGCTCGGGGTCTTTGTGAATACGCTCATCCGCGTTCGCCACGTCCAGAATGATCTTCATCGCCTCATCCGCACTGTCGCCGTAGTCGATACCGAACACCAAATCCACACGGCGCGTGTCATGCGCCGAGTAGTTGGTGATGATCGACCCCCAGGATTGCCCGTTTGGCACGATGATCTGCACATTGTCCGGCGTCACCAATTCGGTCGTGAACAGGTTGAGGTCTTTCACTGTCCCAGCTGTCCCGCCGATGTCAACAAACTGGCCCAGTTTATAAGGCCGGAACACCACCAGCATCACACCAGCTGCCAGATCGCTGAGTGTCCCCTGCAACGCTAGACCAATCGCTAGAGACGCGGCACCCAAAATGGCCACGATGCTTGTCGCCTGGATCCCGAAAATCCCGAGAACAGCGACCAGAACCATCGCCAGGATCACCCATTTGACGAGGCTGGCCACGAAATTGCCCAATGTCGGGTCGATCTGCGGGGTCGCGTTGATGCGCCGCCGCACCATGCCACCGATTGCTCCAGCGACGATCCAACCCAAAATCAATACGATCAGCGCCTTGACCGCGCTCATGATCAGAGGCGCAAAAGCACCCACCTGTGTTGCAACTTCATCCACGCGCATTTCCTTTCTCAAACATCAATCCCGCGGCTTTCGCGCGGGACTCGCTGAATTGTGAGTGAAAAACGCAAATCGGTCTAGGTGCGAGTTACGGCAGTTTTCCCCATTGTTCGCCAGCAAACAACGGGTGACCTACACTGCACAGCTTGGGGGGCTGACAAATACACGACTCCGTGCCTAACTCGAATAGAACCGCCCGAACAGGAGCTTTCGCATGCTGGACACCGCCTCTTTCCCGATCATGGCCAAATGGCCGCCGCAACACCCCGATCGCCTTCAGCTTTATTCCTTCCCGACACCCAACGGGGTCAAAGCCTCGATCATGTTGGAAGAAACCGGCCTGCCTTATGAGGCGCACAAAGTTACCCTGGCCGATGCCGATGTCAAAAGCCCCGAGTTTCTGTCGCTCAACCCCAACAACAAGATCCCCGCGATCATTGACCCCAATGGCCCGGATGGCAACCCCATCGGCGTGTTCGAGAGCGGCGCGATCCTGCTCTATCTGGCCGAGAAAACCGGGCAATTCATTGGTCAATCCGCCACCGACAAGCATCGCATCACGCAATGGCTGATGTTCCAGATGGGTGGCCTTGGGCCGATGCTCGGACAATTGGGCTTTTTCTACAAATTCGCCGGCAGCGAGATCGAAGACCCCCGCCCGCGCGAGCGCTATATCACCGAAGCCAAGCGCCTGCTAAACGTCCTGAACCAGGAACTCGAGGGTCAGGACTGGATCGCCGGAGACTACTCGATCGCAGATATGGCCATCGCGCCTTGGCTGCGCGGGCTGGATTTCTATGGCGCTAAAGAGGTCGTTGGGTGGGATGACCACGCCAATCTCACCGCCTATCTAGATCGGTTCCTTGACCGCCCCGCCGTGCAAAAAGGCTTGGTGACACCCGCACGCGACTGACCCCAAAGGGGCTTGCCACCATCCCGGCGCGCAAGCCCTTTTCGCAACCTAGCCCGGCAGTGCGCCGGTCAGAACATAGCGCAGGATCTCCACCACTTGGCGCGGTTCCTCCGCAACTGCCAGCGCGGCGGCATCGACCTCTTTCAACGCGTGCTGATGATCGGGGCCGTGCAGCACAATGATCGACTTGCCCAAAGCGGCGGCGTAGCCGGCATCAAAGGCGGCGTTCCACTGCTTGTATTTGTCGCCAAACCGGACAACCACAACGTCTGCGTCCGAGATCCCCTTGCGCGTACGGATCGCATTCACCATCGCGCCCTTGTGGTCGTGCCAATACTTGTTCGGCTCTGCGCCCAAGACGGCGACACCACAATCATCACTGGCCGCGTGATCGGTCACTGGGCTGCTGAACGTGACATCCAGCCCCTCAGCACCCGAAATGATCTGCTCGCGCCAATCGGTGTGAATCTCACCAGAAAGATAAACTTTCAACATCTTGCGTTTCCTCCCATGAAAAAGGGGCGCATTCGCCCCTTCATCTTTCTAAAAATCTTCTGACCGAGGGTGGATCACCCCTAGCCGCGCAGAACGCCGCCTGTGGCTTTTGACACCTTGGCGATGATCTTCTCAGCCACGGCCTCGATATCCTTTTCCTTCAGCGTCGCCTCTTTTGGCTGCAACCGCACGGTGATGGCCAGAGATTTCTTGCCCTCACCGAGGCTCCCGCCGATGAACTCATCAAAAACGCGAACGTCTTCGATCAGAGCCTTGTCGGCCCCCGCCGCAGCGTTCACCAAAGTCAGAGCTTCGACAGTATCATCGACCACAAAGGCAAAGTCACGCTCGACGGCTTGCAGATCGCGCAGTTCCAGCGCGGCGCGGGTTGCGCCAGATTTACGCGGCAGCGGAACCTCATCCGGCCAGATGGTGAAGGCCATCGCCGGACCTTTGATATCCATCGCGTGCAGGATGCGCGGGTGCAATTCACCGAACACGCCCAGAACCTTTTTCGGACCCAAGCAGATCTTGCCGTGACGACCCGGATGCCACCAGGCGTCACCGTCGCGCAGAATCTGAACCTTGGCGGGTGCGCCGATTGCGGCCAGAACCGCCTCGGCATCCGCTTTGGCATCAAACAGATCAACAGCGCGAGACGCGCCGTGGACGTCTTTAGGACCGTTGCTGCCAACAAGCAGGCCGGAAATCTGTGTCTTTTGATCACCGGGCTCGCCGTCATGGAAGACCGGGCCGACCTCGAACAAGGCCACGTCAGCATAGCCGCGCGCCTGATTACGCGCCGCCGCTTGCAGCAGGCTGGGCAACAGGTCCGGGCGCATATGGCTCATCTCGGACGAGATCGGGTTTTCCAGACGCGTTGCATCATCTCCGCCGCCGAACAGCGCAGCCGAGGCCTGATCAATGAAGGTATATGAGACGCATTCGTTATACCCCAACGCGGCACAGGTACGTCGCGCCATCGACTGACGACGCTGTGTCGGGGTCATTACGGGCTTGGGAATGCCATCGGTCACGCGCGGCAAGGGCTTGCCCTGCAACTTGGTCAGAGACGCGATCCGCGCGACCTCTTCCACCAGATCGGCCTCACCCATGACATCTGGACGCCAGCTGGGCACATGCGCCATCTCGCCTTCCAGACGGAAGCCCAAACGGGTCAGCGTCTGGCGCTGCTCGCTTTCGGGAATATCCATCCCGACCAGAGACTGCACACGCGCTGCATCCAACTTGTATGCCCGCGCATGGTTCGGAGCCTTGCCGTCCTCGACCACTTTGGAGACCTCACCGCCGCAGATATCCAGAATCATCTGCGTCGCCTGCTCCAACCCTTCCAGAGTATATTCCGGGTCGATCCCACGCTCGAACCGATAACGCGCGTCCGAGTTTATCTTGAGTGCACGACCGGTCAGTGCGATCTGCACGTGATCCCAAAACGCGCTTTCGAGGAAGACGTTCACTGTCTCTTCGGTACAGCCGGTTTCCTCACCGCCCATGATCCCGGCGATGGATTCGGGGCCATTATCGTCCGAAATCACCATCATGCCGGGTTGCAGCGTGTATTCTTTTTCATCCAGCGCCACCAGTTTCTCGCCGCCCTCGGCACGGTGAACGCGCAGGTTGCCCTGCACCTTGTCCGCGTCAAACACGTGCAGCGGGCGGTTCTGGTCATAGGTCATGTAGTTGGTGATATCGACCAGGGCCGAGATCGGACGCAGACCGATTGCCTTCAGCTGATCCTGCAACCACTGCGGGCTGGGGCCGTTCTTGACGCCACGGATCAAACGGCCTGTGAAATGCGGCGCGCCGTCCAGCGTATCCTCATCAATTGTCACCTTGATGGAGCTGTCGAAATCACCTGGCACCGGCGCATAGGCGCGCTCTTTCAGCGTGCCAACACCGCGCGCAGCCAGATCGCGCGCAATCCCCGCGACACCCAATGCATCCGGGCGGTTGGGGGTGATCGCGATCTCGATCATCGGATCGATCTTGGACGGGTCATTCTCGGCCAGCCAGTCGACGAATGTGTCGCCGACCTCGCCTGACGGCAGTTCAATGATACCGTCATGCTCATCCGACAGCTCCAGCTCGCGCTCCGAGGCCATCATGCCAAAGCTCTCAACGCCCCGGATCTTGCCGACGCTGATGGTGATATCCAGACCTGGGATATACATGCCCGGCTTGCAGACAACGACCGTTATGCCTTCGCGCGCGTTTGGGGCACCGCAGATGATCTGCAGATCGCCCTCGTCCGTCGCCACCGTGCAGACGCGCAGCTTGTCAGCGTCGGGGTGTTTCTCGGCATGTTTCACATGGCCCAAGGTAAAGCCCGCCAGACGGTCCGCCGGGTTCACGACCTCTTCGACCTCAAGGCCAAGATCGGTCAGCGCCTCAGTGATCTCTTCAACCGACGCATCGGTGTCGAGGTGGTCTTTCAGCCAGGACAGAGTGAATTTCATTGCTCGGGGCCTTTTTTGGCAAACATCCAGTCGGCACAGGCAATGACAAAGAATGCGCCAAGGTGCAAGCGCTGCGGGTCACGGATAGGTGGGGGTGCGGCCCAAAAGCTCGTCCAATTGCCGTCCGATCCAACCATGGGGGATGAAATGCCCGCCCGGATGGGTATCCAGCACCACCTGCCCCTGCGCGCAATCGGTCCATTCCACCCGGCTGAGGGTCAGGATTGGCACCACGCTCCAATCCCCGCGCGGGGTCGCGTCGTGGCAGTCGTATTTCGCGCGCCAAAGGGCCACCGGATAGGTCGTGTCGCCATTCGCGCCATAGGGAAAATCCATCACCGTATCGCTGAGGCCGTGGACATGGCGCGCCTCACTCGGGGCTTCGGGACAATCCTCGGTCTGGCGAATGCTGCCGGCGACGGCCAGCAAAGCGGCGACGTCATTGCCCGACTGGCACACATAGCGCCACGCCATCGCGCCGCCGAAGGAATAGCCCGAGACATAGATACGCTCCGGATCAACTGGATAGCGCTTGGCGACATCCTGCAACACGCGGTCGGCAAAGGGCACATCGCCCGTGCCCGAGGTCCAGAAATCCCAGCTTTTGCCCAGCCCGTTCGGGGCCACCAGCAATACGCCCCGCAGCTTGGTCGCCCCGGCAATGCGTTCATGGTTCACCACCACGGTCCCCTGCCGCGCCCAGCCGTGAAAATGCAGCAATACGGGCAGAGGCGTTTCGCCGTCCCACCCCTCAGGCTCCAGCACATGGTACGAGCGGTCGCCGACCTTACAGGCCGTATCGCCATGGCAGTCGGATTTCCAAGGCCCCATGGCGAGCGCCGGGGTAGCGGTCAGCAGCAGAAGAAGCAGTCGATAAATCATAGGCCGGAGCCTAGCCGCCTGACGCCAACTGTCACGTCACAACCCTGTGGGAAGCTGTAACAAGCCGCGCTGTCGCCAGACCGCGGGGTGGCGATAGCGCGGCGGCCTATCGGCCTTTGCTCCGCGCAGTAATTTCACGAAAGAACCGGTTAACCCCAGCCCATCACTTTGGAAAGTGCGCTAACCGCCAACGACGAACCGATGCCTTTGACTATTTCGTAAGCTTCTTGTGGCGCAGCATTGCGAAGTTTGACCCAAGTTTCGGGTTTTTCGATGGCTTCGACGGCATCATGTCCCAAAGGCGTCAGACGAAATCCATCTCTACCCTTTTTGGCTACCAAACCCTCATCCATCAGAAGATCAAGATGGTGATCTAGCTTCAAATCCTTTTCGGTAGCGTCCAAAACCATTACATGCAGAATAAATCCCTCGCGGCTATCCTGCATCCTGAGAAGTAGTTCTCGGGCAAAATCGCGGTCTCGCTTCAACGCGACAAACCACCATGCAGGTTCGGCATATCCAACGCCGCAAACCCGTAGTGGCGCAGCCAGCGCAAGTCGCTATCAAAGAACGCCCGCAGGTCAGGAATGCCATATTTCAGCATCGCCAGACGGTCGATCCCAATCCCGAACGCAAAGCCTTGGTAGATCTCTGGATCAATACCACCAGCAGCGATCACCTTGGGGTGGACCATGCCGGAGCCCAGAATCTCCATCCAGTCGTCGCCCTCGCCGATCTTCAGCTGACCATTGTCCCAGGAACAGCGGATATCGACCTCGGCCGACGGCTCGGTGAAGGGGAAGTGCGAGGCGCGGAAGCGCAGTTCGACGTCATCGACCTCGAAAAACGCCTTCACGAACTCTTCCAGAACCCATTTCAGGTTCGCCATCGAGATGTCTTTGTCGATCGCCAGCCCCTCGACCTGATGGAACATCGGCGTATGGGTCTGGTCATAGTCAGCACGGTACACACCGCCCGGACAGATCACGCGGATCGGCGCGCCCTGTTTCTCCATCGAGCGGATTTGCACCGGAGAGGTATGGGTCCGCAGCACATGCGGCGGGCGATCATCGCCCTCGCCGCGATGCATGTAGAACGTATCCATCTCGGCCCGTGCAGGGTGGTGGCCGGGGATGTTCAGCGCGTCAAAGTTATACCAGTCGTCCTCGATCCGAGGACCTTCAGCCACGGCAAAGCCAAGTTCAGCAAAAATCGCGGTCAGTTCCTCGGTCGCCTGGCTGATCGGGTGGATCGAGCCCTCACGGCGCGCGCGGGTCGGCAGGGTGACGTCCAGCCATTCGGCGCGCAGACGTTCATCCAGCGCGGCATCGGCCAGAGCGGCCTTCTTCGCGGAGAGCGCCGAGTTGATCTCATCCTTCAGGGCGTTCAACGCAGGGCCTGCGACCTGACGCTCTTCGGGCGTCATCTTGCCCAGCTCGCGCATCTTCAGCGCGACCTCGCCTTTTTTGCCCACGGCAGCAACGCGGATCGCCTCAAGCGCGTTCTCGTCGCCGGCCTCGGCGATTTGGCCCAGATATTTTGCCTTAAGATCGTCCATGACGCCCTCTGAATTTGGTCGCCAACCTGCTATCGGGCCAGCCCCGCGAATGCAAGCGGGACCGGGCGGATCAATAGCTGTATTCGGGGAAAATCCGGGTCAGGTCGCCGTTCCAGTCGCCATTGTAGTGTTCCAGCAACTCATCGGCGGGCACCTTGCCGGTGTCGATGCTCTCCTTCAACGCGTTCAGAAAATGCGTCTCATCCGGGACCAGACCGCCAGCACCGGGGAAAGCACGGGCTTTCAGACCAGCCTCAGAGATCGCCACGACCTCACGCGCCAGATCGTGCATGTTGATGTCTCCGACCTGGGCCTGCAGGCCTTTGACTGCCGCCTGAACACGCAGTTCCTCGCGGGTTTCAGCATCCCAGCCTTTGACCAGATCCCACGCCGCATCCAACGCGGTTTGGTCATAGGTCAGGCCGACCCAGAAGGCCGGCAGCGCGCACAGACGACGCCACGGACCACCATCGGCACCGCGCATCTCCATGAATTTCTTGATCCGCGCTTCGGGGAAGGCCGTGGTCAGATGGTCGGCCCAATCGGACAGAGTCGGTGTCTCACCCGGCAGAGCAGGCAGCTCGCCCTTCAGGAAGTCGCGGAAGGACATGCCCAGCGCGTTGATATACTGGCCATCGCGATAGACGAAATACATCGGCACATCGAGCGCGTATTGCACGTAACGCTCGAACCCGAAGCCTTCTTCGAAGACAAAAGGCAGCATGCCGGTGCGCGCATCGTCCAGATGCCGCCAGATATGGCTGCGCCAACTTTTCTGGCCGTTCACCTTGCCCTCAAAGAACGGAGAGTTTGCGAACAGCGCCGTTGCCACCGGTTGCAGCGCCAGCGCCACGCGCAGTTTCTGCACCATGTCGGCCTCAGACCCAAAGTCGATATTGACCTGAACGGTACAGGTCCGGCGCATCATGGCGCGGCCCATAGTGCCGACTTCTTCCATGTAGTCGTTCATCAGCCGATAGCGCCCTTTGGGCATCAGCGGCATCTCTTCGTGGGTCCAGATCGGAGCCGCGCCCAGACCGATGAAGCCCACACCGATCTCGTCGGCGATATCCTTCACCTCGCGCAGGTGGGTGTTCACTTCATCGCAGGTCTCGTGGATCGTCTCGAGCGGAGCGCCCGACAGTTCCAGCGCACCGCCGGGTTCAAGGCTGACATTTGCGCCATCTTTTTCAAGACCGATCAGATGGCCCGCTTCGCGCACCTCGGCCCAGCCATGGCGGTCGCGCAGCCCTTCAAGCACCGCAACAATGGACCGTTTGCCTTCGAAAGGCAGCGGTTTGAGGGTGTCTTTGCAATAGCCGAACTTCTCATGCTCGGTCCCGATACGCCAATCGGCCTTGGGCTTGCAGCCCGATTCCAGATATTCGGCCAATTGCTCGTGGCGCTCGATCGGACCGCCGCCGGACTGAGGGATGGACATGAACCGATCTCCGATCCTGATGTGTCTGTCTTATCGGTCAGTCCTGAGCGCAAACCGCGCCAGTGTCAATGCAGCCTAAGGTGGGCCGGGCGAGAGGAGGTTTTTTCCCAGATCACCACCGGATGGCGTGACCCGCCGTGAAGTTCGGCCAACATCTGTTGCGTTTTCAATCCCGGCAACGCCGAGAACACATCGAACAGCGCCTCGGCCCCTTCCGCATTCACAGGAATGTGAAGCGTAGGTTGCCCCGGTTGGTCCAGCACCCAATGCGCCGGGCTTGAAGTCGGATCAAGCGCGAGTCGCTCAATCTCGCGCGTTGCCACCATGCCGCCATCCAGCGGGCCGAGATAGGTGATCTGCCCCTCATCGACGCTGACCACGCCCTGCCCGCCTGCGCCGGTGCGAAACCGGGCACGCTGCACGCCGATCACGGTCAGAGCGACTGCGACTGCCACCAGTATCCAACCAAGGACGCCCAGCAGACCGCCGGGTCCGCTCACCCAGCTGAGGCCCAGAACCAGAACAAAACCGGCAGCGACAACCTCGCGCCAGCGCCAGAGGGCCAATTTGGCTTCGGGTCGAATGAAACTCATATCGGTGTTCCTGTTTCAGCGCTTGGACGTTTGGGCAATCCCCAGCCCCCTCAAAATCGGGCCGAGCGGTGCATAGTTCAAGGGGGTGCTTCGTTTCCCGACCTAATCACGGAAGGCGAGGTCTTTGACGCGGATCACCGGTTTGGTTAGATACTCCAGCACTGTCTTCGGCTCAGACAGCATATCGACCTGCGCAACCATGCCCGGGATCACGTCCGGCTTTCGCCCAGCCCGTGGCCCAACCGCTCTTTCAAAAAGCTGAAGATGTGTGATCAGAGGGTCTGTGGCGGTTAGTGTCATGGGGATATCACAAGGTTGGGTCAGTTGGTTGTGCGACGCCCAGCGCATCCAGAATATCACCTGTCACCGCAAGCACCGCATATTCAGCCCGACGCGCCTGTGCCTCAAGCTGGATCACCCGGACCTGAGCCAGGTTCAGCTCGCGCAGAGCATCCAGAATCTGCACGATGGTCGAACGCCCGATGTTGAACTGCCCCCGCGCCGCATCAAGTGCCTGTTCGTTGATCTCAACCGCTCGGCGGGCCGTCGCAAGACGCTGCTGGATCGAGTTCGTCTCTTCCAGAGCCTGAGACAGATTGCGCTGCAATTCGCGGCGCAGCTCTTCCGCATCAGCCTCACTTTTCTGGAAGTTGGCCCTTGCCGTTTCCACATTGGCGCGGGCCGAGCCACCCTGATAGATCGGGACATTGACGCCCAGACGGGCTTGCGCCCCATTGTCGATACTGCCTTCGTTAAAGTCGGTCTCTAGGATCGCGGACAAGGTTGGGCGCGTCGCGCGCTCGGCCACGACAACCTCTTGCTGGCGCACCTCACTGACGGCGACCTGTGTTCGTAGACGCGGGCTGCGTTCGACCATAGCCTGCGAGGTTGTGCCCGACAAAACCGGGGCCGGAGGGATGGTTGGAATGGCACTCGGGCGGCTGCCGAACACTTCGATCCAGGTGGCTGTTGCCAGGTCGACATCCGTTTCGGCCTGCAATAACTCGGTCTCAGCATTGGACTGGCGGCCCTGACCAGCCAGCAGATCAGCCACCGATCCGGCACCTGCATCGAACCGGGATTGCAGATCGCTGACCAGTGCCTCGGTACGTTCAAGGTTCTGCCGGGCCTGCTCTTCAAGACGCCGGTTGCGGTCAAGGTCGATGATGGCCTCAATCGCCTCAAAGCTTTGGGCGCTCAGCTCGGACAGCTCGCTCAGCCAGGTCTGGCGCGCCTCGATCTGGCGCAGCCCGACACGGCTCGAGACCTTGCCGCCGTCATAGATGATCTGGCTTAGGCGTAGGATCGGAACCGTATCCCCATCGGACGTCAGAGAAGTTTCGGCGTTCAGCTGGGGTCGGAACGCACCTCTTTCAGCCTCGATCCGAGATTGCGAAGCTAGAACATTGGCGGTTCCCGCCGCAGTCGTTGGAGAGGTGGCAACGGATCTGCGCACCAGCTCGGCAAATTCCGTGCGCGCAACACTACCATTCAGGTTGCTTCGTGTCGCCACAGGCTGCGCGGCGGGTTCGGCAGCGCCAAATGACCGCGTGCCTTGCAAATCCTTACTGCACCCAGCCAAAACGATTAAGGTCATCACAACCGACAACCAAGTCTTCATGGTGCCAATGCTCCTGATTTCAATTCAACTTTGAATAGCAAAAAATCGGTTAAAGGATTCTTAAGAACCGTTCGGACAGCTCTGTGTCACAGTTGACCGGTTCACCTATCTCGCCAACACAAGCCGGGTCTTTCCAGTCGCCAAAGATATGACAATTCACGATACGAAGAACTGAAAACGGATAACCTCAGCAGAAACTGACGGAGGCTCAGGACTGGTATGTCGCCCTGCAGCAAAACAAGACTGAGATAATCCAGTGTCTCTTCGGCGGCCAAAATAATCCAATTGACCCGAGGGCACATAGTCCGCAAAACCATTGTCGAAAAGACGCCACCAGCGCGAACAAACGCCGTCCTGGGCGAAAGATTGCGGCTTGGTCGAAAGCATTCGAGCCTTTCGGATGGAAACAACTTATTTTTGCTAAGTGTAGCTAAGACAGAAATCCGTCATTCCTTAAAGGAGTGCTTCAGAACCAATCCCCTAAAGCCTGCTGCCACATGGTCAGCGCGGCCACCGCCGCTGTATCAGCACGCAGAATACGCGGGCCGAGGCTAACCACGTGCGAAAAGGGCAGTGCGGTCAAACGGGCGCGCTCTTGGTCCGAAAACCCGCCTTCGGGGCCAATTAGAATGGCCCAGGGCTGGCCTTTTTCCTGCTCGGCCAATCGTAGGGCTGAACCGACCTCGGCCTCATTGCAGAACATCAACTGCCGATCCTGAGGCCAAGTATCCAGCATGCGGTCCAGTTTTTGCAGTTCCGCGACCTCGGGCACAAAGGTACCGCCGCATTGTTCGGCGGCCTCGACCGCATGTGCCTGAAGCCGGTCCTGCCGGATACGCTCGGAATTTGTGTACTCTGTCTGCACAGGTAGAATGCGCGCGGCCCCCATTTCTGCGGCCTTCTCTACAACGAAATCCGTGCGCGCCTTTTTGATCGGCGCAAAAAGGAACCACAAATCCGGTGGCAGCTGTAAAGGCTTGGTCTGCTGCAGGCAGGACAGAACGCCACCGCGCTTGCCCGCCTCAGAGACTTCGGTCAACCATTCGCCATCCCGGCCATTAAACAGCGCAATCTGCGCGCCGACGGATTGCCGCATCACACCGAACAGGTAATGCGCCTGCTCACGCGCCAAAGGAACCGATTGCCCCTGACCCAAGGGCTGCTCTACATACAGTCTGATCTTCGCACTCATGAGACCCTACATATGCAAGGCAATGCTCCAACACCAGACGGTCAGGTCGCTGATGCTGTCACCGGCAATTGGGTGGACACTCGCGCGCCCGCCTTCACCCGCCCCTACCTGAGGTTGAGCCGGGCGGATCGGCCCATCGGAACGTGGCTTTTGCTCATCCCCTGCTGGTGGGGGCTGGCGCTGGCGATCCTCAGCGATGGCACGCCTCGGCTGGAGGATGCATGGATCGCGGTCGGCTGTGCCCTTGGGGCCTTTTTGATGCGCGGCGCGGGTTGTACGTGGAACGACATCACCGACCGCCATTTCGACGCGAAGGTCGAACGTACAAAATCCCGCCCCATCCCATCGGGTCAGGTTAGCGTGCAGCAAGCCGTGATCTGGATGGGTCTGCAGGCAATGATATCGCTCGGGATCCTGCTCAGTTTCAATACTGGAGCTATCCTCATGGGAGTCCTTTCGCTGGTGCCAGTTGCCCTCTATCCCTTTGCGAAACGCTTTACGTGGTGGCCGCAGGTGTTTCTGGGGCTAGCCTTCAACTGGGGCGCGCTGCTGGCCTGGGTGGCCCATACCGGATCGCTGGGCTGGCCTGCGGTTCTGTTGTATCTGGCGGGTATCGCGTGGACGCTGTTCTACGACACGATCTATGCGCACCAGGATACCGAAGACGACGCGCTGATCGGTGTCAAATCCACTGCGCGGTTGTTCGGGGCGGATACGGCCAGATGGCTCAAGTATTTTCTGATCGCCACAATCTCGCTGATGGGGCTGGCGATCATCGACGCAGGCGTGCCGGATTCGCCGTTCTGGATTGTCACGATTGCGTTGGGCGGACCATGGGCCATGGGCTGGCATATGTTGTGGCAGCTGCGCAATCTGAACATCGAGGACAATGCCAAATTGCTTATGCTATTCCGGTCGAACCGGGATACCGGCCTAATTCCGCTGATCTTCCTCTGCGTCGCGCTGCTGCTCTGATTGCACCTGCGCGCCGGGGCCTGTACAACCCCGCCCAAACGCCCGAGGAGTCTGAAGCCCGCATATGCGTCTGCCCTATTTTGTAGCTGTTTGCCTGATCTTTCTCGTCTCTGCCGGACTGTCCCTTTTGGCTGCGGGCTTTGCCGTGACAAAGGTCGAGGACGCCTCGGAATTCGCCGTCCGACGTGCGCTCGACCTGAAAGGTCACAATTGGGCCGAAGTCGAATCCGACGGTCTGCGCGTCATCCTCACAGGCACCGCGCCGGATGAGGCGATCCGCTTCAATGCCCTGACCGCTGCCGGAACCGAGGTCGATACCTCCAGGGTCATTGATGAGATGGATGTGGCCGCCACGTCGGCACTGGCCGCCCCCAGGTTTTCCGTGGAAATCCTGCGCAATGACAGCGGTGTCTCGGTGATCGGCCTGATCCCGGCCAGCGAGGACCGCGAGTCCCTTATGGACGGGTTGCAGGCGCTGGACAGCGGCCATTCCGTCTCGGACCTGGTCGAGACCGCCGACTATCCGAAACCCGACGGCTGGGATGATGCGCTGGCCTATGCCGTGCTGGCCCTGTCCGATCTGCCGCGCGCCAAGATCTCGGCCAGCCCCGGCCTTGTCCGGATCACCGCGATTGCCAACAGCCAGCAGGAAAAAGAGCGGCTCGAGCAAGATCTGACCCGCGCCGCGCCGCCTAGCGTACGGATTGGTCTATCCATATCTGCCCCGCGCCCGGTGATCACGCCTTTCACTTTGCGCTACCTGATTGATGAGGCCGGAGGGCAGTTCGACGCCTGTTCCTCCCAGGATGAAGACGCCCGCGATCAGATCATCGCAGCGGCAGAGGAGGCCGGTCTTGCCGGACCCTCCTTCTGCACCATTGGTCTGGGAGTACCCTCCCCTCGCTGGGCGGAAGCCGCAGAAAAGAGCATCAACGCGCTTGCCGAAATCGGGCAAGGATCGGTGACGATGTCGGATGCGGATATCACTCTGGTCGCAGCTCAAGGCACGGACCCGGCGCTGTTCGACCGCGTCGTGGGTGAGCTGGAAAACGCATTGCCCGAGGTATTCGCTGTGCATGCCGTTCTGCCCGAACCCGAAGTCGCGAATGAGACCGGGCCCGTGGAGTTCTCTGCCACCCGCAGCCCTGAGGGCCTGATCCAATTGCGCGGCCGCGTCGGTGACGACGTTCTGCGCGACATGGTCGACAGCTACGCCCGTGCGGCGTTTGGGTCCGACAATGTCTATACCGCGACCCGCATCACCTCGGACCTTCCTATGGATTGGCCCGTGCGCGTTCTGGCCGGGCTTGAGGCCCTGTCACAACTGCATAACGGCGCACTGACCGTAACGCCCGAGTTGGTTGACCTGAACGGCATCAGCCATGATGAAGAAGCCAAGGCCCGGATCGCAGGTCTGTTGTCAGACAAGCTGGGCGATGCGCAGAACTTCACCCTGTCGATCACCTATGTCGCCCCGCCCGAACCCGAAGACGCCCTGCCCGATCCTGAACTTTGTGAAGAAGGTATCGCTGAAATTCAGGCCACCAGCAAAATCGCGTTCGAGCCGGGCTCGGCCACCATTGCTGCGGAGTCGCGCGACACGGTCAATCAGATCGCCGACATCTTGCGTGATTGCGGCCCGATCCGGATGGAGATTCAGGGCCATACCGACAGTCAGGGCCGCGAAGAGATGAACCAACAGCTCAGCCAGGCGCGCGCGCAGTCAATCCTGAACGAGCTACGCGGGCGGCGCATTCCGACCTCAAGCTATACGGCCGTCGGCTATGGCGAAACACAGCCAATCGCCGACAATGACACCGAAGAGGGCCGCGAAGAAAACCGCCGCATTGAGTTCCGCCTGATCCGGTCGGAACCCACTGAGGCCGCGGAAACGGGCCTTGAGGCGCTTGAGACCGAGGCGGAAGACCAGACCGAGACGTCCGCATCAGAAGACCAGACCGAGACGACCGCGCCGGATGCGGAAGCAGAGGACCAGTAAGTTGAACAGAGTAGAATTCATCATCGCCACCGCCGTGATCCTGTTCGCGGCTTTCTGCATGGGATGGTTTGCCAACTGGCTGGCCCATCGCCTGTCCCGCGTGCGCCAAAGCGACGTGGCCGATCTGGACCGTATGAGCCAGGAACTGCACGAGGCCGAGGAAACCCGCGATCAGGCCATCACCTATCTGCAGCAACGCGAGGCCGAGTTGACCAACCAGCTGACCCAAACCGAGGCAGAACTGGCCGCTGCCATGGACGGCCTCCGCGCCGCCCGGCAAGAGGCCGAAGAAATGCGCGGACGCATCAACAACGCGGACTAATACGACCCCCTGAGTCTTTTTCTCGCGCTCCGTTCAGACGACCAAACGGGAGCATTCGCCGCCGTGGGAGTTAGTGATGGCGTTTCGGATTTTTCCTGAGTCATCCGGCAACACGAACGTCCCAAGACTGCTGAAAGCGCGGCAGAGTCTTCGCATCCCGGGCTAAACCCAATGCGCCTGCGCGGCTTGGGTCGGCGGGTTTTAGCCGATCTGACTCCGGTTTCTTTAGTTTTTCAACAAATTCAACATAATGAATGAGTGTGTTTTTGCCTGCACACAGAACTGTCCTTTTTCTGTAAAACTGGAGTCTATCATGAATTTCCAAGTTACTTTGAAAACCGCCGCTACCCTTGTCGCATTTGGCGCAACTGCCGCCTTCGCCTCGAGCGATGTGATCCCTTCCGAGAATGACACGTTTTCGAAATGGGGCGAGGAATCCGGCTGGACCATCTACGTGGATGATACCCGCGGCTCTTGCCTGATTGAACGTGTCGACGAAAACAACAACGTCGTACAAATGGGCCTGACCAAGGACCAGGAAATGGGATACCTTGGTGTCTTCACTCAGAATGACATTGGCCTGAAAGGCAAAAAGGAAGACATCATCCTGTCGCTGGACGGCAATGTCTACGAAGCCAAAGCCTACAAGAAGACCAAGCACCTCGCGGAAGGGTATACAGGAGGCTACATTCTGGCCAACAACCCGCAATTCGTTGAGGACGTCATGAAAAAGTACGACATGACAGTCTTCCCGGAAAAAGAGAGCGGGTTTACCGTAAGTCTTGATGGTACCTTGAAAGCGATCGAGGCGGCGCGGACCTGCAATACGGAACAGAATAGCTAACCTATCCCGTTTGGCCCGGCACTTGGAAACGGGTGCCGGCGCCGACCTTTACCACCGCGTCAGCGCGTCTTCATCTTCGTCCTTCGCGGCCACCCATTCGGCACCGGAATTGGTGATCTCTTTCTTCCAGAACGGTGCGCGGGATTTCAGGTAGTCCATCAGATATTCAGCCGCTTCAAACGCATCCTTGCGATGCGGTGCGGCTGTCGCGACCATCATGATCCGGTCGCCCGGAGCCAGCCTGCCGTGGCGGTGGATTACCAGAACATCGCCCAAAGACCAACGCTGCTTGGCCTCTTCCGCGATCTTGGTCAGCGCGCGTTCGGTCATGCCGGGGTAATGTTCGATCTCCATCACATCCAGATCGCCCGAGGCCAGATCGCGCACGACACCCGTAAAGGTCACGATCGCGCCGTTGGCGTCATCACCAGCTGCAAAGGCATTGGCCTCGGCCCCCAGGTCAAACGCCTCTTCCTGAACCGCGATCCGCATCTCAGCCGCCCGTCATCGGTGGAAAGAATGCAACCTCACGCACTCCGGCCAAGGGGGCATCAAAATCCGACAGCTCCTGATCCAAGGCCACTCGAAGCGCAGAGAGATCGGCAAAGGCCGCAGCATAACGATCCTCACGCGCGCTGAGTTCAGCTACCAGATCAGACACGGTCGCAGCTTGCGTTTCGACCTTTTCTTTCGGCAGGCCGATGCGTTCGCGAACCCAGGCGAAATACAGCACGTCCATCGGTTAGCTCTCCTTCAGATGCGGCATGGCTTTACGTAGGTAGTCATAGCCGCTGATCAATGTCAGCGTGGCGGCAATCCACAGCAGCCACAGGCCAATGCGCCCTGACCAGAACATTCCCTCAAGGTGCCAGCGGATGTTGTTGATGTCTTCAGCCTCTCCGGTCAAGACCTGATCTATGATCGTGGGATCCATGCCGAAGGTGGCCATGACGAAGTTGTGCTCAAAAATCCCCTGCGAGAACAGGATGGCAATGGCAAACATCTGGGCCGTGGTCTTCCACTTGGCCAGTTTGGTTACCTTGAGTGTCCCGGCCACGTCACCCAGATATTCACGCAGGCCCGAGACGAACACTTCACGAAACAGGATCACGGTGGCGGGCAGCACCAGCCACGGGGTCCAATGCTCGGTCGAATAGCCGACGAGGATCATCAGCGCGATCACCACCATGGCCTTGTCGGCAATCGGATCCAGCATCGCACCCATCTTGGTTTCCTGTTTCCAGGCCCGCGCCAGATAGCCATCAAACCAGTCGGTGATCGCGGCGGACATGAACAGGATCAGGGCAAACCAGTCCGCATAGGGACGGGTGAAATACAAAAACATCACAGCCAGACCGGGCGCGGCCAGCAGGCGGAGCAAGGTCAGAATATTGGGCAAGTTCCACTTCATGAACCGACACTACATCGCCGCCCAAGGACAGAAAAGACAGACAAATGAAAAACTGACCGGTTCACAGAGGGTTGTGGGCCAAAAAGTCAAAGGGTCGCAACCAGGAACTCTCGGCCAGTTACGGCTTGGCCCGGGGCAGCTTTGCGGTCAGATTGGCGCACGGCTCAGCAGCGACGGAAGACCATGACCGCACATATTCGAACCGACCCCCGATCAAACCTGATCGGAAGCGCATGGATGATCGCGGGCATGGCACTGTTCGCGCTCGAGGATGCGCTGTTGAAAGGCGCCTCGGCGCATTTGCCGATCTGGCAGATCCTGATCCTGTTCGGTGCCGGTGGCGCGATCATCTTTGCCGCCGTCGCCCTACTACGTGGCGCCAGCTTGTTGCATCGGGATGTGCTGTCACGGCCCATGAAAGTGCGCGTTCTGTTCGAAATCCTAGGACGGATGTTCTACGTGCTGGCGATCACGCTGACGCCGCTGTCAGCGGCGACCGTGATCCTGCAGGCGACGCCTCTGGTCGTGGTGGCAGGTGCCGCGCTTTTCTTCGGCGAAACCGTTGGCTGGCGGCGGTGGAGCGCCATTCTGGTCGGCCTGATCGGCGTCGTGGTCATCATTCAACCGACCGGAGACAGCTTCTCGGCTCTGTCGATCCTGGCCGTCCTGGGCATGCTGGGCTTTGCCGGGCGCGATCTGGCCAGCCGCGCCGCACCCGCGACGCTGGGGACCGAGGTTCTGGGCTTTTACGGCTTCCTCTGCATCATCGTGGCTGGTCTGGCCTATCAGTTCTGGGAAGGGGTGCCGATGGCTCCGCTGGACCTCAACGCCAGCCTGCACGTTGGCGGAGCGATCCTGATGGGCACTGCCGCCTATGCCTCGCTCATGAAAGCCATGCGAACGGGTGAGGTCTCGGCCGTTACACCGTTCCGCTATTCCCGCCTGCTGTTTGGCGTTGGGCTGGGCGTGGTGATGTTTGGCGAAACGTTGGATCAGACCATGTGGATCGGCAGCGCGCTGATCGTAGCCTCGGGGTTGTATATTCTATGGCGCGGCCGAAAGGTCTAGCCCTTGTCGTGGAAGAAATCATAGACCTTCTGCGCCAACCCGGCCGAGATCCCCTCGACCGCTTTCAGATCCGCCAGATTGGCCCGGCTGACCGCCTTGGCACTTCCGAAATGAGTGAGCAGAGCACGTTTGCGAGCGGCCCCTACACCGGGGATTTCATCCAGTGGCGTCGCGCCCACGGCCTTGGCCCGTTTCGCGCGGTGGGTACCGATGGCAAATCGGTGCGCCTCATCCCTCAAGCGCTGGATGAAATACAGCACGGGGTCGTTGCGCTTCAGGGCAAAAGCATGCTGACCGATCCGGTGGAATTCCTCTTTGCCGTGATCCCGGTCGACGCCCTTTGCCACGCCGACCATCGGGATGTCTTCGACGCCATGCTCGACCATGATCTCATGCACGGCACTCACCTGCCCGGCACCGCCATCGATCAGCAGAAGGTCCGGCCATAGCCCTTTTCCCCGATCCGGGTCTTCCTTTTGCAGGCGGGTAAAGCGGCGGGTCAGCACCTCTTTCATCATCCCGAAGTCATCACCGGGCGTGAGGTCGTCGCCGCGAATGTTGAACTTGCGATAGGCGTTTTTCATGAACCCCTCGGGGCCAGCGACTATCATGCCACCGACCGCATTGGTGCCCTGAATATGCGAGTTGTCGTAGACCTCAATTCGACCCGGCGGGTTGTCCAGATCAAACGCCTCAGCCACACCACGCAGCAACTTGGCCTGTGTGGCACTTTCCGACATGCGGCGGGCAAGCGACTCACGCGCGTTGCGTAGGGCTCCAGCGACCAACTCCTGTTTCTCACCGCGCTGCGGGACGAGGATTTCCACCTTGCGTCCGGCTTTCTCAGTCAGCGCTTGCTCCATCAGGTCAGCGTTTTCGATCCCGTCCGACAGGATCAGTTGACGCGGTGGTTCCTTGTTGTCGTAGAACTGGCCGAGGAATGCCTCCATCACCTCGGCCGGGGACACGTCGGCCCCGACCCGAGGGTAGAAATCCTTGTTCCCCCAGTTCTGATTGGCCCGGATGAAGAACACCTGCACGCAGGCCTGTCCGCTATCCATATAAAGACCAATCACATCCGCCTCGGCCACTCCACGCGGGTTGATGCCCTGGCTGGTCTGCACCTGGGTCAACGCCCGTATACGGTCGCGCAGACCGGCGGCGCGTTCGAACTCCATCGCCTCGGACGCGGCCATCATCTGATCGGCCAGATCCTCTTGCACCTTGGTGGACCTGCCCGACAGAAACCGCTCGGCATCCCTGACGCTTTCGCGGTAGTCGGCTTCCGAGATCAGTCCGACGCAGGGCCCGGAGCAGCGCTTGATCTGATACAGAAGACAAGGCCGCGTGCGGCTGTCGAACATGGAATCCGAGCAATTGCGAAGCAGGAATGCCTTTTGCAACTGGTTCAACGTCCGGTTCACCGCGCCTGCGCTGGCAAAAGGGCCGAAATACGCGCCCTTCTCTTTCTTGGCGCCACGATGCTTTTTGATCTGAGGATAAGCATGATCCTTGGCGACCAGAATGTTCGGGAAACTCTTGTCGTCGCGCAGCAGCACGTTGTACTTGGGCTTGAGCTGCTTGATCAGGTTTTGCTCCAGCAGCAGCGCCTCGGTCTCGGTCCTGGTGGTCAGGAACATCATTGAGGCAGTTGAGGCGATCATTTTCTCGATCCGTCCGGAGTGCCCAGGCCGCGTATAGTTCGACACCCGCGCCTTAAGGTTCCGCGCCTTACCCACATACAAAACCCGACTGTCCGCATCCAACATCCGATACACACCGGGCGAGCTGTCCAGCGTTTTCACATAGCGCTGGATGCAGGCATAGCCGGTGGGCTGAAGCTCGGGTGTCGATTCGTCCTGGGTTGTCATGGGCCTGAGATATGATTCTCTGTCTATGGCTGCAATCTTGGGCGCTTCAGTTCAAGAGAAAACAAATCCACGGTTTCTGTGGATAAGTATGAAGATAAGTTTCCGTGAGCGTAGAATCTTCCTTGTTTCCTTGCTTGTTCGTCAATTTGCACAAAAAACAGGCATATACTTAAGTATTTGTTTTTTATTGTTATTTTTTTATGCACTTAGCAAGTGTATGAAAAATAAGACGTTTTTGTAACGGCTAGGTAACGCAAAAGAGAGCGGTGCAAAACTTGCAGCGGATTTACTTATTCTACGCCCAGCACATCCGGCGTTTGCCATCCCAAATGCTGCCCACCATCCACGCACAAAAGCTGCCCAGTGACAGCATGCGCGTCTAGAAAATAGCCCAGTGCTGCGGTGATATCTGACGGGTTCGAGCCCCGCTCCAGTACTGTGTTGGCGCGCTGGGTTTTGAAGTGCTGTTCGCTCTGACGATGTCCCTGCATGGTCGGTCCGGGACCAATGGCGTTGACGCGGATTGCGGGTGTCAGCGCTTGGGCAGCCGTGCGCGTCAGCGCCCACAGGCCCATCTTGGCGATGGTGTAGCTCATGAATTCAGGCGTCAGTTTCCGCACCCGCATATCGACCATGTTGACGATCAAGCCAGAGGCCTGCGGCTCTCCCTGCGCATCCGTCTCAGGTTGCAAGCCCTGTTCGGCCATGGCCTGAGTCAGAACAAAGGGCGCGCGCAGGTTGCTGTCGAGGTGCCGGTCCCAGCTTTTGCGCGTGGCCGTGTGGATATTGTCATACTCAAAGACCGACGCGTTATTGACCAGACAAGTGATCGGCCCGCCCAGAGCCTCAGCCGCGCGAGGCAGCAGGGCGGTCACCTGCGCCTCATCCAGAAGATCGGCCTGTAGCGCCACAGCTTTACGGCCCAGCGCCTGAACTTCTGCAACCGTCTCAGCCGCGGGCTGTTCCGAGGTCGCATAATGGACGGCGACATCATACCCGCGCCCTGCCAGATAAAGGGCCATAGCTCGGCCCAAGCGGATGCCGGCTCCGGTGACTAGCGCTCGGGACATGGATACCTCTTTCCGTCAGATCACATCAGCAATGTGGTGACATAAAGCGCATAAAGGAAAGTCAACACCAGACCCCAAATCCGGGAAATATCCTGTTTGAAGAACACAAACGGGATCAGCAGAAGCGATGCGCCCAGCATGACCCACAGGTCGAATTCAAGAAATTCCGGGTCGACCGGGATGTTGCCGAACCACGTGGCAATGCCGACGATGGCCAGCAGATTGAACATGTTCGAGCCGATCACGTTTCCAAGCGCCACATCCGCCTGACGCCGTAGCGCCGCCATAACAGTCGTCGCCAATTCAGGCAGAGACGTTCCGACAGCCACAAGTGTCAAACCGATCACCGTTTCGGTGATCCCGTACATCAGGGCGATTTCGGTGGCGTTTTCGACCAAAAGATGCGCGCCCATGGGAAGACCGATCAGGCCAAGGATCACGTAGATCGAGATCTTCCAATAGGGCATGTTCGGATCGGCCTCTTCCAGACCGTCCAGCTCTTCGTCATCGGCACATGCCCCGGCTGCATCTGCGCAAGCTTTACGATGCGCCTTAGCTTCGCGAAACGCGTTCCACAACACCAGCCCAAGGGCAGCCAGCAGAATGGCACCGCTGATCAGATTGAACACCCCGCAGAAGGCCAAGCCAATGAACAGGATGCTCGCCAACAGCATGAAGACATAGTTCTTGCGGCTATCGCATTCGCTGGTGTGCAGCGTTGCCAACAAGGCAGGCAGGCCCAGAACCAGAAGTATATTCGCCGTATTGGAGCCAACGACGTTACCCAAAGCGATACCCGGTGCGTTTTCCTTCACCGCGCTGATTGCAATCAAAAGCTCGGGTGCAGACGTCCCAAAGGCAACGATCGTCAGGCTGACGATCAGGGCGGGCACGCCCAGCCGCAGGCTTAGGTTGACCGCACCGCGCACCAGCGCATCACCTGCCAGCAGCAAGATCACCAATCCGAGGCCGGAGAGCAGCCATGCCGTCATGTCCGGCCTCCTTTTTCACAGGCGCAGGGGCCTTTGCCGATCCTGAACCGACCGCAACGCGGACATTTGGCAGAACTCAACCGATTTTGCCCCGGAAAGCGCAGCTTGCCGAACATCGCCAAAACACCCATGGCGACCAGAAACAGAGTGACGATCTTGATGATCACGTTACAGACCGAAACGCGCGAAGGCCGCCCGCTCCTCTAGCCCCGCTACGGCGTCCTGCGCCAGCGCGGCACCGAAACGTGACCAAAGTGGTTTGCGCACGCCGTAGCGGCGGAACTTCACCTTGTCGCCGAAACGCTCCTGCATCTTGGGTTTCAGATGGGCGATGCCTTCGATCAAGCCCAGCTCCTGCGCGCGTCGCGCCAGCCAGATTTCACCGGTGAACAGATCAGCATCTGCGTCCAGCTTGTCGCCACGACGGGTTTTAACATGGGTGATGAAATTCTCGTGGATGTCTTCCAAAAGGCGTTCCAGCCGCGCGACATCCTCTTCCTTTTCCGGGCGGAACGGGTCGAGCATGGATTTAGATTTCCCGGCCGTATGAACGCGCCGCTCAAAACCTTGTTTCACCAGAAACTCATGTGCGCCGAACCCGGCCGAGATCACCCCGATCGACCCGAGGACGGAGCTGTCATCGGCCCAGATCTCATCCGCTGCCGCCGCCAGCCAATACCCACCCGAGGCCGCAACGTCTTCGACAAAGGCCACGACCGGTATCTCAAGCTCGTCCGACAGCCGCCGGATACGCGCGCCGATCAGAGAGCTTTGCACAGGCGACCCGCCGGGCGAGTTGACCTCGAGCGCGACGGCCGCAGGCTTGCCTTTGCGAAAGGCCTTTTCCAGAACAGGTGCCAGCGAGGTATCATTCAACGCGCCGCGCCCGGCCATGCCGATGGCACCGGACAGGCGAACGATGGCCACGACGGGCGGTTTTTTGACAAAAGGCAGGCTGAGTTTCATGGGTGCCGATGTAGAGTGCCCCCATCGGCGAAACAAGGGACTCGCCGAACGCAAAACGCGGCGTTAGACAATTTCCTCACACCGATGGGCAAAAATGCAACGCCATAAAGCGATTTGCGTTTTAGCTGAGACAATGCCACCGAGATGCGTGTTCGACCGCAGGGAGGGGCAGCGCATTTCGGTTCAAATCAAACGCAAAGCGATCTAGCTGCGGATGCGCCAGCCCGTTTTGAAAATCCACCAGATGATCGCAAGGCACAGTCCAGTGAAGGCCACGATGGCCAAAAGGCTGAACACGATCGGTACATCTGCCAGCCCATAAAACGACCAGCGGAAGCCCGAAATCAGGTAAACCACCGGGTTGAACAGGGTGATCGTTTGCCACAGTGGCGGCAGCATCGAGATCGAATAGAACGTGCCGCCAAGAAAGATCAGCGGGGTGACAACCAACTGCGGAACCAGCGACATCTGCTCAAAATTGCTGGCCCATATCCCGATTATGAACCCCAACAGCGAGAAGCTGAGGCAGGACAGCACCAGAAACGCGGCCATCGCCAGCGGATGCTCGATCCGGATGTCGACGAAGAATGTCGCCGTCACAAGGATCACCAGACCGACGAACAGCGCCTTGGTGGCGGCCGCGCCTACATAACCTATGACAATCTCGATGAAATTGACCGGGGCAGAGAGCAACTCATAGATCGTGCCCAGAAACTTTGGGAAATATATCCCAAAAGACGCGTTCGAAATCGCCAGCATGACCACCGACAACATGATCAGCCCGGGCACGATGAATGCCCCGTATGATACGCCCTCCACCTCTTGAATCCGGCTGCCAATGGCCGTGCCGAAGACCACAAAATACAGTGAGGTCGACAGGACCGGCGACAGAAAGCTCTGTGCCAAGGTGCGGAAGAAGCGGGCCATCTCAAACCGGTAGATGGCGGCAATGGCGGTCCAGTTCATGCGGCCTCTCCCGACACCAGATTGACGAATATCTCTTCCAGACTGGATTGTCTTGTCTGCACATCCCTCAGAACCAGCCCCGATTGGGCCACGTCATTCAGCAGCGTTGTGATCCCGGTCCGATCCGCATTGGTGTCATAGGTATAGATCAGCGCATCGCCATTGCCGTTCAGAACCAGATTATGCGCAGCCAACCCGTCCGGTATGGCCGAGATCGGCTCGGTCAGCATGACCTCGATCTGTTTCTTACCCATCTGCGCCATCAAGGTTTTCTTGTCCTGCACCAGCAGCAGCTCACCTTTGTCGATGACACCCACACGGTCAGCGATGGCTTCGGCTTCTTCGATGTAGTGCGTTGTCAAAATGATGGTGACGCCCGCCTGCTTCAGCTCGGCGACGATCTCCCACATATCCTTGCGCAGCTCGACATCGACACCGGCTGTCGGCTCATCCAGAAACAGAATGCGCGGTTCATGGGCCAAGGCCTTGGCGATCAGAACGCGACGCTTCATGCCCCCGGACAGTTCCTTGATCGCGTTCTTGCGTTTATCCCACAACGACAGTTTGCGCAGGATCTCTTCGATCCGCGCGCTGTCATTGCCATAGCCAAACAAACCTCGGGAAAACCGGACCGTATTGTAGACCTTCTCGAACGGCTCCAACGCGATCTCCTGCGGCACCAGCCCGATCATTTTGCGGGCGGCGCGGAACTCGGCCTGTATATCATGCCCACCGACCGAGACACTGCCCGAGGTCGGCGTGGTGATCCCGCAAATGGTCGAGATCAGCGTTGTCTTCCCCGCCCCGTTCGGCCCGAGCAGAGCAAGGATTTCACCTTCCTCAATGTCCAGCGACACGCCTTTCAGCGCCTCAAACCCGTCCGCATAGGATTTGCGCAAATCCTTAATCGACAAAATGGTGGTCATGCCTGTTTCCCCGTTCTGGCAGAGACCCTATCGTTTCGCCTCCCGGTGGAACAGGCCAATTTCGCACAGAGCTCTGCGCAGAATTGCTGTAGGGTCCGGGCAACGCAGCACTTGCCGGAGACATCCATGCTGAACGGAATACGCATTATCGAGATCGAAGGCCTGGGTCCCGGCCCTTTCGCCGCCATGCTTCTGGCCGATCTCGGCGCGGATGTGATCACCATCCACCGCAAGGGCGGCGGCGTGATACCCGGCATGCCGGAACGCTCGGTGCTGGACCGGGGCAAACGGTCCATTGCGCTTGATCTCAAGGATGCAACCGACCTGAACACCGCCAAGGAACTCATCACCACCGCCGATGCGCTGATCGAAGGCTTCCGCCCCGGCGTGATGGAGAAACTGGGACTGGGGCCAGTAATCTGCCAAGCTCTGAACCCCAAACTGGTCTACGGTCGCATGACCGGTTGGGGACAGGACAGCCCTTTGTCCAAAACCGCCGGGCATGACCTGAACTACATCGCCCTTTCGGGCGCGCTTTGGTACGCGGCGCAACCTGAAACACCTCCGCAAACCCCAGCAACCCTCGTCGGCGACATTGGCGGCGGCGCGATGTATCTGGTCACCGGCCTCCTCGCTGGTTTGCTCAACGCCCAGCGCACCGGTCAGGGCACCGTCGTCGATGCGGCCATCTACGATGGTTCGGCGCATATGATGAACCTTCTGATGAGCATGCGCCAAACCGGAAACCTGTCAGAAACGCGCGGCCAAAGCCTGCTCGACGGTCCACATTGGAGCCGCACCTACCGCTGCGCCGATGATGGCTTTGTGACGGTCCAGTGCCTTGAGCCAAAATTCTATGCCGAATTCCTGAACATTCTGGGCCTGTCACAAAACCCCGACTTGCAGGAGCAATTCAACTCCAAACTCTGGCCGGACCAAACGAAGAAACTGACAGACCTGTTCCTGAGCAAACCCCGAGACCACTGGGCCGCGCTGTTTCACGAAACCAATGCCTGCGTCGCCCCGGTACTTGACCCGATTGAGGCGCAAAACCACCCCATGAACACCACCCGCCAAACCTGGCAATCTGTGGATGGCACCTTGCAAGCCGCCGCAGCGCCCCGTTTCTCGACCACGCAATGGAGTGCCAAACCCAGCCCGGCCCGAGGCGAACACACCCAAGACATTCTGGACGAGCTCTCCGCCCAGAACCGATCCGCCCCTTCCTCTGGCTAAAAATATCCCGGGGGATGAATTGGCCGAAGGCCAAGAAGGGGGCTGGCCCCCTTCCCTTTACCGCCCGCGCACCGTGTCGATCATCAATTGCACGTTCTCAGGATCCGCATCCGGCGTAATCCCATGGCCGAGGTTGAAGATATGCGGTCCTTTGGAGAACGCCTCAACAATCCGCCGCGTCTCATCCACCAGCGCTTGACCGCCCGTCACCATATGGGACGAGGCCAAGTTCCCCTGCACACAGCCATCTACCTGCACATGCGCCGCCGCCCAGTCAGGCGCGACCGAGTTGTCCAGCGCGACGCAATCCACACCGGTTGCCTTGGCGAACCCGACATAGCCTTCGCCCGCTTCACGCGGGAAGCCAATGACTGGAATACCGGGATGGCGTGCCTTAATGGCCTGCGTGATCACGCGGCACGGCTCAACCGCGTATTTCTGGAACGCGTCGCCCTTCAGCGACCCGGCCCAGCTGTCAAAGATCTTGACCACCTCGGCCCCGGCCTCGATCTGAGCCGACAGATACTCGATCGTCGCCAGTGTAATCCGCTCCAACAGAGCCTCAAACAGGGCGTTATTCTCCTCGCGCAGCGCATGCGCAGGACCCTGATCAGGCGTGCCGCGCCCTGCGATCATATAGGTCGCGACAGTCCACGGCGCGCCTGCAAATCCGATCAACGTGGTCTCGGACGGCAATTCCTTCGACAGGATACGCACGGTTTCATAGACCGGGGACAGGGTCTCATGAATGTCCTCAACCGGCTTCAACACGTCAAAGTCGGATTGCTGCGTGATCGTCGAAAGGCGCGGGCCTTCGCCTGTGACAAACCACAAATCCGCACCCAGCGCTTGGGGAACCAGTAGGATGTCAGCAAACAGGATCGCGGCGTCAAACCCATAGCGGCGAATGGGCTGCAACGTGACCTCGGCTGCCAGTTCAGGATTGTAGCAAAGCGACAGGAAATCCCCGGCCTGCGCGCGGGTTGCGCGGTATTCCGGCAGATACCGCCCGGCCTGACGCATCATCCAGATCGGCGGAATCTCCTGAACCTCTCCGGCCAGTGCCCGCAGCAATTTCTTCGTCTCAGCCATCATCGCCCTCAATCTTGCGTTTCGTCCACGGGTCGGCGCTCAGTGGCAATTTGTCAAGCACTGCCCCCATTGTCAGGGCAATGTGACGCGACTAAAGCTGGTGTCCATGACACTGACTCTGCCCACCCCCGCATCGCCGCTGAAAATTGGCACCCGAGGCTCTCCGCTGGCTTTGGCACAAGCTTATGAGACCCGCCAGAGGCTGCGCAATGCATTTGGGTTGAGCGATGAGGCGTTTGAGATCGTGGTGATCAAAACCACCGGCGACAACCGCGCCATGATCGACGCAGATCGCCCGTTGAAAGAGATCGGCAACAAAGGCCTTTTCACGAAGGAAATCGAAGAGGCGATGCTGCGCGGCGATATCGATATCGCCGTTCATTCGACCAAGGATATGCCCGTCGAACAGCCCGCTGGGCTGGTGTTGGATACGTTTTTGCCTCGAGAGGATGTGCGCGATGCGTTCATTTCCGCGCAATTCACCTCGATCCACGACCTGCCCGAGGGCGCCGTTGTCGGCACCTCTTCCCTGCGGCGTAGGGCTCAATTGCTGAACCGCCGCCCTGACCTGAATGTGGTTGAATTTCGTGGCAACGTGCAGACCCGCCTAAAGAAACTGGCGGACGGCGTGGCTGATTGCACCTTTCTGGCCATGGCCGGAATCCGTAGACTGGGGATGGAGGACGTCCCTGCCACCGCGATTTCGACGGACGATATGCTGCCCGCCATCGCGCAAGGCGCGATCGGCATTGAACGCCGCGAAACAGACAGCCGGGCCGCCGAACTGCTTGAAGCGATTCATCACGCTGAAACCGGTCAACGTCTGACAGCGGAGCGTGCGCTACTGGCCGGGCTGGACGGATCTTGCGAGACCCCCATCGCCGGGCTTTGCGAAATCGAGAACGGTCAAATGCGGCTGCGGGGCGAGGTTCTGCGCGCCGACGGATCAGAGGCTATTGCGGAAAACACAACGGGCGCAATTGAAGACGCCACCGAGATGGGCTGGGAAATGGCCGGCACTCTGCTGCGTCAGGCAGGCCCCGGTTTCTTCGATTGGAAAAAATCCTAAATAATTTTAGCCAAAGTGAACTTGTTCACTGTGGCATTCCGAAAAGACAGGCATTAATAGGCCATACCGGTTGCAAGACCGGATAGCCTCGAAAGTATCGAAAGTTTTCAGATTGTTGGTGTTTTAACAAGTATTCGAGGGGGCGAGGCTACGCCCAGACTGCAATAGGTGAACGGGTCGCTGTCATGTTCGACAGCGGCCCGTTTTCTTTTGATCAGCACACCTTTTATCAACCCAGTGCCGCAACGGCCCGTTTCACAGCTTCGCGCGTTTGTTCCAGATCGGTCTCAGTCACCGCCAGAGACGGGTAGAGTTTGCCCGGAGATTTGAAAATCCCATTCTCCCGAAGGACATCATTGTAGAGCGCGTTCCGTTTTGGGTCGTCATGTCTAGCGCTGCGGTAGTCGCGGCAGGGGGTTTCGGTGAAATAGACGTCAAACAGCGTTTCATCGCCGCAGATCTGATGGGGAATACACGCTTTGGTTAGCTCATCCACCTGCATCTGCTGCAGGGCCGCGCCTGTTGCGCGCAGCTGCTCATATGTCCCCTCGCGCCGCAGAATCTCCATCGTTTTCAACCCGGCGACCGAGGCCACAGGGTTGCCCGACAGAGTGCCCAGCTGCATCAGCCATCCGGCCTCACCCACCTGCGATTTGTCGAAATGCTTCATGATCTCAGCGCTTGCGCCCAGCGCAGCCAGAGGAAAACCGCCGCCGGTGATTTTACCCAGCGTGCAGATATCGGGCGTCACACCAAACCGTTCCTGCGCCCCGCCATAGGCCAGACGGAATCCGGTGACGATCTCATCAAAGATCAGCAGCACATTGTATTTGTCGCACAGCGCGCGCAGACCCTGCAGATATCCCGGCAGCGGGGGAATGATGCGCTGCAAAGGCTCTGCCATGATCGCGGCGATATCGTCATGTTCGTTTAGTAAGGTCTCGACCGCCTCAAGGTCGTTGAAGGGCGCGATCAGCATCTGTTCGGCGACGCCTGAAGGAATACCAGCACTGTCAGGCACGGCTTGCGGGAAATTCACCTCGCGACTGGGGGCGAGGCTCATCTGCGCCTCGGCGCTCATACCGTGATAGCCGCCTTCGAATTTCAGGATCTTGTCCCGCCCGGTATAGGCGCGGGCCAGACGGATCGCGTACATATCCGCCTCGCCGCCCGAAGCGACAAAGCGCACCTGTTCACAACAAGGCACGGCGTCGATGATCGCCTCGGCCAGTTCGACCCCTTTGCTGTTATTTGCAAAGAAGGTCATGCCCTTGGGCAGTTGCTCCATAACGGCCTCAAGCACTTCGGGGTGGCCATGACCCAAAAGCATCGGGCCGGAGCCGATCAGGTAGTCGATGTATTCGTTGCCATCCTCATCCCAGACGCGGCTGCCTTCGCCGCGTGAGATCATGATGCCGGGGTCGAAATTGCCGAAGCCACCCGCAGGCAGAGCCGCCTTGGCGCGGTCGATCCATTCGGATTGAGTGTTGATCTTGAGCATATCACGCGATCTCCATCGTCAAGAAAATCAGAGTCTGTAAACGGCCGCCGGGGCGCCCAGAGCGTCTTCGTCGGGATGCACACCAAGGCCGGGCGTTTCGGGCAGATGCAGATGGCCGTCCACGTTGCGCGGGCCGCGCCCGCCTGCGATGTCGACGGTGATCATGTCCTGACAGGCCCAGACGGCGTGGCAATTGTCATCTGGGACGGTGGCGGCCAGATGCAACGCCTCGGTATCGGCCAGCACGGACCCTCCGGTCGCCATGACGAACATTTCGATCCCATGGGCCAGCGCAATGTCCCGCATCCGCGCAGCCTTGGTCAGCCCACCGACCCGGTTCAGCTTGATCCCGAATATCTCGGCCAGACCATCCCGCGCAATCCGGGCGGCGTCCTGCAAGGTGACAAGCGATTCATCCACCGAGACAGGCGAGGCATGTTTCGCCGATATCGCTGCGATGTCGTCCAGTGTCTCGCCCGGCTGTTCGAAAATCACGTTCAGGTCCTCACAGGCGCTCATCACTCTCAGGGCCTGCTGTCGGGTCCAGCCTCGATTGACGTCATAGAGGACAATTTCACCCGGTCGGCGGAGGCTTTCCACATCCCGAACGCGGGCGATGTCTCTCTCCACATCGCCACCAATCTTGACCGAATGCGCGATGTAACCCCGGCTACGATAGCGTTCGATGACTTCGCGGGTTTCTTCAACGGTTTTTGCCCCGACGGACGAGGCAATCGGGCGCGGCGTGCGCGAGCCTCCGCCCATCAGATCAGCAATCGGCAGGCCCGCCGCCTGACCGGCGACATCCCAACACGCCATATCAATCGGGCTTTTGGCATAGAGGTGACCGGGCAGAGCAAGGTCCATCGCGCGTTCGACCTCCAGCAGCTTGCGGGGATCAAGACCCAGAATGAACGGAGCCATGGTTTCGATCCCGGCCCGGATACCCGGCCCATGTGCCGGCACATAGGTGTGGCCCCAGGGCGTGCCTTCACCCCATCCCGTCAGGCCCACATCCGTTTCAACCTTCACTATCGTTGCGTCGAGATTTTCAAACTTCAGCCGTCCGCCAGACAGCCAGTAGGGATGCTCCAGCGGCAGATCGACCTGAAAAACCGTTAGTCGAGTGATCTTCATTTCAGTTCCACTTCGACAAAGGACATGGGGTGGTCCCCCGCGTTGATCACATTGTGCTCGACCCCTTGGTCCCGGCGGTAGGATGTTCCGGCAGGCACTGTCACCTCATTGACCGTTCCATCAGGCAATTCCAAACGCATGTGGCAATCGGTGACGGCGGTGATCACATAGTCCATCGCATGGCGGTGCCAGCCGGTTTCAGCGCCGGGGGCAAAGTCAAACCGCGTGACCCGTACGCGCGCGTCGTCAATCATCTGGGTTGCTTTGGCTTGGTCTCTCACAGGCGGAACTCCTCTACCGGTGCGCCTAGGCTTTCGAAATCCGGCACAACCCCCAAACCAGGCGTATCCGAGGCATAGAGCTTGCCATTCCGAGACTCCGGGCCGCCAATTCCGGTCGACCGGGTGTTATAGTTCATCAAATCAGTCGTGTTTTGAAGATACTCGGGCGGGGTCGAGGCCGCAAAATGCGCCACGACCGCGCTTGTGATTTCACCTCCCCAGGTGTCTTCACTGACCACAGGAATGCGGTTCTCGACCAGATAGTCGCGCACACGTCGCGCCTTGCTGAGCCCACCGAGGTTCGAGATTTTCAGACAGCAGATCTCGGCCCCGCGATCGGTAACAATCCGTTGCGCCATATGGATGCCGGTTACGCATTCGTCCAGCTTCATCGGTTGTTCGGCGACACGGCGGACCTGCTGACATTCTTCATAGGTGCGGCAGGGCTGTTCGAGGATGAAATCCAGATCCCGCGTCGCGCGCGCCACCCGGATGGCATTGTCGACCCGCCAGCCCTGATTGGCATCCGCCATCGCCTTTTCACCCGGTTGCAACAAAGGAACCGTGGTGCGGATACGGTCAATATCGGTGGCCCAGTCGCCTCCGACCTTGACTTGAAATTGCCGGTAGCCCTGATCGCGATAGGCATTCATCTCGGCCACGGTCTCATCTAACGCCTTTTGCGGCGCGACGCGGTACATGGGCGCGCCGTCGGTCAGCTTTCCACCCAGCAGCATCCAGACCGGCTGATCACAGGCCTGGCCCAAGATATCCCAGCAGGCCGCATCAAACGGAGCCTTCGCGTAGCCATGACCCTGCACCAGATGATCCATCAATTGCTCGATCCGGCCAACCTGACGCGGGTCTTCCCCCAACAAATGCGGCGCGACCAGCCGCGTCAGCGCCACAACGCCTTCGGAATGCGCGACCATGTAGTTCTCGCCGCAGGGCGTGAACTCGCCACAACCTTGTAAGCCTGCATCCGTGTCGATGACCACGACCGAGGCCGTCGCCGTTTCAATGGCGTTCCCCGCGCCCCAGACATAGGCCCCGCCAACATAGGGCAGCCCGGTCTGTAACACGCGGATCCGGGTGATCTTCATGCTGCGTCCATTCTGGGCAGATCGCCCATCCCTTCGCCACGCCAAAGCACGAAGGTCAGGATCGGCTGATCCGTCGTGATCATCGCGTGGCTTTGCCAACTTTCATGACTGCGGGTCTGACCCTCGGCCACAAACGCCTCGTCCCCATCGACTTTGAACAGAGCACCCCCGGCCAGCGTCAGGTAAAGCTCCTCCGCCTGATGGCTGTGCCAGTCATAAGCAAGACCCGGCCCCCAATAGCCGACATAACCGCGCAGCTGGGTTGAATGAAAATGACCGGTCGGGCCGAACAATTCGTAGTAGCCATAGCGGCTGAGGAACTCGGCACCGACCTCCTCCACCGTGTAGGTGTGTTTCCACTGGGCCAAATGCGTGGCCGCCTTGATCGCCTCGACCAAGGCCTGCGTCTCTGCACTGCCCGAGAGTGTCAACTCGCGCACTTGATCTGCGGCAGGGATGTGGTTCGGTTCCAGTTCCGACGCCGACAGGTCCGACGGCCACGTACCAAAGGCAGACAGATCGGGATGTGTTTGATGCACCAACTGCGCGGCCCGCAGCACATCATCCAAGGTCATGGGATCACCACGATATTGCCGGTGTGTTGCTTGGCGATGAACGCAGCTTGCGCGTCCCGAAGCTCCTCAAGCGGATATGTGGCTGCCAAGGCCGGTTTGATCTCACCCGCTTCAATGTACTTCACAAGGTTCTGCATGACCTGCGGGTCAATCA
The DNA here is from genome assembly GCF_056161185.1 of Ruegeria sp. ABV3_008. Taxonomy (NCBI): domain Bacteria; kingdom Pseudomonadati; phylum Pseudomonadota; class Alphaproteobacteria; order Rhodobacterales; family Roseobacteraceae; genus Ruegeria; species Ruegeria sp. ABV3_008. The sequence continues at coordinate 26,483 of NZ_JBSWYP010000007.1, read as the reverse complement.
CAGTTGAGCCTGTGAAGGTCAGATCGCGTAGGTAGAACGTGCGCAGGTCAAACTCGACCATCGGGCCAGCGATGGCACCCGAACAGGTGTAGCGCCCGCCCCGTTCCAGAATGTCGATCAGCTTCGCCCAGTAGGGACCACCGACCACGTCGGCCACCACAGTGATCTTCTCATCGCCCAGCGCAGCACGCAGATTGTCTGGCGCGCGCGGCAGGATCATGTCTGGACCCAGAGCGGCAACATCGGCATGTTTCGCCTCGGACGCCAACGCGATCACCCGCGCACCACGCCGCTTGGCCAACTGCACGAGCGCACCACCAACACCACCAGAGGCTCCCGGCACCAGAACCGTGTCTTTCTCCGTGACATTTGCCCGGGTCAGCATGCCCTCGGCCGTGGAATAGGAGCACGAGAAGGTCGCAAGCTCGGCATCCGACAGGTCTGATGTGATCGGCACCGCATTGACGGCCAGCGTCGTTGCGTATTCGGCAAAGCCGCCATCCCGCTCGGACCCATAGTAGCCCGTTTTGTCCATATTGCTGGGATCATCCGGATCGCGCAGCCAGCCATCGGTGATCACCCTTTGACCAATCCGCGCCACATCCACGCCCTCTCCTACGGCAACAATTTCACCGCAGATATCGGCACCCTGAATACGGGGGAAAGTAATCGGTGCGCCGCCCCAGGTCGGGTCATCCTCACCCACCTCTTCAAACGCACCGCCCGTGGTCGCATCTGTGACAGTCTTGGAGTACCAGCCCGAGCGTGTGTTCACATCCGTGTTGTTCAACCCGCAGGCGGCAACCTTGATCAACACTTCACCAGCAGCGGGCTCCGGGCGAGGCCAGTTTTCATGCAGCACCATCTGCTCCAACCCGCCGTGACCCATGGTCACCATCGCCTTCATTGTGTCAGGCAAACTCATCCAGTAGTCTCCTCAAATGCGCCGCAGGTCGGCAGAGGTGTTTCGGGGGCCACAAACCGGCGTTTTCCATCATCTTGGTGCGCCCAGTGTGCGAATCTGCTCGACAGGCTAATTTCACAAGTGTACCACGGTCAACAATGAATGACACAAATGTATCATCAATCGTTCTGGACCGTCTGGCCGAGGAATGGGAGGCCCTGACGCCCGAGGCCCAAAAGGCCGCGCGCTATGTGTTGGAGAACCCGACCGATGTCGGTGTCTCGACCGTGCGTGAAATTGCCGAAGCCGCCAATGTCAAACCCAACACCTTTGTCCGCATGGCGCGACAAGTCGGCTTTGAAGGCTATGAGGATTTTCGCGCCCCGTTCCGGCAGGCGATCCGGCAAGGGTCGGTCTCATTTCCTGACCGCGCACGGTGGCTTCAGGACATCGGAAAGTCCGGCGAGCTGGGCGGGCTTTACGCCGACATGATCGGCGCAGCGATCCGCAATATCGAAGAGACCTTTGCCAGGATCGACGCCAAGCAATTGCAGGCAGCCGCCGAGGATATCTGGAACTGCCGACAGATCTTTACGCTGGGCGTTGGGGTGAACAACTCAAACGCCCGCAACTTCACCTATCTCGCCTCGACCGGCATGAAGCAGTTTCACGCCATTCCCCGTTCCGGCTCGACCCCCGTGGACGATCTGGCTTGGGCGGATGAACAGGACGTACTCATTGCGATTACCTGCCACCCCTATCGGACCGAAGTGATCGAGGCGATCAAGCTGGCGCGCCAGCAAGGTATGACGGTCGTTGGCATCTCGGACAGCCCGGCCAGCCCGGTGATCCTGAACGCACAGCACGGGTTTGTTCTTTCTGCGGACACGCCGCAATTCTTCCCCTCGTCAGTCTCGACCATTGCTGTGCTTGAGACGCTTTTGTCTTTTGTAATCGCCGTTTCCAGTGATGAGATCGTCGATCGGGTAGCGCGGTTCCACCAGCGCAGGCATGAGCTTGGTCTCTATGCGGAAGAGCCCGAATAGTCACACCCGACCTCGCTCTGCAAACCTGTCATGAAATCGCCACATGGGCGCGACAAACACCTGTCGAGTGCCCGCCGTGGTCAATCCATGCGCGAAGCACATTCTGTCGATTGCATGCATGACGAGAGTGAACTAACGATAGCCCAATGCGTTTTTTGACGGCCTTATTTCTATCGTTTCTTTTCTGCGGTCCCACACTGGTGACAGCGCAAGAAAAAGCGCTTTCCCCAACCGAGCTTAGCCCCTCGGGGCAGGACTATCTAAAGGCCGTTCGCTATCGCGGGATCGACACGAATGTAGTGTATTTTGACCCCACCCAACCGGCACCTCCGCTGGACACCAAATTCTCACCAATACCTGACGAAGAGTCTCAAACCGTCTCGCTTGATACCAACTGGACGATGGGGATCGTCTCGGCACTGGTTCTGGCCGTGTTGGCGTGGATCCTGTACCTCAGCGTGGGCCGAACGTCAGTTTCTTTCCGGTCGGGGGCGGGCAACGCAAAGCGCGACGGAAAGCCGTCAGTGGACACGCCCGAGACAGACGAGGAATTGCCCGATCTGGACACCATTCTAAGGCAGGAGGATCGCAACCAGGCGGTCGTCGGGCTGGCGCAACTGGTCCTGACCCGCTGCCTCAACGCCAATGAGGTTCTTTTCAAGCGCAGCTGGACCCATCGCGAGGCGCTGCGCAGCCTGCCGCAGAGCCTCTGGTACATCCCGGATCTGCGCGCACTGGTGCTGGAAAGTGAACGGGTGCATTTCGGCCATCGCTCCATCAGCGATCCCGACTTCAATGCGCTGCTGGCACGCATCCGCCCAATCCTGCGCGAGGTCCGCGAATGAGCGATACGGCCAACATTGCAGCAACCGAGCGGGTCCGGGTCGACTGGATCATCTTTGGCATCATCGGCGCGTTGTGCATCGGCATATTTCTTTATGTGATGGCAGGTCGACAATATGCGCTTCGCGACTCCTCGACCGGATTCGACGGGCTAGAGCTGTGGCTGCGCGATCAAGGCCACACGGCGCAGAGTTTTACCGGTGGCTGGCCGCTGGACCGCAGCACCATCGGCCTGCTGATCCAGCCCATCTATGACACCCAGCCGGGCAAAGATCGGGCACGCGCGCAGACCAAAGACGAACTGCTACTGCAACCGGATGAGTTCGATCAGACTCTGGACGTGATCCGCGACAAGGCGCAGTCCACCCCCAGCCTTGTGATCTTGCCCAAATGGCGCTCAGGCCTGAGGTTGACCGGGTTGGGGCACCCTATTCTGTTGTCCCCCGAAGAAGGGATCGAGGGCGTGTTGCATGGGATCGTTGGCTCGGATGTTGGCAAAATCCGCTCGGCCCGTGTTCCGTTCACCGATTTCGACGTGACCTCTGACGATGCGCTGACCGCCCGCCTCTACGCGGCGCAGGTCTTTGACGGGCAAGGCTGCGAGCCGCTGGTGGGCCGTCGGGGCGCTATGGTTCTGGGCCTTTGCTCGCTGCCGGGCGATGGTGAGCAGCAGAAGGTCCATGTTCTGTCCGACCCGGATTTGTTGAACAACCATGGGCTGGCTCTGGGCGACAATGCCCGGATCGCGACGCAAGTGCTGCCCGAGATCGCGGGCGAGAAGCGGATCATCATCGACTATAGCGACCGCAACTGGCTGACTGACCCGCAACAGCAAGTCGCACGCGAACGCACCTGGGACGACCTGAAACGCCTGTTCGAACCGCCCTTCCTGACCCTGTGGATCGGCGCGGGTCTTCTGTTGGCCCTCGCGGTCTGGCGCGGTGGCGTGCGCAGCGGACCGGTTGCGGATCTGTCTTTGGGTCTCGGGTCAGGCAAACGAACTGCCAATCGGGTCCGTGCGCGGCTGATGCGGATGACCGATCAGGACGGTGCATTACTGTCGGACTTCATCGACACCCGGCTGCGCGCCCGCGCGGCATCGGTGTTCGGTACATCCCACGCCCTGCGCGGCACGCCTGAGGACGCGTACCTCACCTACGTTCGCGCCCGAAAACCGGACCTTACCGCAGAACTGGAAGATCTGATCGCATCCATCCGCGCCCTCCCCCCGCATCTGGGGCCGGAACATGCCATTCCTTATGTGGACCAATTTGAGTTGATACTGGAGCAACTTGCCGATGACGCTTGATGAATTGTTTTCCCATGCCGAAAGCCTGCGGGCCGAGATCGGCAAAGTTGTGCAAGGCCAGGAAGAGGCGGTTGACCTGCTGCTGACGGCGCTGTTTGCGCGCGGTCACGTGCTGCTTGAGGGGCCTCCGGGTACGGCCAAGACGCTGCTGGCGCGCAGCTTTGCGGGGGCACTGAACCTTGAGTTCGGGCGCATTCAGTTCACGCCTGACCTGATGCCGGGCGATGTTCTGGGCACCTCGATCTACAATTTCCAGACCAGCGAGTTTGTTCTGACCAAGGGCCCCGTCTTTAGCCAGATCCTGCTGGCAGACGAGATCAACCGCGCGCCGCCCAAGACCCAAGCTGCCTTGCTGCAGGCGATGAACGAACGCATGGTGACCATCGATGGCACCGACCACTCGCTGGGGTCCGAGTTCATCGTGGTCGCCACCCAAAACCCGATTGAACAACAAGGCACCTACCCGCTGCCCGAGGCGCAGCTGGACCGCTTCCTGTTCAAGGTGAACCTCAGCTTCCCGCCCGAAGACGTCGAACTGTCGATCCTGCGCAAACACGCCAATGCACCGCTGGATCCCCTGAGCGCAACGCAAGCAGTGCGCCCTCTGCTGGATGCCCCGACGATGGCAGCGGCCCGGAAGTTGATTGATGAGATCGTGCTGGATGACGATATTCTGGCCTATATTCTGCGTCTGGTGCTCGCCACACGGGAAAGCGCGGATATCGCCTTTGGCGCCTCGACCCGCGCGGCGGATGCCATCGCCGGAGCGACCCGTGCAACGGCGGCCTTGAACGGGCGCGATTTTGCCATTCCTGATGACGTCAAAACCCTGATCATCCACGCGCTGCAACACCGCATCGTTCTGTCCCCCGCCGCCGAAATCGAAGGGCGCGGGCCGCAGCAGGTATTGGAGAACATCGTCAACCAGATTGAGGCCCCCCGCTGATCCGGCCTTCGCGCATATTGCTGGTGGCGGCCTGCGTGGCGCTTGGCCTGTCACTGGTCGCCGTTGTCATGGGCGATGCAACCCGTGCCGTGGCCGGGGTGCCATGGGTGGTTCTGTGCGTGCTTGCAATCGGCGACCTGCTGCTGTCTTGGCCGCGCCGCCGTTCGGTCTCGGTCGAGCCGCTGGGTGATATCTTCGTGGGCGAACAGGATGAGATCACCCTGACCGTCAGTCCTGCGACCTCGGGCATGATCGGGCAGGTACACTGGCCCGAAGGGATCGAAGGACCGGCCCGGTTCGACCTGTCCAGCGGTCAGGTGAGTATTCCGTTTCGCGCCATTCGCCGGGGAAAATGGCGCCTCTCGCATCTATGGCTCAGCTGGTCTTCCAGGTTCAAACTGTTCGAATTCGTCCCGAAAATCGCCTTTGGGCTTGAACTGGCGGTGGTGCCTAACATCCGCCGTGTTCAATCGGGTGAGATTTCGACAACGGTTCAATCGCGGCTGTTCGGCGTAAAGGAAAACCGCGCCATCGGCGAGGGCACCGAATTTCACCAATTGCGGGATTTCGTCCCCGGCATGGATGCGAACTCAATCGACTGGAAGCGGTCCGCGCGGCATCGGTCTTTGGTCGCCAAAGAGGTTCGGGCCGAGCGCAACCACCATGTCATCATCGCCTTGGACAACGGCTATCAGATGCGCGAGGAGATTGTGGGCCTGCCCAAGATCGACCATGCCATCACCGCGGCACTTGCCACCGCCTGGGCCGCAGCCATCGGGGGGGATCTGGTCGGGCTCTATGCCTATGACGCCAAGCCGCGCATGTTCCTACCCCCCGAACCGGGCCGCGCGGCGTTCACCCGATTGCGCAGCCGCACGGCCGAGCTACAATATGAAAGCGTCGAGACCAACCACACCCTCGCTATGACCGAGCTGAACGGGCGCACCCCGAAGCGCAGTCTGATCATCGTGTATTCGGATTTCGTCGATACCACCTCAGCCGAATTGATGGTCGAGAACATCAACGCGCTGGCCAAGCGGCACCTGATCGTTTTCGTCACCCTGCGTGATCCGATCCTCGAGGCGCAGGTCAACACGGCCCCACAGGACATGAACGACGTGGCCGAGACCGTCTCGACCGGGCAGCTTCTGCGCGAACGTCGCCTTGTGCTGGAACGGCTGCAACAGATCGGTGTGACAGTGATTGACGCCGAACCTGGCGAGATCTCGGCGCGATTGATCTCGACCTATCTGGAAATCAAAGCGCGAGAGATGATCTGATGTCTGATGCTGATCTGATCCGCTCGGCCCGGTTCCGGCAGGAACGCGAAAGCGACTGGAGACGCTTGTCCGATCTCGTTGACAAGGCCGAAGGTCAGGGCCTGCACCGCATGAGCTTTCAAGAGGCGCGTGATCTGGCCGACCTCTACCGGCAGGCCACAACGTCCCTGTCCATCGCGCGCGAAATCTCATTGGACCGTGGGCTGCTGGAATATCTCGAGGCGCTGACAAGCCGCGCCTATCTGAGTGTCTACGCCCCGCAACAACGGCTGGGCGGGATCATCCGCAAGTTCATGACCAGCGGTGGGCCACAAGCGATGCGGTCCTCCTGGCGCGTCACCCTTCTGGGGTTTCTGTGCATGGCGGCTGGCGCTATCGCCGGGTATTTCTTCTACTTCGACAATCCCGAATGGTTCTTTGTCTTCATGCCCACCGAACTGGCCGGAGGGCGCGGGCCGGACGCCAGCACGGACTATCTGCGCTCGGCCATCTACGGAGAGGAAGACGGGTCCGGGCTGGGGGCTTTTGCCACTTACCTGTTCTCGCACAACACACGCATCGCGATCTTTGTATTTGGGCTTGGGGCATTCCTCTGCGCGCCAACGGTTCTTTTGCTGTTCTATAACGGCCTGATTCTGGGCGTGTTTTACGCGCTGCACATTGATCGGGGCTTGGGCTGGGACCTGTTTGGCTGGCTGTCGATCCACGGCGTGACCGAGCTGTCAGCGATCTGCATCGCGGGCGCGGGCGGTTTGAAACTGGGCCTCGCCGTACTGTTCCCCGGCCAGCTCACACGCCGCGCGGCATTGCGGGCCGCCGGGCATGATGCGGTGAAACTGGCGCTTATCGCCGCCATGATGCTGGTTGCCGCCGCTCTGCTGGAAGGTTTCGGCAGGCAGTTGGTACAGGACCGCACCACACGCATTGCGATCGGCTGGGGGATCGGCGCGCTGTGGCTGCTGTGGTTCTGCTTGGGCGGAAGGAAGCGGTCATGACGCAACCCAAGCTCGACCGTCTGCTGCCACCCGAGGGTGTGCCACTCTATTTCCGGGTTGCGGGTGTGGGTGTGCGCATGGCCGCCCAATTCGCCGACATCCTGATTACTGGGGTCGGTGCCATCGCCCTCTTCCTGCTTTTGCTGGCCATCGAAGTTGTCCCGCCCGAGGCGCTTGTGGCAGTGGCCGCGATGCTGTTCTTCGTCATCCGAATCCCCTACTACGCCGCGTCCGAGTTAGTGTGGAACGGTCAGACCATCGGCAAGCGCATGATGAAGATCAAGGTTGTCTCGGCCGATGGTCAAGCGCTGACAACGCAATCCCTCGTCGTTCGTAACCTGATGAAAGAGGCCGAGATTTTTCTGCCCGGCACTCTGGTTCTGACCTTGAATGCCGAGGCTCTGATCCCGTCGCTGATCTCGCTCGCCTGGGTGCTGGGCGTAGTAGCGGTACCGGTGTTCAACAAACGTAGCCAACGGCTGGGGGACATTATCGCAGGCACCTATGTGATCCACCTTCCCAAGCCGATCCTGCTCCCGGATATGTCCAAAGCGATCAAACCCGCCACCGCCACCCAGCCCCGGTTCCAGTTTCTGACCCATCAGCTTGAGCACTACGGCGCGTTCGAATTGCAGACCCTCGAAGGGTTTCTACGCGGCGCAGCACGCTCGACCGGGCCCGAGGCACACAAACGGAAAAAGGAAACCATGGCCGCAATTGTCGAGCAGGTCCGGCGCAAGATCGACTATGCCGATGCGGTACGACCAGAAGACCAGCTTGCCTTTCTCGAGGCCTTCTACAAAGCACAACGCGCCTTTCTGGAACAGCGCCAGTTGTTTGGCGACAAACGCGCCGACAAATTCCACGCCGAGGCAGACAAACAAGGCTAACCACGCCTGTTGCAGATTTACCCAAGCGAGAAGCAGAAAAACGAAACTCGTCTTGAGGATGAACCCGTTCTCAAGGCTCTATCAGAGACAGAACATTAGAATGGTTTGGAACAAAAAATGACAGATACAGCCAATCCCGAATACCCCGAGGCTCACATGCCCCTAGGCGTCGGAGCCATTGTCGGCGAGACGTTTTCTATCTTTTTCAAAAAGCTCCACCTTGTGCTTCTGCTGGGATTCATTCCTGCCCTGATCGAAGTCATTGTGAACAATTACACGGTGGCGCAGTCTTTCGACGATATTGGCACCGCGAGTTTCGACAATACCGCCTTCTATTCTGGCGTGATCGTGTCGGCTCTGATCACATTGCTCGCATATGCCGTCACCACGGCTGTGATCATACAGTTCGCCTATGACGCAAAATTGGGGCGTGCGGCGCGTATTGGCAGCTATTTCTCGGCGGCTGTCGTCAACCTGCCCGCCATTGCAGTTCTGTCGATCGCAACGACGATCTTGTATTTTATCGGCCTTGTTTTTCTGGTCGTGCCGGGTATCTGGATCTACGCCGTATTTTCCGTCATCGTACCGGCCATTGTGATCGACAGGGCCGGGTTTGGTGCGATGGGACGTAGCGCGACTCTGACCAAGAACTACCGTTGGCCCATCATCGGCGCGCTGATCCTGATGGGTCTATGTATTGTGCTGGTCGTCATGGTAGTCACATTTGCCTTTGCAGCCGCGTTCGGATTCTCCGGAATTGCTGATCCAACGGCATCTTTGGGTCCCTGGGTCTTTTTTGAGGCCGCGCTCAACGCGATTGCCTACGGTTGGCTCAGCATCACCATCGCGCTGATCTTTGCTCGCCTGAAGGAGATCAAGGAAGGTGTCAGCGTCTCAGATCTGGTGGACGTGTTCAAGTAAGTCCACGCCCCGCAGCCCGGTCACAGGGCTGCGGGCATCTGCGCGTCTCTGCGTGACATTTTCGCGTACATTTCACAGGCCAATCACACCAACATGTCCGCAACGGCTGGCGGCGCGTGCTTTGCTGCTGTATCACTCCGGTGGTAATGCAGGACGGCGGGGTCATATCTTCACAACAACAGGGCGATCTGGGGCAGCGGCGCCAGGTCTCTGTCCTGTTTGCGGATATGGTTGGCTATACGTCGATCGTCTCGAAACTGGACGAAGAACAAGCGTTGGAGTTTGTGCGTCTGGTCTACGACACCCTCTCGGGTGCGGTATCTCAGCATGGTGGTACAGTCCGCGACTTTGCCGGGGACAGCATCATGGCGCTGTTCGGCATCCCTGACGCGCTAGAGGACCCGGCCGAACGGGCCTGCCGCGCCGCCGACGCCATTCATCACGCTTTCCATGCTTCCGCCCAAAAGATCGAGGCCCGCTTTGGTGTGCGCCCTCAGATGCGGGTCGGCATCAGTTCCGGCACGGTTCTGATGGCCGCCGTACAGGGCGCGGACGGGCCTGCAACAGCGGTGGGAAGCACGGTCAACATGGCCTCGCGCATCGAAAACCTGGCACCCTCGGGTGGTACGCTGATCTGCGACAAGACCCGCAGCCTTGTCGAATGGGTGACTGAGCTGCGCTTTGATGGGGAACATCAACTCAAAGGTCTCACTGTCCCTCAGAAATTGTGGCAACTACAATCCGTACGGGCCGATGCCTCGCGATTTGATGCCTCGGTCGCGCGTGGTCTTAGCACCTATGTGGGGCGTGACAGCGAGCTGACCCAATTGGCCGATGCGCTGGCTCAGGCGCGCAACGGCGTTTCGGTGGTGGATCTGGTGGCGGAACCAGGCTTGGGAAAAACCCGGCTTGTGTTCGAATTCCTCAACCGCCTGCCCCGCGATCAGATTGATGTCCTGACAGGCTATTGTTTTGCAGATCGGCAGCAGGTTCCCTTCCTGCCGATCATCGAGATTGTCCGAACCGGGTTCCGCATCAAGGATCAGGACAACCCGACCCGCATCGCCTACAAGATTGAGACCGGCCTGAAGGCTTGGGAGTGCTTTTCTCAACAGAACCTGGGCCTGCTGATGAACCTGCTTGGCCTGACGCCCCCTCCGGACGCATTGGACGGGCTTGACGGCGTTCTCATTGGCCTACGCACCCGTGAATTACTGCCTGAACTGCTAAAGGCGCGATGCGCCAAACAACCCGTGATCCTGTTCATCGAAGACAGCCACTGGATCGACAGCGCCTCGGAAGAGCTGTTGCAGGGCATCGTCAACCGGTCGGACCTGACCAACCTGTTGCTGATCCAGACCCACCGCCCGGAATACACGCCTGCTTGGCGCGATGACGACAAGGTTCGAACCATCGCGCTGAAACCTCTGGTGACCGAGGATTTCGCCAACCTGGCGCGCAACCGGCTGGGCGTAACCACTCTGCCTGTGGGGCTGGACAGGCAACTGGCCGAACGTGCCGGTGGCAATCCGCTGTTTGGCGAAGAAATCCTAACCTATCTGCTGGAACAAGGCAGTCTGCGGGTCGACGCTGCCGAAGCGCATCTGGATATCGACATGGCGCAAGCCGACCTGCCGGCCAGCATGTTGAACCTGCTGACCGCCCGCGTTGATCGTCTGTCAACCGAGGATCGGGACCTGCTGCAAGCCGCCGCCGTAATTGGGCGACGGTTTGATCCGGGTCTGCTCTCACAACTGGCCAAAGACCCTGCTGAAACCGGTGACGCCCTGCAGCGACTTCAGGCTCAGGACGTGTTGTATCGCGACGAAAACTCCTCGGACTACGTGTTCAAGCATGTCCTACTGCGCGATGCTGTATATCAAAGCCTTGTAGCTACCCGCCGCGCGGGCCTGCATCTTGAAGTGGCCGAGTGTCTGGTTCTGCGCAACGCAAACCGCCTGCAGGAAGTGGCCGAAATGCTGGCCTATCATTACAGCCAGACAGACCAGACCGACAAAGCGTTCCGGTATACGGCGATGGCCGGGGACAAGTCTCTGGGCGTCTACTCGCTGGATGAGGCCAACAATTACTACACGGCGGCCTATGCTCTATACGAAAGCGACCCGGACTGCGCTTCAAAGACCGAGTTCGCTGAGTTTCTGGCCAGCTTTGCGCTGTGTTCGAACATCTCGCTCAGGGTCAAAACGATCATTGACCTTGCCGGGTCCGTACGCCCCATCCTTGAGCAGGTGGGCGACAGCTCTCATCACGCGCTGTTCCTGCACCACTACGTGTCCTGCCTTGTCTGTAATGGCAAATACCGCGAGGCCCACTGGGTGCAACAGGATCTGACCGCCATGGCTGAGCGCCTGGGCGATCCGGCCTCACGGGCCTATGCCATGGTGAATGAGCTTTCGGTGTCGATCTATTTCTCGCCGATTTCAAACGCCGAGTTCGAAGCCAAAGCGCGCGTGATCGAGGCCGAACTGGAAAAGATCGACGACGCCTATATCCAGAACTTTTACCTCGCCACCATCGGTTGGAACGAACTGACCCGAGGACGGGTGGCCCGCGCGCACGCCACGGCAGACAAGATGATTGCGCTGGGCACGAAGACCAACGACCCAAGGGCTTTGGGCTATGGCACAGCGATGAAAGCCCTGATCGCCATGGTTGCCGATGACCACGAAAAAGCGCTGGCCATCGCGGAAGAGGCGCACAAGGCTTCAAAAGTCGAGTTCGAGCGCGCCATCGCCGAGGCCGCCCGCGTATCAGCCATGGTGCCCACGGAAACACCAGGCGCGATCGAGATCATTGAGGCCCATATCGCCAATTGCAATGAACACGGCTGGACCCTGTTCACCATGGGCCCGGCAACGATGCTTGGGGTTGCCTATGCCCTGAAGGGACGCATTGCAGACGGGCTACGGCAGATCGAACGAGCTGTTCAAAAGCGCACGGACGAAGGCACCAAAGTGTCGGCCGATTGGGCGCGTTTGTTCCTATGCGAAATGTACCTTGCCATCCTGACGGGTGAGGGCGGAGCGTCGGCTGGCGTCTTTCTCCGGAATTTCCGCTCGATCCTTTGGGTGCTGTTCTTTGGTGAAAAGAAACTGGTTGCTATGCTGGACGAGGTGCGCAGCAACCCCCAATTCGACGACAAAGGGCACTATATAGCCCGCTGCGACATGATCCTTGGGTTGCTCTACAAAGCCCGCAAGAAGAAGCAATTGGCCGTGCAACACCTGAGCAAAGCCCGCGTCATTGTTGAGACTGCAGGCCAATCCCCGATGCTGTCCCGGATCGACACGGCTCTGGCTGAGCTGGCGTAGCAATCTATTGGAAAAGCGCCAGAATTTGAGGTTACGGCGGAGATGATGAGCCGCAAAACTATGCCCGCAAGTTGTTAATAAAAATACATTAAATATAGAAAACAGCAGGTTAAACCACAAAAAATACCGAACTGAGCTCGATTTCTAGCGCAGCAAAGCCCTGGGTATAAAATGGTAGATTTCCCATTTTGAAACGCATATCTGCCACTCACGCAAATTGCAGCGAATGACAACTCTGAGTCGAATGGCCAAACGCTGCGCGTTCAACGCAGGCCAGCTTGACGAGGCAAAGCACCAAACACTTGCCGGACGAAATTTGAACATAGGCGCGCATCCTTACTCATGCTATTTTTAGGAAGGATTTGTGGGACGGGAAGCTGTTGGATCGCCAGCACTCAAAAGAGATTGACCGTGTCTTAAGCGGGTTCGATACGGGGAGAGACCGACTTGTCGCGGATAGCTGGCAACGATGTGTTGAAACCTACGGTATGGATCCCTCACGACAGGAACCTGCGCACATTCTGCCTGACACCAAATTCCGTGAACATCTGGAACAATCCGAACGTCTGATCGCGACCGCGCGCTCGGGACTTCAATCGCTGTTTGCGCAGGTGGCAGGGCAGAACTACGTCCTGCTGCTTGCGGATGCAGATGGCGTCTGCGTCGATTTCTTTGGCGACCGGAACTTTGAGGACGAACTCAGAACTGCGGGTCTTCATCTGGGCTTCAAGTGGACGGAAGAGTTGGCAGGAACGAACGGAGTGGGGTCGTGTATCGTTACGGGTCAGCCGGTGACGATCCATCAGAGTGATCATTTTTCTATCACGCATACGCCGCTGTCTTGCACGGCAGCGCCTATTTTTGACACCAAAGGAGCTCTTGCGGCTGTTCTGGATGTGTCATTGCTGCGTGGACCCTCACCAAAGGCGTCGCAAAATCTGGCCATGACATTGGTGACGAACTCCGCCCGTCGCGTCGAGATGGCAAACCTGATGGCATCGACGCGGCGTGATTGGGTCCTGCGCTTTTCAGCCAGCCCTGAATTTCTTGAGGTCGATCCCGAAGCGGCGGTCGCTGTGGACGGAGGCGGCAAGATCATCGGTATGACCTCGGGGGCCCGACGTGCGCTGGACCCGGACGGTTCGGGTCACCTGATCGGGTCGCAATTGCAGGACTGGCTTGAAATCAGTGTTGATGACATGCCCGAGTTCATGCGCGGCAGACCGTCCGAAGACCGCGTTCTACACCTCAAGGATGGGCGCGCGCTCTATGGTCATGCCGTTGCTCCACAGACGCCGCAGATGACGGCAGCTCTGCGCAAACGGGAAAAGGTTCTGCCTGGTGCCCTTGGTAGTTTTGCAGGGCCGGATGCGGGCCTTCAGCAACTTTTGAACAAAGCTGCGCGTCTTGCGCCGACCAATCTGCCGCTTTTGCTGACCGGTGAAAGCGGGACGGGCAAGACCAAGCTGGCGCGCGCGATCCATATGGCTGATCCTGCGACACAGGATTTCCACACCGTGATCTGTTGCGACACGCCAACATTCAATTTCTGCCATGCTATCGAACCCAGCACACTGTTTCTGCGCGGCGTTGAAGACCTGAGCGAGCCTGCGCAGGCCTCTCTTTTGGCAGTGCTTGAGCGGCGGGCTGATCTGAGGATCATCGCCTCATGCCGGCAGCCCCCGGCGGGATTACAGGGCGGTCTGCGCGAAGATCTGCTGTACCGGATTGCGGGGGCCACATTGTCTCTGCCGCCTTTGCGCCATCGTGCGGACCTGGATTGGCTGATTGATCGTCTGCTCCGACGGTTTGCCAGCCATGATATTCGCCTGTCGACCGCTGCCCGCGCCGATCTGAAATCACGATTGTGGCGCGGCAATATTCGTGAACTGGAACATCTGCTGCAAAGTTCGGTCGCCCTGTGTCAGGACAACATCATCGACTTAACGGATTTGCCCGCCCCGGCGCTCGCCCCTACGCAAAAGCAGGACTCAGATGATCTGGAAGCACTTTTGCGTGCTTGCGATTGGAACATGTCCCAACTGGCAAGGCGCCTTGGTGTGAACCGGTCGACGATCCTGCGCCGTATGCGAAAAGCCGGGCTTAGACCGCCCGCTTAGACGCGTATGTACCCGTGTTGCGCCCTTGTTGCACGCGCAACAAGCCCTTGCATTTTTGGACTGAACTAAGTGTTGAGGCGCCAAACCCGCTTGCCCGAAGGGTCGCGGATTTGCCAGCCTTCTGCTCCGTGGAGATAGGGAGGATGACATGCTCGACACAACACTCTCGGATCAAGTTCAGGGGTTTCTGGATGACTTCGGTGCGGCGTTGTCCCAAGGCGATATCGATGTCGCGTGCGAAATGTTCCAGGACGATTGTTATTGGCGCGATCTGGTCAGCTTTACCTGGAATATCAAAACGGTCGAAGGTAAAGCGCAGGTGGCAGATATGCTGTCGCATCAGCTGGCCACAACCAAGCCGAGCGGTTGGAAAATAGCCGAAGGTGAGGTTCCCACTGAAGACGACGGAATAACCACCGCATGGATCGAGTTCGAAACCGAAGTGGCACGCGGCTACGGGTTGATCCGCCTCAAGGATGGCAAGATATGGACCTTGCTGACCACAATGGCCGAGCTGAAAGGTCATGAAGAGCCCAAAGGGTTCAACCGCCCACTTGGGGCCAAGCACGGTGCGGGTAAACACAGGACCACATGGGCAGAAGAGCGGGCGCAGGAAGAGGCTGAACTGGGTTACGAAACACAGCCCTACTGCGTCATCATCGGCGGTGGTCAGGGCGGGATCGCTATGGGCGCGCGGCTGCGTCAGCTGGGTGTACCGACGATCATCGTCGAACGGAATGACCGGCCCGGCGACAGTTGGCGCAATCGCTACAAATCCCTCTGCCTGCATGATCCGGTCTGGTATGACCATCTGCCCTACATCAAGTTCCCGGAAAACTGGCCCGTGTTCTCGCCCAAGGACAAGATCGGTGACTGGCTTGAGATGTACACCAAGGTGATGGAGCTGAACTATTGGACGCACACGACGGCCAAATCCGCCACGTTTGACGAAGACAGGGGCGAATGGACCATCACGGTGGACCGGGACGGCGAAGAGGTTGTACTGCGGCCCAAGCAACTGATCATGGCGACGGGGATGTCCGGCAAGAAACGCATGCCTGATTTTCCGGGTATGGATGTTTTCAAAGGTGAACAGGTGCATTCGTCGGAACATGAAGGTCCCGACAAATGGGCTGGTAAAAAGGTCGTTGTGGTGGGGTCCAACAACTCGGCCCACGACATCTGCGCGGCGCTTTGGGAAAACGATGCCGATGTGACAATGGTGCAGCGGTCCTCAACCCATATTGTCCGCTCTGACACCCTCATGGAAATCGGACTGGGCGATCTCTATTCTGAACGTGCGGTGCAGTCTGGCATGACGACCGAAAAGGCCGATCTGATCTTTGCTTCGCTGCCCTATCGCATTCTTCATGAATTCCAGATTCCAGCCTATGCCGCGATGAAAGAACAGGACAAAGAGTTCTATGACGGGTTGGAAAAGGCCGGGTTCTGGCTGGACTGGGGCGATGACGACAGCGGGCTGTTCATGAAGTACCTGCGCCGCGGATCGGGCTACTACATCGATATCGGGGCCAGCCAGTTGATCATTGATGGCGAGATCAAGCTGAAACGGGGTCAGGTCACCGCGCTTGATGAAACCGGAGTTATCCTTGATGACGGCACGCATCTGAATGCCGATCTGGTGGTCTATGCGACCGGGTATCATTCGATGAACGGCTGGGTCGCGGACCTGATGGGTCAGGATATGGCAGATCGGCTTGGGAAATGCTGGGGTCTGGGTTCTGACACAACCAAGGACCCGGGGCCTTGGGAAGGCGAGCAACGCAATATGTGGAAGCCGACACAGGTTCCAAACCTTTGGATGCATGGTGGAAACTTGCATCAGTCTCGGCATTATTCACAATTCCTGTCGCTGCAGATAAAGGCCCGAATGGAGGGTATCCCGACGCCGGTCTTTGGCCTGCAAGAAGTGCATCACCTCAGTTAATGCGTGCGCTACAACCAAGAAGTGGACTTTCAATTTATTCGATTGAAAGTCTGCTTTGTCCGCATTGCGGTAGTTCGTAGCAACTTTCTCTAACAACCGCTTCGCGGACAAAGCCATCCTTCGGTCCGATCCAAGAAACTGGAGGTTCCGGTCCTATAGCTGAAATTCGCCTACTTGTCGCACGCCGAGCCAAATAGGCATTTTCTCCTACCGGTTTTCTGTCTGTAAAACAATGCTATTCAGTTTGCTCGCTTTCTGTTTCATCTATCCCAATTGCATGAGGGTTTGCATTCACCTCTGCCAACATCCTTAAAACTTCGGCTTTCCAGCCCGCTTTGATTTTTAAAGCCAGTTGAGACGGTGGTCGGTGGTCTGGCTCAAGGAGCGCATATTCATATCTGAGCGGTTTTTTGAAGGACACGAACGCGACTTTTCCATTGGACAGGTTTAGTTCTCGTTCAGTCGCTACGGTCAACGGGTCCACAATCGAATAGCACTGACCTGAGCTCACAAATGGTATCAAGGGTAGAAAGTACTGACAGGTCACTGTTGGGTTGTAGTCAGCTGAAACATCTTGAAACTCTTGTCGAATTTTACGCTGGAACGGGTGCGTGGCATGCAATCCTCCCATAGGTGCTCCGTCGAGATCAGAAATGGATATGGTTCCGCGTGAAGCAAGCGGGCTGTCACGATCAACGGCACAAAAACAATCTGCCCGGATCAGTTCTGTTGAATACTGAGGCTCTTTCCCGGTTGAATGATCGAAGTCCGCAAAGCCGAAATCAATATTCTGCGTGCCTGCAAGCTCAATAATCTGAGGCGAACTGCGTGTCGACAAAGTGATACGTATCTCGGGGTTTTCACCGACTGATTGGCTGATGAAACGCGGGAACAAGAAAGCGGATGGGCCCGGCATTGTGGCGATATTCAGACTGCCGGAATGCCCTTTAATCAACCCTTCCATTGTACTGGAAATCGTCGCAAGGCGGTCCAGAATACCTGTTGTTTCGGCCAAAAGGTAATGCGCTTCGGGAACCGGGACCAATCTCCGTCCCTTTCGCTCAAACAGTGTCAGGCCAAGGGCCTTTTCAAGGTTCTTCAGGGCCAGACTGATCGCAGGCTGGGTGCGGTTCAGTTTCTTGGCGGTTTGAGAGATAGAGCCGGTCTCCATCACCTCGCGAAAAACGGTCAACTGCATAAGGTTCATGTCCAATATATAAGCTAAACCTTAGTTTTATGAAATATAACAAATTTGTATTTATGAAAATTGCTACTACGCTTGCAGGATCGAAATTCGGCCGAACCGAATCCGACGATCCAACAAGGGAGATGATGATGAAATTTGTGAAATGTTTGACGGGACTGGCCCTGGCAGGCGCACTTGCCGCCCCGGCACTGGCACAGGACCCAACTTTTTTCCGCATCGGCACAGGCGGCGCAGGCGGTACTTACTTCCCCATCGGCGGCACCATCGCAAACGGTATCTCCGCCCCTCCGGGTTCGCGCCCCTGCGAAGAAGGCGGCCAATGCGGCGTACCGGGGCTGATTGCTATCGCTCAATCCACCACCGCGTCGGTGTTCAACAACGCCGCCGTTCAGAACGGAGAGCTTGAGGCCGGTCTGGCCGCAGCCGACGTCACCCGCTCGATGTATCTGGGTGAGGGTAAGTTCGAGGGCAAACCTCACCCCAATCTTCGCATCGTGGCCAACCTGTTCCCCGAAGACCTGCACTTGGTTCTGCCTGCCGGTGAGACAATCAACGATCTGAGCGATCTGGAAGGCAAGCGCGTCGGCATCGCGCAAGCCGGTTCCGGTACACAGGTTGCCGTGCTGCAGATGTTGGATGCTTGGGGCGTCAACCGTGACAATATGGATGAGGCCGAGCTGAATAACAGCCAAAGCGCCGAGCGTCTGGCTGACGGTCAGCTTGACGCCTATTTCTACGCTGCAGGCTGGCCCGTAGCTGCGATGGTTCAGCTGTCGTCAACCAAGGGCATGAATCTGCATTCCTTCAGCGACGAAGACATGGCGAAGATCAATGAGATCATCCCGGCATACATCCCCTCGGCCATCCCGGGTGGCGTTTACGAAGGTATCGACGGTGAAACCAAAACCCCGGCGGTCAGCGCGATGCTGGTAGTGTCTTCAGAATTGTCCGACGAACTGGTCTACGGCCTGACCAAGGCGCTGTGGAACGACAATACCCGCAAGCTGCTGGACAATGGTCACGCCAAAGGCAAGCAGATCACGCCCGATACGGCGCTGGATGGTGTCGAGGCGCTGGGTGTGCCTCTGCATCCTGGGGCCGAGAAATTCTATAAAGAAGCCGGTCTGCTTCAGTAATCGTAGCTTTCTGACAATTGTCGTCGGTGCCCCTGCGCGGGGCACCGCACTCTGGAACTATGCGAAATCGGGGGGCCATCATGTCCGAGACCCAGAAACTTGATGACCACGAACTGACGGCCGAGGAACTGGCCGCCATCGAAGAACAGTTCGACGAAGGCGCCGCCGTCCGGCAAGTCACGCCCACCGCAGGCAAGGTGCTACGCGTCGTTGCTCTGATCCTTGCGTTCTACGAATTCTTCACAGCCGGTTTCGGCCTGCCAGCCGACCATTGGCACATGGGTATCTATCTGGCGCTGCTGTTCATTCTGGTCTACGCGACAATTCCGATAATCGGCTCCAAAAACCTCTATGCGCTCAAGTTCAGCCGGTTCCGTATCGGCAACATCCCTCTGTACGACTTGGTCTTTATGGCGCTGGGGATCATCGCAGCGCTGTATGTTGGGGTCGCATGGCGCGGCATTCCGTTTCTGGGGATCGAGGAACAGACGTTCCGAATGGGCAACCCGAACACCTATGACGTGGTTTTGGGCGTAGTCATCATCTTGCTGGTTCTGGACATCGCACGCCGCACGCTGGGTTGGGTGCTGCCACTGATCATCTGTGTGTTTATCTCATACGCCCTGTTGGGCCCATATTTTCCCGGCTTGCTGCAGCATCCGGGTGTGAACTTCAAAACCTTCGTATCGTCGATGTATTTCCCGCAGGAAGGCATATATGGCGTCACACTCTGGGTCGTATCGACCATTGTGTTCCATTTCGTCCTGTTCGGCGTGATCGCGCAGCGCACCGGATTGGGGCAACTCTTCATCGACAACGCAACCATTTTGGCGGGCCGCTATACCGGAGGGCCGGCAAAAGTGTCGGTGGTATCCTCGGCGTTCTTCGGTACGATCTCGGGCTCTTCGGTGGCAAACACCGTTTCGACCGGCGCGCTGACCATTCCCAACATGAAACGCCTTGGGTATCCCGGCCATTTTGCAGGCGGCGTCGAAGCCGCATCGTCAGCCGGAGGGCAAATCACGCCGCCGATCATGGGGGCAGCGGCCTTCATCATGGCCGAGTTCCTTGAGGTGCCCTACACCACCATTGTCATCGCCGCGATCTTCCCTGCGATCCTTCACTATGTCGGAGTGTTCGCTGTGGTGCACCTGATGGCACGCAAGCTGAACCTGCAAGGCTTGGCGAAAGAGCAACTGCCGCAACTCAAGGCCGTCTGGGCCGAAGGTTGGGCTAACATCGTGCCTCTGATCGGCCTGCTGGTCGTGCTGTTCACAGGATATACGCCGTTCATGTCCGCCTTCTGCGGAATTTCTCTGGCAGTGATCGCAGGCATGTCGCGCATCAAACAACCACCCACGCTGATCTATGCCGCGGCGTTCATGGCCTTCGTGCTGTGGAAATTTTCAGATGGCGGTTTCGATCTGACGATGACGGCGATCCTGTGTGCCTTGTCGGTGATCGCCACGTTGAACCCGCAGAAACGCATCGAAGTACCCGAGATGCTGCAAGCTGTTGAGTTGGGAGTGAAATACTCGCTGGCCGTGGGCGCCGCTGCTGCCGCCGTCGGCATTGTCGTCGGTGTTATCAACACAACCGGCATTGGCTTCCGTATCGGGTTCATGGTCACTCAAGGCGCAGGCAATCTGGCCGCTGACCTGTACAACATGATCTCGTTTGGCAGCTGGCAGCTGTTTGCGATGGAAGACCTGCAACTGTTCATCTCGCTGGTCTTCATTGCCATTGTTTGCATCCTGATGGGCGCGGGCATCCCCACCACCGCGCTCTACATCATGCTGGTCTCAGTCGCACAGCCCGCGCTGGCGCAGCTGGGTGTCCCGCCGATCGCAAGCCACCTGTTCGTACTCTACTACGGTGTTGTGTCCGAGATCACGCCACCCGTCTGCACTTCGGCCTATGCCGCGGCGGCCATTGCGAACTCAAACCCCTTCCGAACTGGTCTCTCTGCCTTTACCCTTGGGTTGGGCAAGGTGATCGCACCAATGGCCTTCGTTTATGCGCCGGTCCTATTGTTTGTGTCCTCAACAGGGTTCAATCTGTGGGAATTCACCTACACCGCCACCAGTTGTATCGCCGGGGTCATCGCCCTGTCCGCAGCTGTGGTCGGATACTGGCTGAAACCGCTGAACATCGCGTCGCGTATACTGATGGCCATCGCGGGGGTGATCTTTGTTGCGCCGAGCCTTACGGCTGACCTGATCGCACTTGCCGTCGCCTCGCCAGTCATTGTCAGCCAACTGATCGCGCGCAATCGCAGCCATTCCCCGGCCTGATGCGATGACAGAACAAGTGACCATCATCGGCGCGGGGATCGTCGGCATCTGTTGCGCGTTGTCGCTGCAAGAACGGGGCATATCGGTCCGACTAATCGATCGGAGCGACCCTGGACAGGAAACCTCGTTCGGCAATGCGGGGGTTGTGTCGCCTTGGTCCATTATTCCGCAGGCCGTTCCGGGGATTTGGAAAAAGCTGCCCCAAATGCTGTTGGACCCGAAAAGCGCGCTTTCGGTCAGGGCGTCCTTCTGGCCGAAGATGATCCCGTGGGGGCTGCGCTTTCTGGGTAAGTCCGGCGAAAAGACGGTTCGCGAAATCTCGAATGCGATGGAGATTTTGTGTCGTCCGTCCATTGATCTGTACCGTCGGCACCTGCAGGGCACGGGCCACGAAGCGCTGATCGTGGACAGCTACTATATTCACGCGTTCCGCAACCCTGAACAAGCCAAGCTGAACGACCTTGGTTATCTGATCCGCCAGGAAAAAGGCGGTGAATTGGAGCGTGTCGACGGCGCTGAATTGCAGCGCCTGGAACCAGCGCTGTCAAAAGACCTCAAGGCTGCGATTGTGATCAAAGGTCAGGCTCGCGCAACGTCTCCCGGGCGTTTGGGCGCTGTATTGGCCGAAAAAGCACTTGCGCAAGGGGCTGAGTTTGTGCGGACCGAAGTCACTAAGCTGAGCTACACCGAAGACGGTATTTGGCAGCTTGCCACGTCACATGACACGCTGCACGCGCGCAATGTTGTCCTCGCGGCCGGAGTGTGGTCTGCCGACCTGCTCAAACCCCTTGGCATACCTGTGCCGTTGGTGGCCGAGCGGGGTTACCACATCGAATTCCCGGCCCCCTCGGCTGTGCTGAACAACTCGGTCATGGATGTGGACGCAAAGGTTGTCGCAAGTTCGATGCAGGGCGGCCTCAGGGTTGCCGGTACGGCGGAGTTTGGCAGTGTCGATGCCCCAGCAGATCCGCGCAAGAAAAAAATACTCACCGATCAAGCAAAATCTTTGGTGCCGGACCTCAACACTGGTGAGGCACAGTTCTGGATGGGCCGGCGCCCCTCTTTTCCCGATAGCCTGCCAGCGATTGGGCCGCTGAACGGAAATGGCGGGCTTTTTGCCGCCTTCGGCCATTCTCATTACGGGCTGATGATGGCGCCAAAGACCGGAGAACTTGTGGCGGATCTGGTGTCCGGACGCAGCCCGAATATCAACTTGGACCCGTTCTCGCTGGCCCGTTTCTAAATCTCCTATTCGAAAGGACCTGAGCACCATGCCAATTTACGAAGGTGGCCAAAACATATGTGGGGCTTCGATCGGGGTTTTGTGCCTTGAAAGCTATTTCCCCAAACCGCCCGGGCACATCAAGAATCCGTCCAGCCTTACGTTTCCTGTACTTTACGAAATGATTGACGGCATCAGTGTCCCGACCCTACTCAACAACCCGAATCCCGATCTACTGGCACCCTTTATCAAGGGCGCGCAAAGGCTTGAGGCCGAGGGCGTTCGGGCAATCACGGGAAGCTGTGGATTTCTGGCTTTGTTTCAAAAGGAACTGGCCGCGGCTGTTTCCGTTCCCGTCTTTGCATCCAGCTTGATACAGGTACCTCTGGCCTTTCACATGACCGGGGCGAATGCCCCGGTGGGCGTCTTGACCGCAGATGCATCTGCCCTGACGCCAAAGCATTTCGAAGGTGTCGGCGCGGCGGGCATTCCCGTCGCGGTACAAGGCCTAGAGGACACCAGCGAATTCGCCGAGGTGATCCTGCGAAACACGCGCACCCGTATGGACACCGATCTAATTGAGGCTGAAGTCCTTGAGGCGGCGCGGCGACTCAAACACCAAGCCCCGGACATACGGTCGCTGGTATTGGAATGTACCGATTTACCGCCTTATGCGGCGCGCCTTCAGGACAAGTTGCAGCTTCCCGTCTTCGATTTGACGACTCTGGCGCAGATGGCGCATACCGTTGCGACGCGCAAATCCTATGTTGGCATGATGCCTTGGACCTAAAGGAACAGCAGTACAGCGCGGGACTTGGAGGATTTAAGTGTCCGTTGACCTAGCCATCCTGATGGTTGCCATCGGCCTTGGTGCAATGCTGCAAGTCGGCGTCGGCATCGGGTTTAGCATTCTTGCCGGACCGCCGATGATGATCCTGCTTGGTACGTCAACGGCAGTTCCAATGCTACTGCTTTTGAATACCGTCGTTTCAGCGGTAGCGACAGACCGAAATGTATTGAAGGCCGACCGACAGACCATTCGCACGGCAATCATCGGATGCCTCGTCGGAGTGGTCGCGGGCCTTGTCGTATACCCCTGGCTGAGCGAGGCGTTTGTCCTCGCCCTAACGGCCAGCCTGTTGCTGATCGGGCTTGTGACAACCTTGCTGCCCTTGCGTCGCTCAATTGGAACGGCGGGGTTTTCGACCGTTTCCGGCTTGTCCGGGCTGGCAACTGTTTGGGCAGCGACACCCGGCCCGCTAATGGTTTTCGGATTGATTGCGAAAGGCCGCCCAGCCAAAGAGGTTGCCAAGTTGGTACAACCCATTGCGCTGGTGGCGTATGGCATCGCATTCCTGTTGCATAGCCTGTCCGAGACTCAAGCATTCGCTTATGGACCTCAGCTATGGGGCTTCGTGGCGCTCACATTGATCGGAAGTTTTTTTGGTCGTGCAATGGGGCCACATTTACCGCAGACCTTGGTCACAACCGCTATCCGCGTGGTATCTCTGATAGCCTGTGGCGTTCTCTTTCATCGCGCATTCACGATCGCGTAAACTCGAAGGGCAGACGATGACACAAGACAACAAACTGGACAGGTTTCCTCGTGCCCAATTCATGTCAGGCCCAACCCCATTGGAGCGGCTGGACAGGTTGTCGTCGGAATTGGGCATCGACCTCTGGCTGAAACGCGATGACCTAACCGGGTTTGGGTTTGGCGGAAACAAAACGCGGCAGCTTGAGTTCTATTTCGGTGATGCCCTTCAGAAAGGTGCGGATACCATTCTTATCACCGGCGCAGTTCAGTCAAACTTTGTTCGGTCTGCGGCAGCCGCCGCAGCAAAACTGGGCATGCAATCCGTCCTGCAACTGGAAGAGCGTGTGTCGGATATGGGCGAGGCGTATTACAGCTCTGGGAATGTGTTTTTGGCACAAATTCTGGGTGCCGAACACATGACCTACCCCGAGGGCGAGGACGAAGTCGGTGCGGACGCTGCGTTGCACGCTCGCGCCGACGAGTTGAAGGCGCAAGGACGCAAACCTTATGTCATTCATTTGGGTTTAAACCATCCGCCTTTGGGTGCTTTGGGCTACGTCGTCGCTGGACAAGAATTGTGTCAGCAGATGCCTGATATCGATGCGGTTGTCGTGCCCTCAGGTAGTGGAGCCACACATGGCGGCTTGTTGACTGGAGTAGCCTTGGAAGAAAACACCGCTTCTGTGTTTGGCGTTTGCGTACGGCGCGATCGCGATAAGCAAATGGCCCGAATGAAAACCGTTCTGCAGAAACTGGCGGATTTGTTGGATATCGACGTAGCGCCGTTGCATGACAGGCTTGACGTCATGGACGAAGCGCTGCCTCCCGGCTACGGCAAACTCAGTGGAGGCACGCGGGCTGCATTGGACAAGATGGCTCGTACCGAAGGAATATTCCTTGATCCCGTCTATACCGCGAAAACCTTCGCAGGGTTGTTGCATTTGGTAAGCGAAGGGAAAATCCAACCCGGACAGAAAGTCGTCATGGTGCACACAGGTGGGTTGCCTGCGCTCTTTGGGTACCAAAACGAGTTGGTAAGCGACCTTTCCTAGCTCCGCCCAAACCACCATGAAATTCACTAACAGGAACCACTCGAAACATGACCATTACCAGGATCGAAACCAGCCAACGCATGAGCCGGATCGTCAAACACAACGGCGTTGCCTATCTTTGCGGCCAGACATCGGACGCATGTACTGTAGGTGAACAAACACGCGACATCTTGGCTAAGGTTGAAGACCTTTTGACAAAAGCCGGCAGCGACAAGACCCGTATTCTGAAATGCGAAATTTGGCTTGCAGACATGGTAGATTTTGCTGAGATGAATGCCGTTTGGGACGCCTGGTTACCCGAAAGCCACGCCCCAGCTCGCGCCTGCGGAGAGTCCAAACTTGCCCGTAGTGTATTGAAGGTTGAAGTGATTGTGACGGCAGCCTGTGACTGAACCGCTGCCGGGAGTTTTCGCAGGATCGGCGAAGCGGTATTCTAGGTTTAGCAGGCATAAGTTCTCGGTTGATACGCCGTTTCTCGCGAAAAAGTGCTAAATGCTCCCAAGATGTGGTACCATTTGCACCTCCAACGAGCGAGATGCTCTCGTTGAACCTGAAAAATGAACGGCCCTTCATCCTGCGCACCTGATCTGCAATCTCGATTTTTAGCGGCAACCCAAGCGCAAAACAAGCTATTCGCGAGCGGACGAAGCGGACCTCCGAGTTACAGTGCGCCACACTCCTTCAACACGATTTCGGCCCGTTCTTGAACCGACACCTTGGATAACTCAATTCTGATACAGCCAAGCGCGCGCAAGGCTCCCTCGATGCGAAGGTCTGAGGTGCGAAATTTCGACTCGGATGGCGTCGGGCGACGAGTTCTACCAAAGCCGAGAAATGCAAAATCCACAAAGCGGGCAGAAAAGGGGCTGACGGCAATCCCACCCAAAATCAAATTGGTTTCATGAGAAAAATGGCGGAGACGAAGGGATTCGAACCCTCGAGACGGTTTCCCGCCTACTCCCTTAGCAGGGGAGCGCCTTCGACCACTCGGCCACGTCTCCACGGACGGGTATATCCGTGCAAGCAACGGAAGTACAAGGCCATTTCTTCAACGACTAGAATTTTTTACAAGTCCGCGCGAAGCTATTGAAATGGCGCGAGATAGCACTGTTTGGCTACGTGCATCGACCCGTTCAACCTGCGCAGCACAGTTAAGGATCATGATGAAATCACAATATAATCTAGGCATTTGAGCTTAGCTGTTGCATGTAGCTCAATCCAAAGACTTTAGATCACGCGGCGATCGCGGTATGAGGTATGAGGTATGAGGTATGAGGTATGAGGTCAAAATACCAATTTATCCTAGGTGTTGCCGTACCAAAGGCTCATTTGAGCCTGACAAGTTGAAGACGTTAAGCGATTGATACGGTGGATCGATTGTAGTCTGAACGGGTTGTTTTGGGTTTTCTGACACTGGTTGCGGGAGTAGGATTTGAACCTACGACCTTCAGGTTATGAGCCTGACGAGCTACCGGGCTGCTCCATCCCGCGTCAGAGTCAG
>NZ_JBSWYP010000006.1:0-279932 GCF_056161185.1 Ruegeria sp. ABV3_008 | reverse complement strand
CTGACTCTGACGCGGGATGGAGCAGCCCGGTAGCTCGTCAGGCTCATAACCTGAAGGTCGTAGGTTCAAATCCTACTCCCGCAACCAGTGTTGGCGAACAGAGTCCCGAACAAGCCGCCTCAGGGCGGCTTTGTTCGTTTTGGGATACTCCCAACCCAAGCAAACCTGCGAGTTCCCCAACAAGTTCAATAGCATATATTCCATCTTCCGGGATCAACCTGATCTCCGACAAACAGCTGCGAATGATGGATGTCGCTTTCGCCTGAGATGACGGATCGCGCAATGCCGTGGTCAGATTAGCGACTTGTTCACGATACACATCGGACAATCCGGGATGCAGCAAAACCGGCGGTTCATCTGACGCTGAATTGATGATGCCATCGAATTCGACTTTGCGCGCTTCTAACTCAGTCAGCTTTTCTTTCATGCTGGGGTGGAACATGCCATCGCCGATGGCGTTTATCAGATTGGCGATCTTACTCTCGACTTTCGCCAGATCGCGTTCGGCCTTACTCTGTTCCTGTTGAACGGACCCAACAAGACGATTGTATTCCTCTTGATAGGCGATGGTGAATTCTGCGATCAGATCAGGGTGCAACAACTGTTCCTTGAGGACGGAGAGAACACGGTCCTCCAAGTCTGTGCGTTTTATCGTCAACCGGTTGCCGCAGGTGCCTTTATTCTTATGAGCGGAGGACCCGAAATACTGCTTTCCGACTTGGATGACGCCAGTGCCACAAAATCCACAGGTCAGCATGCCGGAGAACAGATGCCGTTCCCGCTTGGTATTGCCAAGCTTCTTGATGCCATTGCTGATCGCGGCATTGCGCGTCTTTTCCTGCCGTGTCTTTACCGCGTTCCACAGGTCATCGAGCACGATCCTCAGATCGGGTACGTCTTCTATTACCCATTCTTCGGGAGGGTTCGGTTGGGCTTGCCGTTTACCACTATTAGGGTCTTTGACGAAACGCTGCCGGTTCCAAACCAACCGCCGGATGTAAAGTTCGTTGTTCAAAATGCCGGTGCCGCGTTGATGGTTGCCGTAGATGGTTGATGCACCCCATGTTCCACGGGGGGCGGGAATGCCCTCATCGTTCAGGTGGGCAGCGATGTTGCGTTGGCCCAGACCATGGCTGTAGTCCTGAAAGATAAATTGAACGATCTGGGCTTGGCTTTCATTGATCCGCCGCTCCCCTGTGGTAATAGACCTGTCTGCGCCCATTTCTCGCACAACGTCATAGCCGTATGTGATACCACCGGCTGATTTACCTTTGCGCACACGTCCTTCAAGGCCGCGATATGTTCCTGATCGCGGCTGATGCGGTCGAGACCTTCGGCCACAATGACGTCGAACTGGTTGTTTCGCGCATCTTCCAACAGTCGCTGGTAGCCGGGGCGCAGATGGGATGCCCCGCTTTGCCCCCGGTCTGAATAGGTCTGTGCCTTCTGCCACCCGTTACCATTGATCAGACGGAGACAGAGCCGATGCTGATCCTCAATAGAGGCGTCACTTTGAAGATCGGTGGAATAACGGGCGTAGATAGCGGCACGCATAGGTTGGACCTTTTCGGTCTGATGAACTGGTTGGCTCATCCCAAAGTAGGCACGGATTGGGGGATGTCTTCGACTTTCGATTGCAACTTGTTGCAATGAAAAATACCTCGGTCATAGGTATTTGACCGAACCGACGAGCGGCCGTTGGGCTCGATAGCTCACCGTTTGCGACCCAAGGACTTCATCTTTGCCTGCAGGAGAGATTGGTAGTCGTCACAGGCTAATAACCCGGTGGCACGTTTTAGTGCTTCTGAGACATGTCCAGCGTGGCATGTCCGAGGATATCCCGGATGATGTTAACATGTTCCGGGTCTGTCTCTGCGATGCTGGTCGCCGCAATGTGCCTAAACTTGTGGGTGCGCAACTCGACGCCCAGCATGCGTTTTGCCACTTTCGGCAGCTCACGAGACAGGCCATGGGGGGTAATGGGGTCTCCATGTTGGCTGATCCACAGCGCATTGGATGTCTTCGGTCCGAGCAGGATCGGGCGATGGATGTCCAAATAAGACTCCATCGGTTGTACCAGAACCTTGGGCAGAGGAAACCACCGCGCTTTTTTGTCTTTGGTGTCTTCCGCCGAAAGATGAACCTCAAACCCTTCGGCGTTTTTGCGCAGATGTTGGTTCGTTGTCAGCACTAGCAACGTGCGACGGCGCACGGGCCGCGAGATCAGAAAGGCGATCATCAGACCTGCGCGAAAGTGGATTGCGCGCTTCAGTTCACTGAGAGACGGATCACTCTCCACATCTTGGAGCCATTGTGAGCTTTTGGTCAGAGCGTCACCTGCCAATATCGGAACCGCCTTCGGCAGGCTTTTGCGATCTGCCAGATGTACCAGACGGTTAGACAGTTTGTTTAGCCAGTCCCAATCTCCTGACGGGTCCATGGCCTTTACAAGCACATAGAGATCACAAATCACATTCTTGCGGCTCATGAGGCCTACGCGCGCTTCCGCTTCTTCCAGATATCCCCGCACGGCATCGTTGGTAATGCGATCCGTCGGGGATCGATCCAAAAGGGCAGGCTAATGACGCTTTATCCATGACAGCCAGTAGCCGTAACTCTGGCGCCGTTTTTTGCAACTGCCGTCAGACCAACTCGCGCATGGTCCCATGCCGTCAAAGACGTCACCAGTTGCGAACAAGGCTTCCCAGGCGGTTTTGTCCGCCTGGGGCCAATCTCTATAAAGAAGAACGAGGGGAACAGGATTAGTCATCGGAAGCTCCCCGGATCTTCGAAAGAACCACCTCGTCGTAATGGTCATGTGCCCACTGGTTGCTGAGCAATGCGTAAAAGTCCATCGTGGTCTGGAGCCGCTTGTGCTTGCGCAGGCGGCGGACGGTCTCAAAGTCGCCGGGGCGTTCTTCTAGATAGAGCTTGGCCGCGATGTGGCGGAACAGATGTGGATGCACCTTCAAACCGGTCTCGCGTAAGACACGCTGGGTGAGTTCACCACTAAATTTGCTGGGCGCTCTTAGCTTCCCATCGCTGTTTCGGGGGAACAAGGCTCGTCCCTCCATCAGCGACACCTGCGGGCGGAACTGCATGATGTAGCGATGCAGCAATTTGGAACTGCGGGTGTTCAGCTTAACCTCAATCGGCTCGCCATTCTTTACCTCGATGCCTTCGATGCGAATGGAGTAAATTGTATGTGTTCCTGAACGGGTGACGATCAGAGGCTTATCCATATCAAGCCCCGCGAGGTTTTTGATACGCATGGGGCAACTCAAGAGGATGGTCAGCGCAGCAGCGTGCATCGCCGCCAAAGCGCTGTCCCGCTGGGTCGGATTGTCATTTGCGCGTTTCATCAGTGTATCTGGCAGACTTAGCAAGAGGGCCACGTTTTCCCAGTCGTTGAACTGGGCAAGACGCTCCGCGTTTTTGTTGCTCATACCGCGCGGGGTCGTAGCGACCCGTTTGTGTATGGCTTTGAGTGCCTTGATAACGTTTTCCGGCGCGTTCAGATGGTGCCTTCCAATCGCGATACCGGTTGCAGCTATGTTGCTGAGGCCGGAAGGCACGCAATTGCTTCCATGTCGATCCATCATCGCCCGGAAGGCAGTTTTGAGGTTGTCTGGTGTGACCAATGCAGAAAGGCTGGTGATGTCTTCCGGGTTGCTACCAGTTGTGACCAATGTGTCCAGCATTTGACGCAGATGCGCTTGGGTGTTGCGCAGGCTGTTCTCGCGCAGCGGCTTGTCAGGACCGTCCTCGCTGAACAGATCACGTTGCGCCAAGCGGTCGATATAGGCTTTGATCTCTGCTTGCAGGCTTTCCGGGTAATCCGTCAGCGGGCGGGCCACGTACCGATCAGACGGCAAACGGTCCAGCGGAGGCAGATCAAGGTCGTGTTTGCCGATCACGTGGTTCCACGTGTCGATCATGGATTGAATATACTTCGCGGGTTCGTTCTTCAGGAGCACAGCGTCAAGGGCTGCCTGAAATGACCGAACCTCTTCGCTGTTGACTTCCAATGGTTGGATCGATCGGGCACTGCAGTAGCGTGCAAAACGCATCAAGCCCTAAACCTGATGGCTGGACACTACGGCATTGAGAAATGTGTCCCATTCTGGTGTCGGGTCAAACTTGGCTTCCACGTCTTGCAAGACGCCGACCGTCCGCAACGCTCTGGCCAAGTCGCTTAGGGTAGTGCTGAGGGTTTTAGGCTTCACACCACAGGCTGCCGGATGCAACGATGCCAGTAGCTTGCGTAGCTGCGGTATGTCTGTCGGAATGTCCGACGGCGGTCGGTTCAAATATGTGCTGATGCGTGAGATCGCGGATAGATTGGACTGCTGACGCTTCTTGTCAGGGTCTGGGTTGGCCTTTAGCGCGTCTAACACTTCGGCCAAAGTCGCTGGGGGTTGGATATCTTGGTGATGTACCACGATAAACCTCTTCGGTTTTGAGATAAGGACAAAGGGGGACATTTGAGGACAGGCAGACCCATGACGGCCCTCTTGTGGACATTCGGGAAACCAAGGGTGTGAATTTAAATCCAAAGTTCGTTCCCCCGTTTTCCCGAACGCTGAAAAAGACGAATATTGTGAATATGTTAGAGAACATGTGCCGCAGCCTGATTGCCGCGTTGTTTGGCAAGGGCCTGCAGATCATTACGGGCGACGCGCCAATCGCGGCCCAACCGAGTTGCAGGCAGTTTACCGGATTTAATCCAGCGGCGAACGGTCTTGGTGCTGATGCGAAACAACGCGGCGACATCGCGTACGCTGAGATAAGCGGCATCTTCGTCGAGCGGCAAATCAACCATGATCCACCTCTCGATCTTCGTCGTTGCAACGGGTTGCAAAATCCGACCGAGCCACTTCGCGCGCCAGAAGGCGTACGCGTGCGATCAGAGGTTCGGGGATATCAAGAATGGGCGGTTTGCCCGAGGGAGCAGAAGACGAACACGTTATCGATACGTTCCTTTTCAAGGAACCGCTCGAAGCAATGATCGCGATGTTTTGGCTTAGGAGTGCACTCCAGACGACAAAACATTGACCTCAAAGGAGATCAGGATCATTGCTATCGAGTGCGTCGAGAACGAAAAATCGTCCTGTCCAATCCCAATATTGGCGGCCCAGCCATCACGGCTGGTAGGTTGATAGTCCTTGAGGCTTAAGGGCAGTTGCTTGCTTGTCAAAGACGCACGGTGTGGTTACTCCACGGTTACCGAAGCAGAGACCAGATCGAGTTCTACATGTGTAAGCTAATGAAATTATGTATTTTTTATCTTATTTTGGCTTGGGTTGGCTATCCGAACGTGATACCGTCATTTTCAAGGGTGCCGTGTGAGTGCCTGGATACCTCCTCTCTCTGACAAGCGACGAGGCCACTCCAGTCGGCTTACGCCGACATGTGTCAACCCGGCACCCGATCCCAACAATATGAGCGGAACAATGGTCAGTCCCAGCCTCGCTTGACGGCTCCGGACAACATTACAGTAATCTTGTCTGCCATCATGTGATCTAAGTAGTTTTTGAACATGAACACCTTGCTGAATCCGTACCGTGTTCCAAGACCGCGATTGTGCTGGATGCGGTAACCTTGGCTGACACGTTCGCGGACCTCTCTTACCATGTCGTGGTCATTGTTTTTCAAATCGCGGTTCGCGTCGTCCTTCAACCGACGTTCACCCAATCGACCATCCAAGCTGGTAGGGCGACGGAAATACTCTGATATCTGAAGCAATGTTTTGTTCGCCCGTGGTCGTTAGTACGATGGCAGGTGACCAACACAGTGCAGGTACGCAGCTCGATCCCAGATGTCGTCACGCAGCTTTTGGCAGTTGGTCAAATCGCTGAAATACCGCCCGTAGAGTCGCGACTTGTCCACCGGTGGAGACCGCTTGCGAGGCACAAAGTCGAAGGGCGGTTTTGGGGCGCGCGGGTCAAAGGTCATATCAGTTTCCGTTCGTGCAAAGTTACAAAAAACTTCTAATAATCATGGGTGTAGTACGGATCATATTTTCTGAATGTTTTGACATTACGCGGTGCCCAACTGCTGCCCACAGAAAAATGAGACTTACAAGTCGTGGTGGTATGGGACTCATCAGACGATCCAATGAACTCGATAGATGAACGCAAACGCATAGGCTGGAACTTGAGAGGAATGCGGAAGGAAAAACGTACAACTCAAGAAGGCTTCGCAACTGAAAGCGGGGTTGATCGCGGGCACATCAGCGGCGTTGAAAGAGGCGTGCGAAACTCGACGGTTGCAGCACCGAGCCGCTGCCGCCTTAGCTCTCCGGACAACTCTGACGACGGACAGGACAGGAAGAAGCACAAATCAGCATTGAAAACTGGAGGCAACACTACAACACGAAGAGACCTCACACCGCATTGGGTTACCCTCAGCCGGCACCAAAAAACCATTGTCCCAATGAACCAGAGACCAGTCGTGCACCAACAATCAAACTGGACCAGTCAAATCGGCCCAACCAAAAGCACGTAGGGCGTTCAGCTAATTTAACGTGAAAATGAAGATCAACCCATTATTTCCGTTACTTTTGCCTACTTTTGGCGGAAGGTTAAACAATACCGTCATTCGATTAGACGCATAGTGAAAGGCCAATTAACAAATAAAGAAGCAGCTCGTTGGTAGTCGCTCGCAGTGTTGTTTGATTGTGAGAATAAAACTAGCTTAAGACTAGGTGTCGTTCGGAGCTTTTTTTAAATGGACCACTTAAGCGCCATAGATGAGTTCGAACCCTCAAAGGCGATTGATTTGGGGCCTGACTACAAGGCTGTGCTCTTTGCAGATGTGGTAGAGTTCACCCGGCTTATGGAATTGGACAGCGTTGAAACCTACCGGCGATTTCGGCAGATCAAGGTAAGCGTCATAGATCCGCTGATCGTGGCCTGCCGTGGAGAAATTGTAAAAAACACTGGTGATGGCTTTGTTTGCGTTTTTGATGTTGCTTCGGATGCTTTGCGTTGCGCGCAGGAACTCCACAGGCGCGTAAAAGACGCTCAACATGTTGTCATTGTTGATGAAGCAATTGTTTGGAGGGTTGGGCTACATTGGGGAAGGTTGATTCGAGACCAGAATGATATCTTTGGGCACGTGGTCAATGTCGCATCTCGTCTTCAGGAGCTCGCTCCACCAGGGGGCACGGTTGTTTCACAGGATTTTCTCGAAGCCAGCCAAACCAACGAAAACTTTGAGAAGATTGATCTAGGTCCGGTTAGGCTAAAGAACCTTGTCGAGCCAATTCCAGCCCTTCTTCTAGGGGGCTTTGATGGTTTGAATCATATGACCTCGGTCGGGATTGCGGAACAGGACTCGGTTCCTTCGATTGCTTTGCTGCCTTTCGAAAATCTGAGCGCATCACTCGAGACCGAAAACCTAGCAATGGGTTTTGTCGACGACATAATAACCTCCCTCAGCAATCTGAAAGAAATATTCACCGTTTCGAATGGCTCCACCGTAGGGCTTACGCAAACACAAACCGACATGAACGAGATCGTCGAGAAACTGGGCGTACAGTATCTTTTTACCGGGCGCATTCACAGCTATCACCCGAACTGGCGACTTTCAGTAGAACTTACCGATGCACATACAGGTGAAGTTGTTTGGGCGGATCAATACAAGATTCTAATTGACGAGATTTTCGATCTACAGGACGAAATAACCTTGAACATTGTAAGACGAATTTCGTCTCATGTTCAAAACCGTCAAGTCAGGAAGGCACTTCGCAAGGCGCCACAAAGTCTTACAGCATATGATTATTTTCTTAGAGCGCTCAGCCTGATTTATCAGCTCAATCCTGAAAACTTCGCGCTTGCCAAAACGCTATTGAACAACGCGATCCGCGAGGACCCTACATGGGGTGCCCCCTTTGCCTTGTTGGCCCATTGGCACATGTTCCGCGCAGCTGAGGGTTGGTCGAACGATCCAGAGCAGGACGTCGCCCAAGTGATGCGCGATGCGAGGCTTGCGATTGAGAGGGATGAGTCCAATGCACTGGCTCATGCCTTGTTGGGTCAAGCGTTGGGATTGTTTGAACATGATCTCGAAGCAGCCAAGGACTATGTCGACCGGGCGCGGGATATTTCCCCAAACAGTGCTTGGGCGTGGACATTCAGCAGCGGACCTTATGGCTTTGGCGGAGAAACGGAAACAGCCATCAAATTCGCAGAGCGTGGGCTGCGATTGTCCCCGATTGATCAGCATGTATTTTTTATGCAAGGGCTGTTGGCTCAGAATCATTATTTGCATGGAAACCACGCGGAAAGTACGGCCTGGGCTCGGCGATCCTTGGCCGCAAACCCCCGATTTGGCAATGCGGCGCGGATTCTGATCGCCAGTTTATCGGCTCAGGGCATGGATGACGCCGCCTCCAGAATTGTAAGCCACCACAACACGATAGCCCCGAAATTTCGCTTGTCTCAGTATAAGACTCGCTGTCCTTTCACTAAAGAACACGCCGAAATTTATATTGACTCGTTGACACGCGCAGGCGTCCAATAACTGCCAAAGCATTTGTTTCAATAGTTTCTGTGGGGGAGTTGATATGAGTGGCGGTGGCTCTGGTGGTGGTTCAGGTGGCGGATCCGGTGGTGGTTCTGGCGGTGGATCAGGTGGCGGCTCGGGCGGTGGTTTCGGGTCAAATATCTGGGGCGGAACAAGCCATTTCGGCTTCAGCCCGGTGTATGGCAAAGGACCGTTGGACAAAGATCAAATCCATCCGGAAAGAACGTTTTCGGATGAAGATTGGGCTCCTGGCTATTTTGCCGAACGCATCCTCGCTGAATTCAACGAAGTGAACCCGGGCTGGCGTAACAACGCGTTTCTGAGTGGCGTCAGTGAAGTTAATGATATTACTCCCGGGCCGAAAAGGAAGCTACTGCCCTTCAATGGTGCGAGCGGAGATCCCCTGAAAACTGCCTTGTTCACACAAGTAACCGAGTTAACGGAAAAAACGTTTGAACGTCGCGTTCGCGAGGTTGAAATCTACGATCAGATTGACAATTGCCTGGATCACTTTTCGAACGTGCTAAAGCTCACGCCTCGTCACTACAATACGCACAGGCTGATGGCGGCGGCATATCGCGTTGGCTTGACGGTCGCGATGCACTTCAAAAAAGAGCATGCTTTCCCACGTCCAAATCAAGTTTATCCGTATCTGGTCCCTATGATACCGGTTCCGATGCACCCGTCTTGGCCAAGTGGACATGCGACACAGGCCTTTCTTGTGGCCGAAGCGTTAGCGGCCGCTGCATCGTGGACTGAAGAACCCGCAATGACTGTAGCGCGCCGGATCGCTGAAAACCGGGAGGTTGCAGGCGTTCACTACAAAGAGGACTCAGTCGCGGGCGAGTTGATGGCCAAGGTGGTGATAGACCTGCTGAACAAAGGGGCTGGCGATACCCCGTTGTTTGAAGAACTCAAGCAACGTGCCGAGTCGGAGTTGAACGAAACCAGCGCTCCTCCTCCTCTTCCGCCGCCTTAGTCTTAAATCATGTCTCTCCGACACGAACCGCGCAATCTGCGACCAACGACGCAGATCTCCGAAAAGGTCGAAGAAAGGAACAGGCAATGATCGAAAAAGATTTGGGCCCGATGGTGCCCTTACAAGAGCAGCAAAACTGGTGTTGGGCTGCGACTACTGCGGGCGTCCATAACTTTGTGTATTCAAAAACCGACCCAAACGATGTGAAGAAATGCGAAGTCGCAAATCGAATGCTGGATCTCAACGATTGTTGCAACTTGACCAACGGCCAAACGCCAATCGAATGTAATGTGCAGTCGGGACTGACGCTTCCATTGTTCGAGTATGACTGCCACAAGACGACCTTTGCCAACAAAGTCGACTTTGACAACATCATGGCTGAAATTGATAATGACCTGCCTTTGTGTGTACGTGTTGTCTGGCAGCAAGGCTTTGGCGAGGGGCACTTTGCCGTTATTGTCGGCTATATTTTTGATGACGAAAACGGGACCATTTCGGATGTGATCATAGAGGACTCGGCCTACCAGCGCTCGATACAGACATATGCATCCTTCAAAGAGTTTTATCGTACCATCTTGATGACACCGGAAGGCGTGGAGGTTAAAGAGGGGTTCTGGACGCATTCATATTTCATTGCTTCGCAATCGGAGCCTGAAACAGATAGCGAGGATTCGGAAAGATGATGAATCCAAAACCACCAGAGGGCCTGACAGACAAAGTAAAAACTGAAGTTGATACCCGGATGCAGCAGACAAGCAGCGCCGCCTATCTGGGATTTAATCCATTGATTCCACTACGCGCTGAGGCTTTGACGCCAATCCCGCGTTACTCCCTCGCGCTTACCCATCCAACCACTGTCGAGCAGGTTCACTCGCTGGATACCGTATCGAGCTGGAGTTATCTGGTTGAATTGACACCCCAAGGTGGAGGCGATTCACTATTCATTTTCGCCGAAGCGGTAAAAACGCCGGGGGGCGAATACGAATACAGTAGTATTACGAATCTTCCTAAAGAAATCAATGGGACCCAGGTGCCGGGTATTTTCACGAACGACGCGCATGCCTTGGCTATATTGGAAGCTCCTTATTATTACATTGAAGCGTTCTGGAAACGGACACGCCTTCCCGCAACTGATGTGTTTGTGTTTGTGCGGAATACGTTTGGTCGATTTCCACCCTGGACGCCAGATAGTCGTAATATAGTGCCACTGTCCGATCTAGTGTACTACCTGAATACACAGTTGGATCGGCCATTCTAAACTGATCATCTTACTTGAATTGTTAAGTTCGATATCGATTTGGTTCGACGGTTTAGCTTGATCCGCTGTCAAAGACTGATTTATTCAAAACTACTCGCAAGACTTCCAAAGCCTCCTGCAAAAAAGTAAATTCTCTACCCAATACCACTCTGCAACCTACCAAATCCTTTGCCTAGCGTATGTTTTTTTTAATTCTTGCCGTTTCAGCACAAATCGACGAATCCGGTGAGCAACGGAAAAAGAATGTTAGATTGGGCTTAGGTGTTCAGTCCCGGCATCTGGTGGATGGGATCGATATTTGAGCGATCTGGTTTTGAATTCTAGAATTTGCAGATGTATTCATATGGCTTGAGACCGCTTTGTGTCTTTAGAACGGTGAGCGTAGTTGTGGGCATAGAGGAAGTCGGCTAAGTGCGAACGAAGCTGGTCGTGGCTTTCGTAGTGATACCGTTTGATGGTTGTGTACATAGCTTCGCGCCTAAACCTGACATGTCATTTGCGTTCGACAACGGCGGTTGCGCCCTCCCGCAACCAGCGTCAGAAAATCCAAACAACCCTTTCAGACTAGAAACAGTCAAGCGAACTGTTTTTGTAGCAAAAGTACCTCGTCAGGCTCATAACCTGAAGACCGTAGGTGCAAATCCTGCTCCCGAAAATAAAAAATAATACACTTTTTTGCGATGTAGCTCCCGTCGGGAGGTCTCGTGGGTTTGCGCACCAACCGAAACTCGAAAAATGTTGGAACGCATCACAGCGTGCCCTTGAGTTCTGCCCTATCAGAAAAGAGTAGAAGTCCGAGCTCTCCACCTCTTGGCGTCAAGGTCTCAGCCCTTTTTCGTGACATTTTCCTCAAATGCGACCTTGAAGGCGGCCTGTTTGTCGGGGCTGGCTTCGGTCTGGTAGTTGGCTTTCCATTCATCCATGGTCATGCCGTAGAAGATCTGACGGGCTTCGTCTTTGCCCATCTCGAAGCCTTTGTCGTTGGCCGCTTCCTGATACCAGCGTGACAGGCAGTTGCGGCAGAACCCTGCCAGATTCATCATGTCGATATTCTGAACGTCCGTGCGATCTTCCATCAAGTGCTTTTGCAGCCTACGGAACGCTGCGGCTTGAAGTTCGATTTCGGTTTGCTTGTCCATGGTCTGGCTCCGAAGTATTGGATGCGGTCTATTTCCGAATTAACGCTCTGAAGAGGGTGTTTCAACTGACTCTGCGTCAGGCCAGTTTCAAGGCGAGCCACGGAATGATGCAGAAAATCAGCGTGAGGATTTTGTAGTTAGCTAGATACCGAAAATAGGCACGCTTTACATCAGGCCGTTCCATTTGGAACATTCCGGCATGAATCCCTGCAATCCAATCCTGCAACAGCACAATCATAACGGTTGTGAACAGCAAAACAGCGATGTTCAGTATCGCCATCCAGCCAAAAATACTCGTCAGCAACTCTTGTGTCATGGTCGCCTCCTTCCCAGTCGCTAATGTGGGGGCTGAAGGTGTCGCTCACAATAATGTGCGATCAAAGGCCGCTGTCTTTTAGCGCATCCTGAAGGATCACTGCGAGCCTTTCTGCCCAGGCCCGCTGTCCCGCGTGATCCGCGATCAGATCATTGCGAAGCTCGATCAATGCATTTGGTCGACCGTGCGAGGTGCAATGCGTGTCGATGGCATCGCCGGGTAGAACGCCGGTATAGGGCTCGTTCACGCCGACGCACAGATTGTCTTCGGCCTTCAAGCGGTTGATCAAAGGGCGTG
This sequence comes from Ruegeria sp. ABV3_008, assembly GCF_056161185.1. Classification (NCBI taxonomy): domain Bacteria; kingdom Pseudomonadati; phylum Pseudomonadota; class Alphaproteobacteria; order Rhodobacterales; family Roseobacteraceae; genus Ruegeria; species Ruegeria sp. ABV3_008. Next base: position 267,414 of record NZ_JBSWYP010000006.1, on the reverse strand, counting down.
AGAAGCGCTCGTCCGGGGTGTGTAGAACGCCTACATGCCAAGGGCGTGGTTCGCGACCGCGGAGTTGGCGGGTGAAAGAGTGCATCGACACAATCACCGCATGGGGCAGGGCGGCCAGCCGTCCAAGCGCGTCGTGATAAGGGCGGTAGCACATGTCCAAACGTCGCTCACGCTCTGCCGCATCAGCGTGGCGATTGCCGGGAATGATCGAACCGTCATAGAGCTTCATCAGCAGGGTCGGGTCATCCTCACCCCGGTTCGGATCAATCACTAGGCGCGAGAAATTGGCTGCGACGACCGGCGCGTTCAGGATCTCGCCCAGATGTTTAGAGACCTCGTAGGCGCCGACATCATAGGCGATGTGGCGTTCCATATCTTCGCGCGGCAATCCCAGATCCCCGCCGTTGATTTCGGGAGGAACGGTGTTGGTCGCATGATCGCAGGTGATCAGCCATCGGGATGGGCGATCCTCGCCATGGATAAAAAACGGAGTGTATGTCATGTGCCTGTCATCAAGTTTGCGGCAGGTGTATGGCAGTTGCTTCCAAAAGGGAATTGCGCAATAACCACCCACATACTGTTTGCGGTAACATTGCCGCATCACCGAGGGATTGAGGAGAGCGAAACCAGTGCGACGCCTTAGAAATGTAAAAATCGTGGCGACGCTGGGACCGGCGTCCAATGACTATGACACCATCCGGGCCTTGCATGAGGCCGGGGCCGACGTCTTTCGCCTGAACATGAGCCATGGCAGCCATGACGAGATCCGCGAACGGCATCGCATCATTCGTCAGGTGGAAAAGGATCTGGACAGCCCGATCGCGATCCTGGCCGATCTTCAAGGCCCGAAGCTGCGTGTTGGGGTTTTTGCCAATGATGCGGAAGAACTGGTCGAGGGTGCCGCGTTCCGGCTGGACCTCGACCCCGAGGCCGGAGACATCAACCGTATTTGCCTTCCACACCCCGAGATTTTTGCAGCGCTCGAACCCGGCGCGCGGCTGCTGGTCAATGATGGCAAGATCCGTCTGACCGTGCAGGATTGCGGCCAGGACTTCGCCAATTGCACTGTCGAAGTCGGCGGGACGATCTCGAACCGCAAGGGTGTGAACGTGCCTGATGTGCTGCTGCCACTGGCAGCCTTGTCGGCCAAGGATCGCGATGATCTGGAGTTTGTGTGCCAATTGGGAGTGGATTGGCTGGCGCTCAGCTTTGTACAGCGGGCCAAAGACGTGTTCGAGGCGCGCGCGCTGGCGGATGGACGAGCGTCGATCCTGTCGAAGATCGAAAAGCCCGCAGCGGTTGAGGCGTTTGACGATATTCTCGACGCATCAGACGGGATCATGGTGGCCCGTGGCGATTTGGGTGTTGAGCTGCCGGTTTCGGCTGTTCCTCCGATCCAGAAACGTCTGGTTCGCAAGTGCCGTGGTGCGGCCAAGCCGGTAATCGTCGCGACCCAGATGCTTGAGAGCATGATCGAAAGCCCGATGCCTACCCGCGCCGAGGTCTCGGACGTTGCAACTGCGATTTACGAAGGCACGGATGCCATCATGCTCAGCGCGGAATCTGCGGCCGGTTCGTACCCGATTGAGGCCGTGCAGACGATGAACAAGGTCGCCATTGAGGTCGAGGCCGACCCGACCTACACGCAGATCATCGCCGCCTCGCGTACTGCCAAAGGGTCGACCATCGCGGACGGTATCGTGGCAGCCGCGCGGGAGATCGCGGAAAAGACCGACATCAAAGCGATCTGCTGTTTTACCCAAAGCGGCACCACAGCGCTGTTGACTGCGCGCGAACGTCCCGGCGTCCCGATCATCGCTATGACGCCAGCAACGGGAACCGCCCGCCGTCTGTGCCTGAGCTGGGGTTGTCACTGTGTGATGACGCCCGAACTTGAGAGGTTCAAAGGGGCCGTGGTCAATGCGGCCCGCGCCGCGCGCGCAGGGGGCTTCGCCGCCGAGAGCGATCAGATCGTTGTTACCGCAGGCGTTCCGTTCAATGTCCCCGGAACCACCAATATTCTGCGTATTGCCCCTTGTGATGAGCGGCTGATCTACAACACCGATCCGGGATGAGTTCGCCCGGATTTCAGGAAGGATCATATTGAGAACTCTCAAGCCGCCTAATTTTTAGGCGGCTTTTCTTGTTTTTTTTCAAGGGGAAGATGCCCGTAGGGTTGTATTCAGCAAAAATACCTCTGTTTTTTGGTGATTTTGCCGGATACTGAACCTTAGGGCGATCATCTCAGATAGTTCCAGGTTCCGGTCGCCCTACCGGGGGCACGGGTCCCGGTCAAACCAGAAAAAAAATGGAGGAACGTCATGACAACAAAGATTGTCATTGGACTGGACGGGACAGAAACCGGAGAGCGCGCTATCGCCTTTGCCAAGGATTTGGCTGGGCGGATTGGCTCATGCGAAATGCTGGTTGTTTATGTCATCGAATGGTCCCCTTTCACTTTCCAAACACCGGAAGAAAACGCCCAACGGCACAAGCGGCGCGAGGAAGAGGTCGAACTGGCCACCTCGCGGATCATTGCCCCTACGGTTGAGGCGCTAAAGGCCGATGGGTTCGAAGCGCACGGCATCGTGCGCCATGGCGACGTGGCCGAGACGCTGAACGCGATCACGGTCGAAAACGGCGGCACTCAGATCATCGTCGGCCGCGCCTCGGCGGATGGGTTCAAGAAACGGCTGTTTGGAAGCTCGACTCAGAACTTGGTCATGCATGCCGACGTGCCTGTCACGGTCGTGAACTGAGCGGAGGGATTAGGATGAATATGCTTCAAAAACTGGGCCTTGGTGCGACCATGGCTCTGATGTCTGGCCCCGCTTTCGCGCAAGAGGCGCCCGGTCTGGACGAGAAGATCAATCAGGCTTTCGCGGATTTTACCGGCCCCTTCGTTAGCTTTATCTTCGCGCCGTTTCCGGGCACTGGATTCCCATGGATCGTGGGGTGGCTGGTCGTCGCGGCCACAGTGTTTTCGCTCTATTTTGCCTTTGTGCAATTCCGATTCTTCGGACACTCGATCAGCTTGGTTAAAGGCGATTACTCCGACCCCAATGACGCGGGTGAGGTCAGCCATTTTCAGGCCCTTGCCACCGCTTTGTCGGGGACCGTTGGTCTTGGGAACATCGCCGGTGTGGCGGTTGCCATCGGGATCGGTGGTCCGGGTGCCACATTCTGGATGATCGTCGCGGGCCTGTTGGGCATGGCGTCGAAATTCACCGAATGTACCTTGGGTGTGAAATACCGCAACGAATATGAAGACGGCACCGTTTCGGGCGGTCCGATGTATTACATGTCCAAGGGCTTTGCCGAGCTGGGCCTGCCGGGCGGCAAAATCCTGGCGGTGCTATTCTCGATCTTCTGTATCCTTGGCGCGTTGGGCGGGGGCAACATGTTCCAGGCCAATCAGGCGCACCAGCAGATTGCGGGGATTGTCGGAGACTATCCGGGCTGGATCACAGGTTTGGTCTTTGCGGGCATCGTCTTTGCGGTGATCGTGGGTGGCCTGAAATCTATCGCGCGGGTGACCGAGAAAGTCGTGCCGTTTATGGGTGTCATGTACGTTCTGGCGGCGCTGGTCATCATCCTGATGCATGCAGACCAGATCGGCTGGGCCTTCGGTCAGATCTTCGCAGGTGCCTTCACCGGCCTCGGCGTTGCTGGCGGCATGGTCGGAGCGTTGATCCAGGGCTTCCGTCGTGCAGCGTTCTCGAACGAAGCGGGTGTGGGTTCCGCAGCGATTGCGCACTCAGCCGTACGGACCAAAGAACCGATCACCGAGGGCTTCGTCTCGTTGCTCGAGCCGTTTATCGACACGGTTGTGATCTGTACCATGACTGCGCTGGTGATCATCATCACCCAGCAGCTGATCGTTGATCCGGCAACCGGCAACTACATGCTGAACGAAGCGGGCAATGCGATTGCAACGGTCGACGGCAATACCGGCGTCAGCCTGACCTCGGCGGCCTTCGGCAGCGCGTTCAGCTGGTTCCCGTTCATTCTGGCGATTGCCGTGGTTCTGTTTGCCTTCTCGACCATGATCAGCTGGTCCTACTATGGCCTCAAGGCATGGACCTATCTGTTCGGCGAAGGCCACACCAAAGAGTTGGTCTTCAAGATCATCTTCTGCATCTTCGTTGTCATCGGTGCGGCGGCCAACCTTGGCCCGGTCATCGATTTCTCGGATGCGGCGATCTTTGCGATGGCGGTTGTGAACGTCTTTGCGCTCTACTTCCTGATGAAAGTGGTGCGTCAGGAGCTGGCGTCCTACTCCGAACGTCTGAAGAGCGGCGAAATCCGCAAATTCAGCCACTAAACACTTCACCGGGGCGGCCCTGTGCTGCCCCGGTGCCAAGGCCACTGCGAAAAGCGCAGATTCTGGGCCAAACCCCCTTGCCAGTATGACCGAACTTGCGTAAACGGCGCATCTGATCGCGTGACCGGCCGAGATGGCATGCCGAGTCGCGTTTTGTACCGAACCCTGAAAGGAGACGGAAATGCCTAAGATGAAGACCAAGTCGAGCGCCAAGAAGCGCTTCAAGGTGACTGCGACCGGTAAGGTCCTTGCTGGCCAGGCCGGCAAACGGCACGGCATGATCAAGCGGACCAAGAAATTCATCCGCGATGCCCGTGGCAACACCACCCTGTCCGCCCCCGACGCCAAGATCGTCAAGGGCTACATGCCCTACGACCGCTAAGAGGAGATTAAGAGATGTCCCGCGTTAAAGGTGGAACCGTAACTCACGCCCGTCACAAGAAGGTCATCAAGGCCGCCAAAGGTTACTATGGCCGCCGCAAGAGCACCTTCAAAGTTGCTCGTCAGGCCGTCGACAAGGCCAACCAGTATGCAACCCGCGACCGCAAGAACCGCAAGCGCAACTTCCGCGCGCTTTGGATCCAGCGTATCAACGCTGCTGTCCGTTCGCATGACGAGGCTCTGACATATTCCCGCTTCATCAACGGCCTGAACCTGGCCGGTATCGAAGTGGACCGCAAAGTTCTGGCCGACCTGGCCGTACACGAACCGGAAGCGTTCGGTGCGATCGTCGCCAAAGCTCAGGCCGCTCTTGCTGCCTGATCTCTGAAAAGAGAGACAGTGAACAAAGGGCCGTCTCACTTGGGGCGGTCTTTTTTTGTTTTGCCTGTTCCCCAACGGGGACCGCGTTCAGTCCTCGGCCGGAGGGGCGGCGCGCTGATAGAGGTGCCACGTGGTGTGGCCAAGGATCGGCAGGGTGAAGATCAGGCCCAGAAAGGCTGGGATCAGCGAGAGCAGCATTGTTGCCGAGATGATTGCTGCCCAACCCAGCATCACCACGGGGTTTTCGGTAACAACCCGGATCGAGGTCAGCATGGCCGAAACGAAGTTGGTCTCTCGGTCTAGAAGCAGCGGCATGGCGACAACGGTGACCGAAAACAGCACGGCCGACAGGCCCGCGCCGATAAAGGTGCCAATGGCCAGAAACGTCCAGCCTTCGGGCGTGAAGAAGACGGTGTTCAGAAATCCGTCAAAGTCCGAGAAGGAGGCATCCTGCAGGATGATCGCCAACCAAAGGCGCACCTGATAGACCCACACCCAGAAAATGAACAGGGTGACAAAGGCCATCCAGCCCATCTCGCGTTTGCGTTGATTGGCCATCACCGTCAAGATATCGGACCATCCGAACTGTTCCCCGTTCTGCAATCGTCGGGACATCTCATAGAGCCCGGCAGCGGCAAAGGGCGCGACCAGTGGAAAGCCCACAATGGCCGGAATGATCATCCAGACCTTGCCGAGCCAGATCAGGCACCACACAAAGACAATGCCAAAAACGGCGTAGAACAGGCCGAAAAACCCGCTCATGACAGGGCGGGCCAGAAAGTCTGCCACGCCCGCCTTCAGTGAGTCCTTGATGTCCTGCGCGCTTACTGTGTTGACCTTGAGCGCTGCACCTTGCGGCGATGCCATGTCGCCCGACGGTTCCGAGTCTGAGGTTTTGGGTGTCATGATACACTCCTCTGCATGCAAGTCTGCGACGGTTGATGCGCAAGAGCAAGAGGTGTGTCTGATCGTCTGGTTCGCAAAAAGGCTTGCGGCCCAGAGGTCGGGAAACCGGGGCGTGATCCCCCGGTTTCCCGGTTTTCATTCGCTAGCCGAACACACGTCCCAGCGCGCTGTCGACCGCATCGGTGATCTGGTCGATATCATCCGCCGTCGCGATGAGCGCAGGCGAGAAACACAGCGTGTTGTTGCGACCCGGCAGCGAGCGGTTGGTCGCGCCGATGATGACACCCTGCGCCATGCAGTCTGCCACAACGGCCTGTACCTTCTTTTCGTCCATCGGTTCACGTGTGGAGCGGTCCGCAACCAGTTCGGCACCCAGGAACAGGCCTTTGCCACGCACATCGCCGATGACCTTATGCTTCTCCATCAGCGCTTGCAGGTTACCCATCATGCGATCGCCCATGTCGACGCAGTTGCCCAGCAGGTTCTCATCCTCGATGATGCGCATATTCTCGATCGCCGCGGCCGGACCAGCGGTGCAGCCGCCGAAGGTCGAGATGTCACGGAAATAGTTCATCGGATCCGCCGCGTCGTCTTTGAACATGTCAAAGACCTCTTCGGTGGTGACCAGACAGGCGATGGCCGCATAGCCCGAGGCAACGCCTTTGGCCATGGTGACAAAGTCAGGCTTCACGCCATACTGTTGGTAGCCAAACCAGGTACCCGTGCGACCGACGCCGCACACAACCTCATCAATATGCAGCAGCACGTCGTACTTCTTGCAGATCTCCTGAACGCGCTGCCAGTAGCCTTCGGGTGCTTCGATCACACCGCCACCTGCGGTCACAGGTTCAAGGCACAGCGCGCCAACGGTGTCTGGCCCTTCGCGCAGGATGACCTCTTCGATCTGGTCGGCAGCCCACTCGCCAAAGTTTTCCTCCGGCGCGCCGTTAAGTTCGTGCTTGCGGTATTCCATGCAATGGGGAACCCGCACGAAATCCGGAGCAAACGGGCCGTATTGCGCGTTGCGCTCATCCTGACCACCCGCTGACATCGCCGCCAGAGTCGAGCCGTGATAGTCACGATCGCGATACAGGATTTTGGTCTTCTTACCGCCATAGCGCTTATGCGCGATCTGACGGATCATCTTGAAGGCTTTCTCGTTCGCCTCGGAGCCTGAGTTTGTGTAGTAAACGCGGCTCATGCCCGGCATCTTTTCGATCAGCTTCTCCGCAAAGATCGAACCGGGAATCGACCCTGCCGAATTCGCAAAATAGCAGAGCTTCATCAGCTGGTCATAGACCGCCTTGCAGATGGATTCGCGGCCGTAGCCAACGTTCACCGTCCAGACGCCGCCGGAAACCGCATCCAGATGCTCTTTGCCTTTCTGGTCCCAGACACGCATGCCTTTACCTTCGACAATGATGCGGGGATCGTTTGTTTCAAAGGGTTTATGCTGGATCAGGTGGTGCCAGATATGGGCGCGGTCGGCCTCGACCACGCGGGAAAGATCGTTTTCGTTGAACGTGCCGTCCATGACATGTCCTTTCAGTCTGATGCGGTGTGCAGATTGTGGGATCGGTCCCACGATAGCAAGTAATTGCGATGGCCCAGATCACCGCGAATGGGGTCGCGAATATAGGGCCAGATGTCATCATAGCGTATCGCCAGAGCCCCGCCAGTTGTCGTATTTCTACAAGATGGTCACAGCCTTGTGTTTATGGTCATGTGGCGAAACACGCGAATTGGGAGGGTTGGCGGATGCAAGCAGCCAATATGTATGAGCGTCATCTGGATAAGAACCGTGCGAATTACACGCCGCTATCCCCGCTCAGCTTCATCGAACGGACGGCGGCGGTGTATCCCGACTACCCGTCCGTCGTCTATGGAGACCGCCGCTATAGCTGGGCGCAGACCTATGCGCGCTGCCGCCGTCTTGCCAGCGCCCTGACGGCCCGTGGGGTGGGCAAGGGGGATACCGTCTCGATCATCGCCGCCAATATCCCCGAGCTCTATGAGGCCCATTTCGGCATTCCCATGGTCGGCGCTGTTCTGAACGCGATCAACACGCGCCTTGATGCGCCTATCATCGCCTTCATCCTTAACCATGCCGAGGCCAAGGTGCTGCTGGTCGACCCCGAGTTCTCTGCTGTCGTCAAAGAGGCACTGCCGCAGGTCGATCATGACCTTCTGGTGATCGATATCGAAGATCCTAGCTTTGATGGTGGCGAACGCCTTGGCAGCCTGACCTATGACGCCCTGCTGAACGAAGGCGATCCGGAGTTCGATTGGTATCTGCCCGCGGATGAGTGGGATGCGATTACGCTCAACTATACCTCTGGCACGACCGGCAACCCTAAAGGCGTGGTCTATCATCACCGGGGCGCGGCCCTGAACGCGCAGTCCGACCTGCTGGACTGGGGAATGCCCAAACACTCGGTCTACCTATGGACCCTGCCGATGTTCCACTGCAATGGCTGGTGTTTCCCCTGGGCCATGGCGCTGAATGCCGGGGTCTCGGTCTGCTTGCGTGCGGTTCGGGCCGAGCCGATCTATGCCGCCTTCCGGGAGGAGAAAGTCACCCATTTCTGCGGCGCGCCCATCGTTTTGAACATGCTGGCGCATGCCCCCGATCACCTCAAGGATTTCGACCACCAGATCAAGGTGATGACTGCCGGTGCCCCGCCGCCCGCCGCCGTGATCGAAGCGATGGAGGGAATGGGCGTCGAGGTGACCCATGTCTACGGTCTGACCGAGACCTACGGCCCTTCGGTCGTTTGTGCGTGGAAGGATGAGTGGAACCAGAAGGCTCCAGCCGAACGGGCCGCCCTTAAGGTGCGTCAGGGCGTGCGCTATTCAGCGTTGTCCGGCCTGATGGTGGCCGATCCCGAAACGCTGGAGCCCGTGCCCGCCGATGGTGAAACCATGGGTGAGATCTTCATGCAGGGCAATGTGGTTATGAAGGGCTACCTCAAGAACCCCGATGCCACCGGTAAGGCCTTTAACGGCGGTTGGTTTGCCTCGGGCGATCTGGGGGTGATGTACCCTGATGGCTATGTCGCGCTGAAGGACCGGTCCAAGGACATCATCATCTCGGGCGGTGAGAATATCTCATCTGTCGAGGTTGAGGGGGTTCTTTACAAGCACCCGGCGGTTATGGAGGCCGCAGTGGTCGCCCGCCCGGATGAGAAATGGGGAGAAACCCCCTGTGCTTTCGTTGAGCTAAAGCCCGAGACCAGCGCGACCGAAGCCGATCTGATTGCGTTCTGTCGGGACAATATGGCCCATTTCAAAGCGCCCAAGACCGTGGTGTTCGGGACTTTGCCCAAGACATCCACCGGCAAGGTTCAGAAATTCGTGCTGCGGGATCAGGCGCGGGCGTTGGGCTAGGCCTCGTCGAAAATCGACAGGTCCAGGTCCAAAAGCTCTCCCATCCACACGGCGTGATCCCGGTGGTCGGCCAGGTGATCGCCGGTTTCAGCGTGTGTAAAGATCGTCAGGCCCTGCCGGTTGAGCATCAACCACGGAATGACCTGATCGAACGCGTCGGCGGCAAAGCCCAGCTGGCAGCTCCACCTAGGATGTGGGCCAACCGGGCGCGCGTGCATGCGTCCCATCTGGACCGGAAAGAGGCGGGCCGCCTCTTCGCAGATGTTTTGAGCTAAATCCTGTGTGTCGGCGTCGAAATAGACATGGGCGTGATAGCCGGTGATCTCAGACATCGGGGACCTCATTGCTTGGATGCAATGAACCTAGGCGGTCTTGACCCTCAATCCTACCAACACCGGCACACAGGTGCTGTGCAGCACGGCTCAGGGCTTGAGAGGGTCCTCCAGCGCCGGAAGCACAGTGCCATGGCAGGTCCCGAACCCGATTGTATAGCCATCCCCCTGCGCGGAGCCGGACAGAGTGAGCGTGTCTCCGTCTTCAAGGAAGCTGCGGGCCTCATCGGTCTCAAGGCTCAACGGGTCTTTGCCGCCCCAGCTGAGTTCCAGCAGCGAGCCTCGGGTATTGCGCGTCGGCCCGGAAATTGTGCCGGACCCCAGCAGATCACCGGTGTTCATCGGACAACCTGAACTAGCGTGATGGGCCAGTTGTTGCGCGGCCGAGTAGTACATCTCGCTGTAGTTCGTGCGGGTGATTGTGGTCGCCGCATGCCCCTCGGGGGCCAGCGTCACCTCAAGCGAAAGGTCATAAAGCATCGGGCCACAATCCTTCAGGTGATCCAGCAACTCGAATTCGCGCTCGGGTGTGTCACAGCGGAACGGCTCCAGCGCCGGTTTGGTCACGATCCATGGGCTGATTGATGTGGCCGTGGCCTTGGCTTGGAACGGCCCAAGGGGCTGATACTCCCACGCTTGAATGTCACGGGCGGACCAGTCGTTTAGCAGAACGTAGCCGAAGATATGATCGTCCGCCTGCTGCACCGAGATCGGGCCGTCGGACGGAGTGCCGACAATTGCCCCCATCTCAAGCTCAAAGTCGAAGCGACGGCTGGGCAGGAAGGCGGGTTTGTCCTGATCGGGCGACTTCAGCTGTCCCCACGGGCGGCGGATATCCGTACCCGAAACCACAACCGAGGATGCCCGGCCATTATACCCAATCGGTATATGCAGCCAGTTCGGCGGCAGCGCGTTCTCGGGGTCCCGGAACATCGAGCCCACGTTGAAGGCGTGATGCCGGCCGGCGTAGAAATCGGTGTATTCGCTGACTGCGAAGGGCATGTGCATGACAACCGCGCTTTGCGGTACCAGCAGGGGCTCCACAACATCTTGCTCCGTCGCGCCTTCGGACAGTAGCGCCGTCAATCGGTCGCGCAGGGCGGCCCAGACGGCAGGGCCTTGCTCCATCAGTGGGTTCCAGAAAGGCAGGTCGAACAGCGGCTCATCGGTCAGGGTGATGAGCCCTTCGGCCTCGGCTGCGGTGACATCGAGGATCAAATCCCCAATGGCAACGCCGCATCTGGGCTCTTCGTCGCCAAGGGCAAAGACCCCGTAGGGCAGGTTGTTCAACGGAAATGGATGGGTCGCGTCATTGGCCGAAGCGACCCAGGATTTCAGCAAAGGCATCTTTTGATCCTTGTCTTGGTTTATTGAGCGTCTCGCAGGGACTTCAGCCCCAGCAGAACGGCAGCCAGAATCATGAACCCGCCCCCCGCGCGATCCAGCCACAGCCGCGCAGACCCTTTGAGCCGCGTTGCTAACCAACTGGCGCTTGCTCCGTAGGCGGTCAGAAACAACCCGTCCATGATCAGATAGGTGGCCGAGAGGATCGCGAATTGCGGCCAGAAGGGCAGCGCGCCGTCGATGAACAGCGGAAACAGAGCAGCAAAGAACACCACTGCTTTGGGATTGGCGGCTGACGTGATGAAGCCCTGCATCCACAAGGTTTTGCGGCTGGCCATTTGTGCGGTTTGCGCTGTTTGAGGTTTGGCTTTGACTATCGCCTTGACGCCGAGAAACACCAGATAGGCGACACCCAACCATTTGATCACCGCCAGCGCAGTGCCTGAGGCTGCAATGATCGCGGCAAGCCCGAGACCCGCCGCCAACATCTGTAACAGGTTCGCCGTCAGATCACCAGCAGCCGTGAACACGCCCCGGCGCAGCCCGTTGGTGGCCGAGTTCGACAGCATCAAGAGCTGGCTCGGCCCCGGAGTGCTCATCAGCAGCAGGACGGTGGCGACATAGGTGATCCAGATATCAAAGCTCATGGCAGGTCATTTCTTTCCCGGCGTTCCATCGAACTTTTTCTCAAGCGAGGCCCAACAGTCAATATAGTCGTCCTGCAAGGGGGCCTCGGTTGCGGCAAAGGCCGTCAGATGCTGTGGGAAGCGTGTTTCGAACATGAAGGACATCGTGTGATCCAGCTTGTCCGGCCCCAGATTGGCGTTTGAGGCTTTTTCGAACGCTTCGCGGTCCGGGCCGTGCGGGATCATCATGTTGTGCAGGCTCATGCCGCCGGGAACAAAGCCCTGCGGTTTGGCGTCATACTGGCCGTAGATATTGCCCATCAGCTCGGACATGATGTTCTTGTGGTACCACGGCGGGCGGAACGTATCCTCCGCCACCATCCAGCGCTCGCGGAACAGGACGAAGTCGATATTGGCCGTGCCGGGCTGGCCCGAAGGCGCTGTCAGGACGGTGAAGATTGACGGATCCGGGTGATCGAACAAGATCGCGCCGACCGGGCAATAGGTGCGCAGGTCGTATTTGTAGGGCGCATAGTTGCCGTGCCAGGCCACCACGTCCAGCGGGCTATGACCGATCTGAGTGACGTGGAACTGCCCGCACCATTTGATCGTCACGGTCGAGGGCACCTCTCGGTCCTCGAATGCCGCGACAGGTGCTTTGAAATCGCGCGGATTGGCCATGCAATTGGCACCGATCGGTCCGCGCCCTGGCAGTTCGAATTTCTGCCCGTAGTTCTCGCAGACAAATCCGCGTGCCGGACCTTCCAGCACTTCAACACGGTATAGCAATCCGCGCGGCAGGATCGCGATTTCCTGCGGCTCCAGATCAATGATCCCCAGCTCGGTCACAAAGCGCAGACGACCGTCTTGCGGAACCACCAGCAGCTCGGAGTCGGCTGAGAAGAAATAGTCATCCACCATCGATTCGGTGACCAGATAGACATGGCTGGCCATGCCGACCTGCGTGTTCACGTCCCCCGCCGTCGTCATGGTGCGCATGCCGGTCAGCCAGGTCAAAGGGGTGTCAGAATGCGGAACCGGGTCCCAGCGATACTGGCCCAGGCTGATCACATCAGGGTCGATACAGGGCGCGGACCTCCAGTAGGGCAGGTCAATTTTCTCATAGCGATGCGAATGCTTGACCGACGGGCGAATGCGATAGCACCATGTCCGCTCGGGTGGATTGGCGGTGAAGGCCGTGCCGCTGAGCTGTTCGCCATAGAGGCCATAGTTACAGCGCTGCGGACTGTTCATGCCCTGCGGCAGCGCGCCAGGCAAAGCCTCGGTCTCAAAATCATTGCCGAAGCCTGGCATATAGCCAGGATGCGTTCCGACAGGTGTGACAGCCTGCGTCAGACCATGCGGTTCAGCCTTGTTGGACATCGTGAGCTCCTCGGTTTTCTGCTTGTGAAATATTAGTTGTTTTTGTAACTAACAAGCATGTCCCAGGAAAAAGATGATTTTGATCTGCAGAATTTTTTGCCGTTCCTGTTGAATCAGGCAGCTGAGGCAGTCTCGTTGGAGTTTCAGCGCCTCTACAAAGAACGCTATGGTATGCTGCGCAGCGAATGGCGGGTGCTGTTCCATCTGGGTGTCTTTGGCACTCTGACCGCGAAAGAGATAGGCGCGCGCGCGAAACTGCACAAAACCAAGATCAGCCGCGCGGTTCATAAGCTGGAACAAAGCCGTTACCTCAAGCGCACAAGGGATGAGGATGACCGAAGGGTCGAATGGCTGACGCTGACGCCCGCCGGTCAGACCGTCTATCGTGAACTGAGCGGTATAGCTGAGCGCTATGACGCGAAACTGGCGGGCGCATTCTCGGAAGAAGAGGCCGCCATGCTGAGGAAAATGCTGCGACGGCTGGCAGGGATGGCATAAGGTCTGGTAATTTCCATGACGCGGCCCACATTCAGGGCAGTACTTTGACGGACAATTCCATGACCTCTTCTGATCCCATCTTTGACCTTATCGACTGGCTTGTTTCCAAAGGGCTTGAAGGGGCTGGTCAGGAAGAATTGCTAGACGGCTTTTGCAACCGCCTGATTGATCTGGGCCTTCCCCTGATGCGATTCCACGCGGCGCAGTCGACGCTGCATCCGCTTTATGGCGGTACTGGCTATAGCTGGTATCGGGATTCCGGCGGGGAATCCGAGCGGTTCGCAAACACCGACACCCCAAGCGAAGTCTGGCAACGCAGCCCACTCTATGCGCTTTTGCACGAGGACATGGATGACCTTCGCGTTCGACTGGTGGACCAGAACGAACCCAGCCGTTTCCCCTTACTGAATGACCTGCGCGAGATCGGAGCGACGGATTACTATGCAACGGGTGTTTCGTTCGAACGCTCCGAACAGGTGCGCCCGGCGGGTGAGAAAAAGATCGGTGACGGAGTGCTGATGTCCTGGACCAGCGACGCTCCGACCGGTTTCGATGACAGCGATCTGGGGAAAATTCACATCGCGCTGCCGCATCTGGGGCTTGCGTTGAAATCGGCCAAGAACCAGACCATGGCCAAGGATCTGATGCGCGTCTACCTTGGACGCGATGCGGGGCGGCGTGTCCTGTCTGGCGAAATCCGTCGCGGTTCGTTGCAACAGATTGATGCGGTGATCTGGAATTTCGACCTCGAAGGCTTCACCACCCTGTCCGAGGATATGCCGGGTCACGAGATCATCGACATGCTGAACGACTATCTTGCCGTTGCCGTGCGTGTGGTGCACGACAATGGCGGCAACATCCTGAAATTCATGGGTGACGGGCTGATGGCCATGTTCGACGTGGGAGAGAGTGATGCCGATGCCCGCGCGGCTCTCGCCGCTGTCGCCATGCTGCAAAGCCGGATGGAAGAGCTGAACGCGCAAAGACAGGCGAATGGGCAGAGGGTGGCGAATTTCACCCTGGCGCTGCATTCGGGTGAGATCCTCTATGGCAATATCGGATCAGAAACTCGGCTGGATTTCACGGTGATTGGTCCTGCGGTCAATCAGGCAGCCCGGATTGCCGGGATGCACCGGTCGTTGGGCCAGAGGATTCTCGTTTCGGACGATGTCGCCCGCGCCGCACAACCTTGCAGCCAGGAACTGATTTCGGTCGGGCGCTACATGTTGCGCGGTGTGAACGAACCGAAAGAGCTGTTTACGATCTACAGCCCCACGCAGGTCTCGAACGAGACAGATTCCAGGAACGCAACGTAACGGTGGCGTGGCGCGCGTCGTGGTGAAACCCTCTGGTCAAATGGAAAAAAGGGGCGGGCCGCCTAGGCCCGAAATGGGGGCATGTTCAGGAAGGTTCTAAAATACTCGGTTGGCGCATTGGCGCTGGCTGTTGTCGCAGCAGGCGGCTACCTGTGGGTCGCGCCACCGGATCTGTTGAAAGTGGGCACTAACTATTCGGCCAAGATCGTCTGTTCGAACGTGTTCCTTGCCGGGCGCGATGCCGATACCGTGCTGCAAAGTGATGTGCAGGCGCCGGGGCATCCGTTGCTAAAGCAGGTTTCGGTCAGCGTCGACGAACAGGGCAAAACGGTTGAGGCGCGGGTATTTGGCTTCTTCGCTCCGGCCACATCGCAGTATCGCACCGGTTTGGGATGCACCAATGTTCATGCGGCAAAGCTGGCAGATCACACGCTGCCCGAACCCGCGCTCGTACCCAACGGTCTTTGGCCGCATGGAAATGAGGTGGTTCTGTCCGAGAACCCCGCGCTGACCGATATACTGTCGGACCCGTCCTTGCTGGGAGAAGGCTACCGCGCTGTCGTGGTCGTCAAGGACGGGCGCATCATTGCTGAGGCTTATGCTGATGGCTTTGACGCAGAAACCCCTTTGTTGGGATGGTCGATGACGAAAACGATCACCGCAGGGTTGATTGGTACGCTGATCCAGTCGGGCGATATGGCGCTGGGCGATGATCTGACGGATATCTTCCCAGATTGGGCCGGGGACTCGCGCCGCGATATCACGGTCGAGGACATGCTGGCCATGTCCAGTGGCCTGCAATGGGATGAAGAATATGGCGACGTCTCGGACGTAACGCGAATGCTGTATCTCAAGGATGACATGGTCGATTTCGCCGCCGGACGCCCTGCAGCCCATCCCACCGCGACCGAGTTCAGCTATTCCTCGGGCACGTCCACAGTTCTGTCGCGGGTTTGGCAGGGCCAGCTTGAAGAGGGCGACCTCGGCTACCCCCGCACAGCGTTGTTCGAGCCTCTGGGCATGCACTCAGCTGTGATGGAGACCGATGGGGCGGATACATTCGTGGGTTCAAGCTACATGTACGCCACCGCGCGCGACTGGGCGCGCTTTGGGCAGTTTCTGCTGCAGGGCGGTTTTTGGAAAGGGCAACAGATCTTGCCCGAAGGCTACACCGACTGGATGTTTGAACCCGTCGCAATCTCGGACGGAGCTTATGCCAAAGGGCATATGTGGCTGGACGGCCCACGTGGCGAGCCGCAATTCGAGGACACCGTCTGGCTGCAGGGCCATGACGGCCAATCCGTCGGCATTTTTCCTTCACAAGATATGGTCGTGGTGCGTTTGGGGCTGACGCCGTCACGGTTAGGATACTCGCCACTGCCTTTGGCCAAGGCTCTGATCGCGGCTGTGGTTGAATAGTGCTTAGAAGTCGATTTCGACGCCGGGCAAGTTCAACTCGCGCATCATGTCGCGCAGCTCCTGACGCGCGGCGATGTTCGAGATGTTCAGCTGTTTGACGCCGATATCTTTGAGGTCCAGCAAAGTCAGGCCACGGGGAAAGAGCTCGCGGAAGATGACCCGCTCGGAAAAGCCCGAAGCGACGCGGAACCCAATGCGTTGCGACAGCATCTCAATCGCGCGTTGCATCTTTTCCTTGTTGACCATGCGCTGAGTACCCACGCGGTTGCGTACGACGACCCAGTCAATCGGTTTCAAGCCAGCCTGCGCTCGCAATTGCCGCGCATTCCACACCATTTCGGAATAGACCGAAGGGCCAAGAATCTTTTCACCCTTGGAATCAATCCGGGCCAACAGGTCGAAATCAATGAAACTATCGTTCAACGGTGTGATCAGCGTATCGGCCAGCGAATGCGCCACTTGGCTGAGGCGGGTGTGTGAGCCAGGGCAGTCGATCAGGATAAAATCGCTGTCGTTCTCAAGCTGCGAAACAGCCGCCGACAGACGATGGTCATAGATGTTCTCGCCTGGTTTCAGGGTGCTGGCATCGATCTCAGGCAGGTCGTGGTGGCGCGGGCTGGGCAGGGTCGCCTCAGCGTTTTTCAAGAAATTCGCCCGGTTCTCGAAATAGCGTCCCAAGCTGCGCTGGCGCAGGTCTAAATCCAGCGTGCTGACCTTGCGGCCCAGACGCGCCAGAGCGGTGGCCACATGCATGGAAACGGTCGATTTGCCTGCGCCGCCCTTTTCGTTCCCCACTACGATGATATGTGCCATGCCGTCGTTCCCAAGCCCTGCCGTGTTTGTCCACACGTTGTTATTAGCCACTATATGTTGTGTCAGCTGGGAAGAAAAGAACCTCGAGGCGTTGTTTCGACCAATATCAGGCTCTAATTTGGAAAACCCAATCGCTTTCGCAGTTTAGAACGCCATGCTTGCCAAAACCGGGTCCGTGATTCACTGTTCAATCGGGGATCGGACAGGAGGATACCGGTTGGAGCAACTGTTCCTGAGCGTTCTGAATGTGGTTTTACCGGTCCTGATTTGCGTGGGTATCGGGTATGGGCTGGCGCTTACCAAGTCTCCGTTTGACAATAAGGTGGTCGGAGGGATCGTCTCGCGGGTCGGCTATCCGACCCTGATCCTGTCGCATCTTGCGGGCACCAAGCTGAATGTGGGCACGTTTCTGGATATGATGAGCGCTGCTGCGCTGGCTGTGGCCAGTTTTGGCGTTCTGGGCTTTGTGGCTTTGCGGCTTATGCGCCTGCCTGTAAGGGCATTTCTGACGCCCCTGATGCATGGGAATGTGGGCAATATTGGCCTACCGATCACTCTGCTGGCGCTGGGCGATGCGGGGATGGCCTATACAATGGCCTTTGTCGTCGTTGTCCTGATCAGCATCTTTACCCTTGGCATGTGGATCCCGGCGGGTGTGTTCTCGGTCAGAAAGCTGGTCACATCACCGATCATCTATGCCGTGGCCCTGTCGCTGATCCTGATGGCTACAGGCACCAGCCTGCCGCAACCGATTGCCAAGTCCTTCGATATCCTCGGCGGGTTGTCGATCCCTCTGATGTTGCTAACACTGGGCCACACGCTGGCAACGCTGCGGATCGCCAGTCTGGGGCGCGCCGTCTTGCTGACCGGGCTGCATCTGGTCATGGCTGTGGGTATTGCCATGGGTTTGGTCTGGCTTTTCGGTTTCACAGGCGCCGAGCGCGGCGCCCTGATCCTGTGCTGTCTGATGCCGTCCTCGGTGGCGACATACCTGTTCATCGACCAGCACGTACCGGAATACGGTCCGGATGTCGCCGGGTTCATCCTTGTGTCTACCCTGACCACCATACTTGTTCTAACGCTGGCCCTGACCTACTGGATTTGACGTAAACCCTATGCGTAGCTGCAAAAATCGCTAATCTACTGATAAATTGCGGTAAAGAGCCACAAGCTCAGGGTGACACGATGAACGGAAAGACGCCGACAGACGTAGCCCCACAAGCCCGCGCCCGCGTGGTGCTGGCGATGACGGCAATCTGCATGATGGTTGTGGGGTTCAACACCACCGCCGTTGCGACGATCCTACCTAATCTGAAGGCCGAATTCGACCTGACACCGTCCGGCCTGCAATGGGTAATGGCGATCTATACTGTCGCCAGCGCCTCGCTCGTTACCATCGTCAGTCGTCTGGGCGATATCACTGGCAAGATGGGGGTTTTCTTCTTTGGTATGGTCGTCTTTGCCTTCGGATCTGGCTCGGTCCTGTTTGCGCAAGACGCAACGATGCTGTTAATCGGGCGCGGAGCGCAGGGTGCGGGGGCGGCAGCGTTGTTCGGAACCTCTCTCTCACTGCTAACAGCGGCGACTCCTGAGGAGCAGAGAGCCGGTGTCACCGGTTTCTGGGGCGCTATCGTAGGGCTGGCTATCGGCGTTGGTCCCATCGTAGGCGGTGCCTTTGGGCACTACATTAGCTGGCGTGCAGTGTTTGCCGCCGATCTGGTTCTACTGGTCGTGGCCTTTATCATTGGGTTGCATGTCAGCAAGCGAAAATACGTGCCTGACACACGCCTTGCCGGGGCACGATTCGACTATCCTGGAGCAGTTGCCATTCTGTTGTTTCTCGGGCCGCTGTCCTTTGCGCTTAGCAATGGGGAAAGCGGCGGGTGGAGCACGCCACTGACGCTTATACCGCTGGCTGTGGCGGCCTTGGCGACCGTCCTGCTGGTCATTGTCTCGCGTCGCAGTGATGACCCGTTGATCGAGCTGCGGTATTTCCGCCATCCGCGTTATTTCATGGCTGCCGCGGGAATGTTCTTTACTGGTTTCACGCTTTTCTGTTTCTTTGTCTATTTCAACACGTTTGTGCAATCGCCGGATGCCTTTGGCTATACCTCCATCGGTGCGGGATTGGCGATCATGCCGCTTAGCCTCAGCATGTTCGTCATATCTGTCACCGCGCCCCGCTTTCTGGCGCCCTACAGTTTCCAGTGGCCGGTTGCGATCGGGCTAGGGGCAATGGCATGTGGGTTCCTGTTGCTGACGACGGTTTCGAATACAACGCAATATTCCGAGATCTGGTGGAAGCTGCTGATCGTCGGGATCGGGTTGGGTATCTGTTTCTCGCTTCTGCCGCGTCTCGGCCTTCGCTTGCTGCCCGAAGAGCATGTTGGGCAGGGCTCAGGCGTGATCAACGCCTGTCTCTATTTCGGAGCAACCATGGGGGCAGTGGTCGGTGGGTTGGCAGAGTCCATCACCATACGTCGGGGCCTGTCCGAAGTGATTGACGCGCTGCCCTCTGGATCAACGCAGCGTGCTGATCTGGCACATGCGCTAACCCACGGCAAACCTGGCGAGGTCCAGCAGTTACTCACCAGCTTGGAGCCGACGGCAGGAACAGCTCTGGCTGAGGCTCTGCGGGATTTGCAGGACAACGCCTTTGACAGTGCAATGGTGGTCGCCGCAATTGCCGCTCTGATCGGGATGGTTTTGGCGCTGCTGCTGCTGCGCGGACCCGTGCCGCCACTGCACAGTGCAGTGGAACTGACGAAGTAAGACAGTTATCGATAAGATTTTTTTGTAGGCAGGTCAGCGTAGCGTGCATCATGCATTTAGTCGGAAACAAAAAAAGGCCGCCCCCAAGGGACGGCCTTTCGAAATCGAACGGGGTAAGGCTTAGAAGCCCAGACCTTCGTATTTCTTTTTGAACTTCGACACGCGGCCGCCTGCGTCCATCAGGCGCGACGAGCCACCGGTCCATGCGGGGTGCACGGAGGGGTCGATTTCCAGAGCCAGCTGATCGCCTTCGCTGCCCCAGGTGGATTTCATCTGAACAACGGTGCCATCGGTCATTTTGACGTCGATGACGTGATAATCGGGATGGATGTCTTTTTTCATCTTTCCGTTCCTTACGCTTCGGCGCCAGCTTTGGGCTTGTAGTTGGTGACCTCTGCGATACGTGCGGATTTACCACGACGGGTGCGCAGGTAGTACAATTTGGCGCGACGAACGCGGCCACGGCGAACAACGGTGATGCTGTCGATGTTGGTCGAATGCAGCGGGAACACACGCTCCACGCCTTCGCCGAACGAGATTTTGCGGACGGTGAACGAACCGGCGATGCCGTTGCCACCTTTACGCGCGATGCAGACACCTTCGTAGTTCTGCACACGGGTACGCGACCCTTCGGTCACTTTAAAGCCGACACGAACGGTGTCACCGGCTTTGAAATCGGGGATGTCTTTCCCCAGGGCGGCAATCTGTTCCGCCTCAAGCTGTGCGATCAGGTCCATCGCATTCACTCCTATCTGCTCGTGGTTGGTCCACGAAGTTTGGGCACGGCCTGAGAGCTCTTGGTCTTCACCGGGTCCTGCGCACAGCCCGCCAGAGGTCAGATCGAATGTTCCTTTGGTCCGGTCTGCCCTGACACGCGGTGGCCGAAGAAAGCCAAGCGGTGCGCCATAAAACAAACCAAAACACCGGAGTCGCATCACGCGGCACCGGATTGCGCTGCTTTAGGGGGTTTGCGGACAGGGATCAAGCCCAAATCGCAGGCACCGGCGGTGGGATTTTGCCAATTCCCGAATGCGCCGTTGCTTTGTGCGTTGGATCAGGCATTCTGAGGTCAATTACAAGAGCAGTTATTTCAGGCTGAAACAATGACCCGATTTGCAATCATGCTGGCCCTGGCGGCTGCAGTTTTGATGTCCTGCGGACGCAGAGGACCTCCGCCGCAGGTCGTAGAGGCCACGCCGGGCGTGGACCGGACCGCGCCCGCAGTGATCTACCCCGATTTTGGCGATGCCGATCCACATGACTGGGATGGGCGACATCCCGGGCTGTACCCGGTTCACGGATTGGATGTGTCGCGTTGGCAAGGGCCGATTGACTGGCGTCAGGCCAAGGCCTCGGGCGTCAGCTTTGTGTTCATGAAAGCGACCGAGGGGGGTGATTTTACCGACCCGATGTTCGACGAACATCGCCGCGGCGCGCAGGCGGCGGGTGTGCCGTGGGGGGCGTATCACTATTACTATTTCTGCCGACCGGCCCGCGAACAGGCGCAGTGGTTCATTCAGAATGTCCCGAAAGGTGCGGACCTGCCGCATGTGTTGGACATGGAATGGACGCCGCATTCGAAAACCTGCACCCTGCGCCCTGATGGCAAAATCGTCCGGGCCGAGGCGCAAAAGTTCCTCGATATCCTCGAACGGCACTATGGTCGCCGACCCATCGTCTACACGACTGTGGATTTCTACCAGGATACCGACATCGGACGGCTGTCAAAGACCGAGTTCTGGTTGCGCTCGGTCGCGGGACATCCTCGCCAGGTCTATCCCGGCGCGGTCTGGAGGTTCTGGCAGTACACTGGCACCGGGCTGGTGCCGGGTGTTCAGGGCAAGGTGGACATCAACGTCTTCAGCGGTCCGCCCGAGATCTGGGCGCAGTGGAAAGGGTAGACGCCTTAGGATTGAGGCGCAGCGTAGCTTTCCACGGTGCCGCCCGCGACAAGGTGATCGAGCCTGCGCAAACGTTCCTTACCGTAGGCGTTGCGCAGCCAGAATGCTTCTCCTTGGGTCAGCACGCGGCGGTCAAAGCCGCGCTCGCTCAGGCAGCGGTCTACCTGATCCATCTCGCCTTGCGCTCTGAGTTCGTGTCGGCTGCCATATGCTAGCACGGAACCGACCAAAGGTGACGACATCAGGATGAAAGCTGGATAGGCTCCAATCACTGCGGCATTCCCGCCGATGTCTGCTTCGTTCGAGCAAGACAAAACCGCGTTTCTGGCGGAAGCCATATTATGTCCGGCCTGAGTTGGCACGGAGTTTTCCAAAGCACTGGTCGCGCATGCCGAGACAAGTGCGCAGCCCAAAAGTATTAGCTTTTTCATGAATTGCCGTTCTTTCAAATATGCGAATCTTTTGAGTCCATCGCAAAACTCAAGGATGAGTAGGTCACGATTTTCTCAACTTCAATTAGCATCGACTTTATCTGTGGACCTGCGGTTTGCGGGCCACAGTCGCCTGTGTCATTTGAAAGATTTCTGCTTGGCGCGAAGGTAGTTGTCCCACACATCAGGCCGCCGTTCCCGCGTTATGTCCTCGGCCATTTGTTGGCGCCATTCGGCGATGCGGCCGTGGTGGCCGGACATCAGGACCTCGGGGATCGGGCGGCCGTTCCATTCTGCGGGGCGCGTGTATTGCGGGTGTTCCAGCAGGCCCGAGGAAAAGCTCTCTTCCTCGGTCGAGGCCTGATTGCCCAGCACGCCGGGGATCAGCCGCACGGTGGCGTCGATCAGAGCTTGCGCCGCGATCTCGCCGCCAGTCATGACGAAATCGCCGAGACTGATCTCTTGCACGCCGTAATGCTCCAACACGCGTTCGTCCACGCCCTCGAACCGGCCGCAGAGCAAGGTCATCCCGTCGCAGCGCGCGAGGTTCCGCATCATCCGCTGGTCCATACGCTTGCCGCGTGGGCTGAGGTAGATCAGCGGCCAGTTGCCGCGGATACCGGCCATGGTCTGTTCGATGGCTGGCCCCAACACGTCGGCCCGCAACACCATACCCGCGCCGCCGCCTGCGGGTGTGTCATCCACATTGCGGTGTTTACCGATCCCGAATTGCCGCAAATCAACAGTTTCCAGCTGCCAAAGCCCTTCCTGCAGAGCCTTACCTGTCAGGCTTTCGCCCAGAACGCCGGGGAAAGCGCTGGGAAACAAGGTGATGATCTTGGCTTTCCATACGCCGTGCAGATCCGGCGTCGGAGTCATCAACTCGCGCGGTTGCAGAGTGGGTCGGATGGCCTTGCGACCGTGGGATTTGCTTGGTGTATCTGTCATGATTGGGCAACCAGATCGTCCTTGGCGCGTTTGATGAGGGCCTTCTTTTGCGCCATCAAAGCCGCATCGTCCAGCGCGGAACGGTTCAACTCCAGCAATTCTAGCAGAACATCATCAGTCGGACGGGCCTTGTGCGGCTCCGGCGCGACCAGTTTGAACATCTTGTCGCGTGGTAGATTCAGAAATGCCGCAAACGGAGCGCCTGGACCAAAGCGCCGCTTGCGCAGGTCCTCCATCCACTCGGTCTGGACCTTGACCAGCGGCAGCCGGTCCTGAAGCATATCGGCTGTCTCTTTTGGGGAGGGGAGGTCGTTCAGCGCGTCTCGGAAGCCGTCATAGTCCTGCACCAGCCGTGTCCGCCGCAGATCATGTGCCCAGAGGCTGCGCATCCAATCCTCACGCTGTCGCAAGGACAGATAGATCGTGAGGTCGACCGGCTCAGGCCCCAGACGGTCTGTCACCTGCTCAACCAGCGTCGTCGCCAATTCCGGGGTCGCCCCGTAGCCTTCGGCGCTGTTGCGACTGGGGCGCAGGCCGGCGAAATTCTCCTCGCTGAGGATCAGGCCGCGACTGGTGCCAAAATCGATCGGGTCCAGAAGCGCGCGGACACCTGTTTCGAACTCGGCCAGTGTGCTGTTCATCCGATAGACCGAATGCCGCGTGGCGATGTCTGCAAGTCCGGTTTTGCGGGTCTTGTAGGGTAGGATCAGCGAAAAATGGGGCCAGATCAGCTGACGGTTCTTGTAGAGAAACGACTGCGCAACGGTGGTGCCTGTCTTGTGCAACCCCAGATGCAGCAGAACGCGCCGCATCAGATCAGGCCTTCTGGCGGATCGGCAACGATGCGACCGGCCTCCAGATCAACTGTCGGAACCGCTTCCAGAGTGAAGGGCAGCAAGACAGTCGATTTCAAACCCGGCCCGTGCAATTCCAACAAATCGGTCGCGCCGTGGTTTTGCACGGACTTCACCTTGCCCAAAAGGGTGCCGCCGGTGTCATAGACCTCAAGCCCTATCAGGTCGGTGTGATAGAACTCGTCATCCGGCAGCGAAGGCAGTTGATCCCGCCGGGCATAGAGGCGCAGGCCGTTCAGGGCGTCCGCCTCTTCCTTGGTTTCAACCCCGCCGAGACGCGCAGCAAACCCGTTCTTGATCGCGCGGGTCAGCACCACGGGAAAGCGCTCTTTGCCGTCTTCGTCGGTCAGTGGCGAATAGGCTTCGATGTCTTCCGGCACGGCGCAAAAGCTTTTCAGCCGCACCTCGCCGCGCACACCGTATGATCCCGCAATGCTGCCGACGCAGATCAGATCACTCATTTGAGCCTTCCGTTATACATAGTCCGTTCCGCCATTGCCCGATCACTTCGCAGGCTTCACGCTGGTTGTTGCGTTCAAAGAACACGCCAACAATAAATGCGATCAGCAACAGGATGGGAAGCCGTAACAATCCGAACATCGGCCTATCGCACCTCGATCGGCAGAGTCTCGTCGCGGTCTTCCCAACCGGCCCTTTCCAACTCGGGCGTGTCGGACTCTTCTTCCGGCCAGCCCACGCAGAAGTAACCGATCAGCCGCCAGTTGTCCGGGACGTTCAGATCGGTGTTCATTTGGTCGGGGTCGAGGATTGAGACCCAGCCCAGCCCTAGCCCCTGCGCGCGCAAGGCGAGCCAGAACAGGGTGATGGCCGAGACAACCGAATAGCGCCGCATCTCGGGCATGGTGCCAGCGCCCAGACCCTGGCCTTTGCTGGTGGTGTCATCGCAGAACACCGCCAATTGCACAGGCGCCTCCTGCATGCCCGAAAGTTTGAGGCCGCTATACAGCTGTGCTTTCTCACCGGAATACCCGGCCAGAGCGTCCCCATTGGCGGTTTGGAAATTCTTGAGCGCCGCGTCGCGCGCGGCCTTACTTTCGACGCGGATCACGCGCCAGGGTTCGCTGAGCCCCACGGATGGGGCCAGTAGAAACGCGTCGAGGCAGCGCGCCAGCACTGCCTCGTCCACAGGGTCGGTGCGGAACCGACGCACATCGCGTCGGAGCCGCATCAACAGATCGAACTGCGTGCGAAAATCGTCGGTGAAAGC
The DNA here is from genome assembly GCF_056161185.1 of Ruegeria sp. ABV3_008. NCBI lineage: Bacteria > Pseudomonadati > Pseudomonadota > Alphaproteobacteria > Rhodobacterales > Roseobacteraceae > Ruegeria > Ruegeria sp. ABV3_008. The sequence goes on along the minus strand of NZ_JBSWYP010000006.1, from coordinate 242,170 downwards.
CTGATCCTGCACGCGTCGGCCTGCTTATTCTTCTGCTGCAGCTTCTTCAGCCGGTGCAGCAGCCGCTTCGGCAGCTTCAGCAGCCTTTGCAGCTTTCTCTTCCGCGCGCTCTTGGGCTTTCTTGCCCGGAGTACCCTTGTTCGGGTTGTTGCGCTCGGCTTTGTCACGGGTGCCGGCAGCTTCGAGCATACGTGCGATACGGTCGGTGGGCTGAGCGCCCTGATCCAGCCAGTACTGGATGCGCTCCACGTTCATTTTCACGCGCTCTTCGCTGTCTTTCGGCAGAAGCGGGTTGTAGGTGCCCAGTTTTTCGATGAAACGGCCATCGCGAGGCATACGGCTGTCAGCCGCAACGATACGATAGAAGGGACGTTTTTTCGAGCCGCCGCGGGCGAGACGAATTTTCATTGCCATGGTGGTATCTCCTTAAGATGGCGTTCGCCGGGGTCTTGTCCGGCTATTCTTGGTATACTTGGAAACGGGGTTATTCCTGATGTTTCCGGTGGTGACGGATGACTTCCTGAATGATGAAATTCAGAAAAGCCTTGGCGAAATCGGGGTCAAGATCGGCCTCTTTCGCCAGGTCTTCTAGCCGTGCGATCTGCGCGGCTTCGCGCGTGGGATCGGACGGGGGAAGGTCGTGTTCGGCCTTGAGCTTGCCAACGGCCTGCGTGTGCTTGAACCGCTCGCCTAACGTATAGACAAGGATCGCGTCCAGCCGGTCGATGCTTTCGCGATGCTCTTTCAGCAGCGTCGCAGCCTGTGTCACGGGGTTGGTCATTGGCCGGTCCTTTCGGAGGTCAAAGCAGGTTCAGAAACGTTGATACGCGGGTGACGCCACATCTGGGCTTTCTTGCCCAGCAGTTCGGCCTCGCGTTCATAGGTGGCGCCAAGACGCTCGGCCAAAGCACGCGAGCGTTCATTTGCATGGGCGATATAGGACATAACGCCGTTCAGGCCTTGATGCTGGGCAGCGTAGTGGCGCGCGGCTTGCGCGGCCTCGAAGCCCAGACCTTTGCCTTCGGCCTGCTCCAACAGGGTCCAGGCCAATTCCGGCTCATCCCAGCCCGGAGCAAAGATCATACCCGCCCAGCCTACGAACGCGCCGCTCGATTTTTCGGTCAGATGCCACAGGCCATAGCCATTGAGCGCCCAATGACCCAAACGTTTAACCAGCGAGTCCCAGCTGCCCAACTCATCTTTCGGACCTCCGACCATATAGCTGCGTTCTGTTTGAAAGAACGCGGTCATCGCGGGCAGGTCGTCCTGATGCGGTGCGCGCAGGATCAGACGTTCGGTTTCGACAGTGGGGATGTTGAAAGAGGTCATGCGTAGGCCTCCATTCCACAATTCACCAGATCCGCCGGGGCAGGGTGCCGCCAGATTTCTGAGGTCCCGTATTTGGGATGCTCGTAATTGTATTCGAACTGTGCGCCCAAACGTTTGGCAACGGCGATGCTGGCGTGATTTTCGGGGTCGATCAGCGAGATCGCAGTGTCCCAACCCAGAACATCGTATGCGTAGCTGCGCGCTGCAAACCCAGCCTCAGTCGCGTATCCTTTGCCAGTGGCGTGGTTCAGCAGTGTCCAGCCAACCTCGGGCTCAGGCCAGCCTTCGGGACACCAGAGGCCGACACGACCAAGATATTCGCCGGTGTCTTTTTCATCGACGCTCCAGTATCCGTAGCCGCGCAGCGACCAATGGCCCAGCAGAGCAGCGATCACACGCCACACCTCGTCCCGGCGCATCTGACCGCCGACATACTCCGCAGCTTCGCTGGCGAAGAACGCGGTGTCTGCGTCAAGATCAGCTTCGGACGGCGCGCGCAGGATCAGGCGCTCGGTCTCAAGCTGGGGGATATGAGGCGTGAGGGCAGTCATCTACTTCTTTTTGCCAAACCCGCTGAGGCCCTGAGGCAGGCCCATGCCACCGCCCAGTCCGGGCAGGCCACCGGGCATCTTACCGCCCATGGCCTTGGCCGCCTGTTCCAGTGCTTTGGGATCCATGCCTGCGGCCATGTCCTCGGGTGAGGGGCCACCTTTGCCGAACATGCCCTTCATGGCCTGTTTCAGCATCTTGCCTTTGCCCATCTTGCCCATCTTCTTCATCATGTCCGACATCTGTCGGTGCATCTTGAGCAGCTTGTTGAGGTCGCTGACCTCCATCCCAGAACCCGCCGCAATCCGTTTCTTGCGGCTGGCCTGCAGCAGCTGAGGGTTGGCGCGTTCGCGTTTGGTCATCGACTGGATCATGGCGATCTGCTGGCGCAGGATCTTGTCGTCCAGACCGGCCTGATCCATCTGCTTGGCCATCTTGCCCATGCCCGGCATCATACCCATCATGCCTTGCATGCCGCCCATCTGGATCATTTGTTCCAGCTGCATTTTCAGGTCGTTCATGTTGAACTGACCTTTGACCATGCGCTTCATCATGCGCTCGGTCTGTTCCATCTCCATCGTTTCCTGGGCTTTTTCGACCAGAGCAACGATGTCGCCCATGCCCAGAATACGACCGGCGATTCTGTCCGGCTCGAAGGTTTCGAGCGCGTCCATCTTTTCGCCCAGACCGACAAAGCGGATCGGCTTGCCAGTGACTGCGCGCATCGACAGAGCCGCACCGCCGCGACCATCACCGTCCATCCGGGTCAGAACCACGCCCGAGATGCCGACCTTGGCGTCGAACTCCTCGGCGACTTCAACCGCGACCTGACCGGTCAGGCCGTCGACGACCAGCAGGGTCTCACGCGGGTCAACTACATTGCGGACCTGCTCGACCTCGTCCATCAGCACTTCGTCGATATGCAGACGGCCCGCGGTGTCGAGCATATAAACGTCATAGCCGCCTAGTGTCGCCTGTTGCTTAGCGCGTTTGGCGATATCGACCGGCGTCTGGCCCGGCACGATCGGCAGCGTATCGACGCCGACCTGAGTCCCCAGCACCGCCAGCTGATCCATCGCCGCCGGGCGATAGACGTCCAGCGAGGCCATCAGGACCTTCTTGCCCTCTTTCTCTTTCAGGCGTTTGGCGAGTTTACCGGTGGTGGTCGTCTTACCCGAGCCCTGCAGTCCGACCATCAGGATCGGGGCAGGCGGGTTGTCGATCTTCAGCTTGCCGGGGTCTTCCTCGCCACGCAGGGTTTCGACCAGCGCGTCGTGCACGATCTTGACGACCTGCTGACCGGGCGTGATCGACTTGGTCACCGCCTGTCCGGTCGCCTGTTCCTGAACCTTCTTGACGAACGCGCGTGCAACGGGCAGCGAGACGTCTGCCTCAAGCAGGGCAACGCGAACCTCGCGCAGGGCGGTCTTCACGTCCTCTTCGGACAACGCGCCTTGTTTGGTCAGCCGATCAAAGACGCCAGAGAGGCGTTCGGATAGATTTTCAAACATGCCTTCGGCCTCCTATGCCGGTTTAGATGTGGCATCCCCTAAGTAGGAAACGCCGGTTAAATACACAATTGCCCCCACGGGCGAAACTCGCTGGTGGGGGGCGATCCCTGAACGACTCAAGGGACCGGAAGGTCTACGCTTCCGGATGTTTGGATGCGGCTTTAGGCGGATTGGCTGTCAGAGTCAACCTTGTGCGCCGGAAGCCAGGCATTGACCGCATCGACCATGCGCTGTGCGCCGCCTCCGCTGACATAGGCTTCGACAATCGGGTGACGGCCGGCACTCATGCCCTTTTCCAGAATCAAAACGGGGCGATGCATCTTGGACGAGTTTCCTTTGCGACTCGAGGTGGTGGTTTCCACCTCGGCATGGGAGAGGTTTGACAGATCATGTTCCACGGTGTCATAACCAAAAATCGATTGGCGGCGGATAAGGATGCTGTTCGAGCGACGGTCCAATATGACCTGCACGCGTCGCACAAAGACGCAGAAGGCGCCAAAGCCCAAACCGCCACCGACCAGTGCAAAGAAAATGCCAAAAAAAATACCCTCACCCCCTTCGGTGGCCATGAAGAGGCCTGCGCCGACGAAACAGAGGATGAAGACAACCAGCATGATGCCTATCAGCCAGGGTGTATTGGACAGGATCAACTGGTCCGGGGTGTTGCGCGTGACTTTCATGGCGGCACGCTAGCATCGAATTCTAGGTCTGTCGTGGCTTGAATTTACCCGCGCGTTGCGCGATGAGCGCGTCAAACAGGAGGCTTTCATGGACGCATCATCCGCTTTTCAGGACACATTGCCGCTCAGTTCCGATGCGTTGTTGGCGCAGTTGGATGATTGGGGGTTGGCGTATCGGCTGCATTCTCATGTGCCACTGCGCACAGTTGAGGATGCGAAGGCAGTTGAGGGCCAGTTCATGGTGCCGGGCGAGAATGCGTTGCGGTTGAAGAACCTGTATCTGCGCGACAAGAAAAAGCGCAACTATCTGGTGACGCTTGAACAGAGCCGCGAGATTGACCTTAAAGCGCTGGGCGCTGAATTGGGGATCGGTAACCTGTCATTCGGCTCGGCGGATCGCTTGTTGGAGAACCTCGGCATCCGTCCGGGTGCAGTCAGCCCGCTGGCGATGATCAACGGGGTACAGAATAACGTGCGGTTCTTCATGGACGCAGCGGCGCAGCAGGCCGACGTGATCTACATGCACCCGCTGGTCAATGACCGAACCGTCGCGATGTCGCAGTCCGATTTGATGGCGTTCTTCGACCGGATCGGATGCAACGTGACCTGGCTGCCTTAGTCACTCCTCCAACGCTTGTTTCAGCGCAGCGGCGACATGGGCCGCCGACGGGTTGATGAACAAATGTCCGTCGGCTTCGAACACCGGGTCGTCCAGATGGTTTGGAAAGGCCAGCGGCAGTTCCGTACAAGCCAGCAAGATGGCCGTGCCCGGTTCTGCATGCTTGTTACAAAAGGCCAGCAGCCGGTCATGAGCGGATTCTGACGCACCGCCGTAAAACTCGTTGTCGATCATGGCCTGCATCTCGGCGATTTCGACTTCGGGCAGACGATCATTTGCGGCGATGCCCTCATCGGTCAACCTGTCTGCGTAGTTGGTCGCCTGCATGGTTACGGTCGTGCCCAAAACCAGCGCCCGTGGAGCGCCCGTCGACGCGGTGACCTCGGCCGTCGCGTCGAAGATGCTGAGAATGGGCATCGACACGCCCTGCCGGATCGCATGAAGACGTGCATGTGGAGTGTTTGAGGCGATGATCGCAAAATCACATCCCGCGTTCTCCAAGGTCAGAAGCGCTTCGCGAAACACCGCGTCGAAAGCGGTCCAACTGGCCTCATCGCCGGCCACTCCGCGCAAGGCCCGTGTTTTGGCTTGCGTGACGGATTCGATTGTCATCGGTGGAATGGGTAGGGGGGACTCGTGTCCGCGTTCGGCGAAATATCGCCCGGCCCCTTCGGAAATCGCGCGGTAGTAATCCACCGTCGAGGCCCAGCCGACACCCCCAAGAATTCCGATCTTTTTCATGACAAACGTCCAATCCGCAGAAAGCTACTGCTGCGCAGATTGGACGTTTCGTTTTGCTTTGACCAGAGCCAGATCAGGCTGCCAGTTCACCAATGGCTTTGTGGGCATTTTTGACCGACGAGTCCGCATCAATGGCCAATTGATCTGCAGCTACGACGTCGACGTCAGTGATGCCGATGAAGCCTAGAACATGTTTGGCGTAGTTGGTTGCAAAGTCGATTTCAGATCCGACCGCCGTGCCACCTGATGCGATTGCCAGAACGGCGCGTTTGCCTTCCAGCAGGCCTTTGGGGCCGTTCTCGGAGTAAGAGAATGTCAGACCGGCCCGGGCAACCAGATCAATCCATGCCTTGAACGCCGCCGGGACCGAGAAGTTGTAGATTGGCAGGCCGATCACGATGGTATCGGCGCGTTGCAGTTCGTTCACCAGTTCGTCGGACAGGGCCAGTTGATCGCGCTGAACGGCATCGCGTTGGTCTGCCGGGGTGAAGTTAGCGGCGATCCAGTCCTCGGTCAGTAGGGGCAGGGGGCTAGCCAGATCGCGGCGGATGATGCGTTCCGCGCCGAGATGCTGGACGACGCGATGCGACAGGTCGCGGGTTGCGGATCCGGTGCGGCGGGCCGAGGCGTCGATATGCAGGATTGTTTTGGTCATGATGTCCTCATTGGGGCAATTTAGCTCTGCTCCCAATATGAGCGTTGCGCTGGCGAACAAAACTCGGCTAAGTCAACATTGAGTGTTTGAAATTGCACATTATGAGGTCGTGATGGACAATTGGGACGAAGTCAGAACCGCGTATCAGGTGGCCCGTATGGGAACGGTCAGCGGCGCGGCCGAGGTTCTGGGCGTGCATCATGCAACGGTCATTCGCCACATCGACGCCATCGAGGCGCGTCTGGGCGTGAAGCTTTTCCAGCGCCATGCGCGGGGGTACACGCCGACCGAAGCGGGTGAGGACCTGTTGCGCGTGGCCCAAGCCACAGAAGATCAGTTCAACCAATTGGTTGGTCGCATGAAAGGGCGCGGCGATGACGTCTCGGGCGAGTTGGTCGTAACCTCTCTGGCGTCGCTGGCCCCTCTGGTCGTGCCGACATTGACCGAGTTTCAGAAGTCACATCCGGGCCTGATCGTGCGCTATCTGACCGGGGATCGTCTGTTCCGACTGGAATATGGTGAGGCACATGTGGCCATTCGTGCCGGTGCCGCACCCGATCAACCAGACAACGTGGTACAGCCCTTTGTCGCGCAGGAAGTCGGGCTCTACGCTAGCAAGGATTATATCGCGCGGCGCGGCAAACCTTCGTGCGTCGAGGATTTTGGCAACCACGCCTTTGTCGGAAATGACGACGAAAACAGCCGCGCGCCGTTTTCTCGCTGGCTGCGTGCGAATGCACCGGTTGAGGCAATGACCTTCTTGTGTTCCAACAACTTCACCTGTGGCGAAGCGGTTCTGGCCGGGGCAGGGATAGGCTTCATGGCCCGGTGGGAAGCTGCGCGCCATCCTGAACTCGAAGAGGTTATGGAGCCGCTGCCGGAATGGTCCGGTAAACTGTGGCTGGTGACCCATGTGGACCTGCATCGCACGACCAAGGTGCAGTCTTTCCTGCAATTCCTGAAAGACCAGTCCAAGGGCTGGCTGCCATGAGCCCACAAGCGCGTGGCCATCTGGCCATGCTGGTCTTCTCGGCCCTGGTCGCAGGCAGTTTCTCGTTGGGGTCGATCATCGCCAATGAGATCGCCCCGGCGGCGCTGAATGCGGTGAGGTTCGGGATAGCAGCAGGTGTGATCGGCCTTGCCGCATTGGCCACCACCGGTTTGCCACGCAGCGCGGCGCAGGCGCCTTGGCGGTATCTTGTGCTTGGCGGGCTGTTCGCCACCTATTTCGTGCTAATGTTCTACGGGCTGCAAACCGCCCCACCGGTCAGCGCGGCTGCGGTGTTCACCTTGACGCCCGTCATTGCCGCCTTCGCCGGGTGGGCGCTGTTGCGTCAGGTCACAACACCCCGGATGGCACTGGCTTTAGTGGTCGGTGCGGCAGGCGCGCTTTGGGTGATTTTTCGCGCGGATTGGCAGGCTTTCCGGGCGTTCTCGATCGGAGGGGGCGAGATCATCTATTTCTGGGGCTGTGTCGCCCATGCGATCTACACCCCGATGGTGCGCAAACTGAACCGGGGCGAGCCGGCTGTAGTGTTCACCTTCGGCACGCTTGTCGCAGGGTGCCTGTTACTGACCGGCTTTGGCTGGCGCGACATCCTTGCAACCGACTGGGCCAACCTTCCGGGTATCGTCTGGCTGGGCCTGTTCTACCTGTCCTTCTTTGCGACCGCCGTCAGTTTCGTGCTGGTGCAGTTCGCAGCTTTGCGCCTGCCCTCGGCCAAGGTGATGGCCTATACCTATCTTGTCCCAAGCTGGGTGATCTTGTGGGAGATCGCGCTGGGCAACGGCATCCCGACAGGCCTTATTCTGGGTGGGGTCGGGCTGACCATCCTCGCGCTTCTCATGCTGTTGAAAGACGAAGCGCCCGCTCCGCAAACAGAGCCAAAGTGACTCTTGTGCCTGATCCCAGCTGTGGCAGATTTCGACTATTGCGCGAAAGGAACGCAAAATGACCCGAGTTTTCGTGATTGGAACGGCTCTTTTCCTCTGTGGCTGTGCCTCGAACGGCTCTGACCAGAAAGGATCAGATCTACAGGCCAGTTGTGAGGCGCTGGTCTCGGCGGAAACTGGGGTGGCATCTGGCGATGTTCAGGCGACCTCAACCCAGTCAGAGGCAACGGGAACGGTCGTGAGCGTCTCTGTGGCGGGCGCCGAAGCGCCCTGGATTTGCCGGGCGGATGTGACCGGTGTGATCACCGACGTAGAATACAGTCAGGAGGGGTAAACCGGCCCTTTTGAAGGGGTTGAGCCAGATCAAGGCCCTAAATTGCGGTGTCCTCTAATCTCAAAACTGGAGAGAGGAGGAATTCATGTACAATCACATCATGATCCCTGTCGACTTGCATATGCCGCCTGAGGTCCAGAAGGCAACTGCAGTCGCGACTGAAATCGCCAAATGGCAGAGCGCCAAGGTTACCCTCGTCAGCGTGACGGGTATGCAGCCTGGTGAAGCCTTGCAAACGGATGAGGCGATTGCCGAAAGCCTATCCGCGCTGGCAGACGAGATCGGCAAACTGAGTGGCACCGAGGTTGAGACGCGCAATATCCACTCCGTCGACGTGGCCGCCGAAGTGGACGGGGATCTTGCGAAAGCCGCCGAAGAGATTGGCGCGGATCTGATCGTTGTTGGCACACACGCCCCGCGGATCACAGACTACATCTTCACGAGCCACGCCGGGAAACTGGCGCAGCATTCAAAAATGTCGGTCTTCGTGGTCAGATGACTTAGGGGTCGTCTCCCGACGGTAGCTCGACTTCCAAGAACCGTTCGAACGCGTCCAGATTGACGGGTTCGAACTGCCCGAAGCCCTGCATCCAGACCGAGGCCGCGCGCAGGGCGTCCGGCTCAAGCTTGCACCATTTTACCCGCCCGCGTTTTTCCTGGCTGATCAGCCCGGCCCGGGTCAGAATGACCAGATGTTTAGAGATCGCGGCCAGAGACATCTCGAACGGTTCGGCCACATCCGTGACGGCCATGTCATCCTCTAGCAGCATCGCAAGGATGGTGCGGCGGGTCGGATCGGCCAAAGCGGCAAAAACAGTATCGAGATCGCTAGACATGTCACGTTCCTAATGCGCAGGAACCGGTTTGACAATTTGCAGCCCATTGCGATGCTGCGCCGTGAATTGCAAATGGGTGTCTCAATGCCGCTGAAATACTGGCTGGTGATCTGTATCCTCGGCATCGGCTGGGGCATGTCTTTCATGTTCAACGCCATTTTGCTGCGCGAACTCGGGCCGCTGTCCGTGTCCATGGGACGGGTCGGCTTCGGAGCACTGGGGTGCTGGATTTACGTTATTGGCGCCCGTCTGAACGTACGCCTGTCAGTCAACCGCGCGATTGCCTTGCTGGGGTTTGGTGCGCTCAGCTATGCCGCGCCATTCGCGTTTTATGCGCTGGGCCAGCAGCATATCGGCGCGGGTGTAGCGGGTATCGTGAACGCAACGACGCCTGCCTTCGCTGTCATCGTCTCGCATTTCTGGCCGGGGGGTGAGCGGGCAACCTTCTTTAAGTCACTGGGCGTGGTCTGTGGGTTCGCGGGAATTGTCGTGCTGTCGCTGCCGGTTCTTCACTCTGGGGCCGATTCCCAGTTCTGGGCCATTTTGCTGATCCTGCTGGCTCCGGTTTGCTATGCCTTCTCGGTCAACTTCGCGCGCGCGTTCCGGGATATGCAGCCCGTGGTTCTGGTTGCCTTGGCTCTAACCGGAGCAACACTGGCAATCACTCCGCTGGCCCTCTGGCAAGAGGGGTTGCCCCATGTCACCCGGGTTGAGACCTGGGCGTCTCTGCTGATGATCGGATTTGTTCTGACCTCGGCGGCGTTCATCGTGTTCTATTGGCTGCTGCCCAAAGTGGGTCCGACGAACATTTCAACCGTTACCCTCATCGCGCCGGTCTCGGCGTTGGTGCTGGGAACATGGGTGTTGCAAGAGGCCCTGCGCCCCGAGCATTTGCTTGGCATGGCAGCGATCCTTGTCGGGCTTTTGCTGATTGATGGGCGCATTGTTCGGCGGATGCGCCAAGGCGCGGAAGTCAAAGATCAACCAAAGGGTTGAATATGGCTTTCTAGGCGGATTGCCTGGCTTTGGCCTTTGCCTTAGCAGTTGAGCGATTTTGGATAGGTGATTTATTTTTTTAAAAACAAGGCATTAACCTGCGTCAATTCGGGCGCGCAAGCCCGTTGACTCTGCGCCCCTTGCCCCTTAGCACCTAGCCTCAAGACTGTACGAGGGAAACGCCCGTGACCGATGACGACCAAAAGCAGCGTATGGCGCAGCTTGAGGCCAAGATCGACGCGGCGAAAAAGGCGAAACAGCCCAAACCACGTGCAGATGCTGACGTGTCCGGAGGCGAGCTTGCCTGGAGGATGGTCATCGAAATGGTATCCGGTCTGGGGATCGGATTTGGCATCGGATACGGGCTGGACAGCCTGCTCGGGACAATCCCGATCTTTCTGGTGCTGTTCACATTGCTGGGTCTTGTCGCGGGCGTGAAGGTTATGCTCCGCAGCGCGAAAGAGGCCCAAGAGAAACAAATGGCGGCGACGGCTGCCGAGAAGGACGAGAGGGACTGAACGTGGCAACTGAGACCACCGCAGCAGAGGGCAGCAGCCTGGTATTCCACCCAATGGATCAGTTCATCGTCAAACCGCTGTTTGGAGACGGCGCTGTTGGCATGTTCACTATCACCAACGTGACCCTGTGGCTGTTCTTTGCGATCGTCGCGGTTGTTCTGCTGCTGGTTCTGCCCACATCGAAGCGCGCAATCGTTCCGACGCGTATGCAGTCGATCGCAGAGCTGACCTACGGTTTCGTCTACAAGATGCTGGAAGACATCTGCGGCAAGGAAGGCGTTAAGTTCTTCCCTTATGTCATGACCCTGTTCATGTTCATTGTCTGCGCCAACTTCCTGGGCCTGATCCCGACCTCGTTCACCACAACCTCGCATTTCGCGGTCACCATCCCGCTGGCGCTGGCTGTGTTCTTGACCGTAACTGTTCTGGGTTTTGTCAAAAACGGTGCCGCGTTCCTGGGTCTGTTCTGGGTTTCCAGCGCGCCTCTGGCACTGCGCCCGATCCTGGCGATCATCGAGCTGATCTCGTACTTCGTGCGCCCCGTCAGCCACTCCATTCGTCTTGCCGGTAACGTCATGGCTGGCCACGCAGTTATCAAGGTTTTCGCAGGCTTCGCTGCGGTTGCCGTGATCTCGCCCGTGTCCGTTCTGGCGATCACCGCAATGTATGGTCTTGAGGTCCTGGTGGCCTTCATTCAGGCCTACGTATTCACCATTCTGACCTGTGTTTATCTGAAAGATGCGCTGCATCCGTCGCACTAAGGTCCGAACACCCAACATCGAAACTTCCAATTCGTAAGGAGATACATCATGGAAGGCGATCTCGCACACATCGGCGCAGGCCTGGCAGCAATCGGTTCCGGCGCAGCCGCAATCGGGGTGGGCAACGTAGCAGGCAACTTCCTGGCCGGCGCCCTGCGCAACCCTTCGGCGGCTGCTTCGCAGACCGCAACACTCTTCATCGGTATCGCGTTCGCAGAAGCCCTGGGGATCTTCGCATTCCTGGTCTCGCTGCTGCTGATGTTCGCCGTATAATCTGCGGAACCTGATCCTTACGCGCAGGTGGGCCCAAGCCATAGCGGCCCACCTGTTGTAAAGACACGTTTCCGACGGAGGATATCATGGCGACTGAACCCCTTACAGAAGAGGTAGCTGGCTCGTGCGTCGACTCCTATGGCTCTGCCATCGGGATGCCGCAGCTCTGCTTCGATTGGTTCCCCAACCAGATTTTCTGGCTGGTCATTACGCTGGTCGTCATCTTTCTGGTCCTGTCTCGCGTGGCACTGCCCCGCATCGCGGCAATCCTGTCTGAGCGTCAGGGGACCATTACAAATGACCTGGCTGCGGCCGAAGATCTGAAGGCCAAGGCGGTCGAGGCCGAAGAGGCCTATAACAAGGCGCTGGCCGATGCCCGTTCTGAGGCACAGCGTATCGCAGCGGAAGCCCGTGCCGAAATCCAGTCTGGTCTGGATGACGCGATTGCCAAGGCAGATGCGGAAATCGCTGCGAAGGCGGCTGAATCGGAGAAGGCGATTGCCGACATCCGCGCCGGTGCGCTGGAAAGCATTCAAGTGGTTGCCAAGGATACGGCGGCTGAACTGGTGACTGCATTGGGCGGCGAGGCAGATGCCAAAGCCATCAACAGTGCCGTTGACGCGCAGATGAAAGGATAAGTGACATGCGGAACACTCTTGCCCTTATCCTGACCTTCGGCGCAGCCAGCCCCGCATTGGCGGCCAAAGGCCCGTTCTTCTCGCTTGGTAACACCGACTTTGTCGTTCTTCTGGGCTTCATCGTCTTCATCGCGGTTCTGTTCTACTTCAAGGTCCCCGGCATGATCGGTGGCGCTCTGGACAACCGTGCTGAGGGCATCAAGTCCGAGCTCGACGAAGCCCGCGCCCTGCATGAAGAAGCCCGCAGCCTGCTGGCCTCGTATGAGCGCAAGCAGCGAGAAGTGCAGACCCAGGCAGATGCCATTGTGGCTGCAGCCAAGGACGATGCGGCTCTGGCAGCGGAACAGGCCAAGGTCGATCTGGAAAAATCCATCGCACGCCGTTTGGCGGCCGCGCAGGATCAGATTGCTTCGGCTGAGGCGTCGGCCGTGAAGGAAGTTCGCGATCAGGCGATCTCGGTAGCGGTATCTGCCGCAAACGCCGTTCTGGCAAAACAGATGACTGCGACGCAGGCGAACAAGCTCATCGACGCGGCCATTGCTGATGTCGGTGCTAAGTTGCACTAGAGCATGCAAGACCAATGTTTCAGGCACCTGTTGAGGTGCCTGAAACATAACAACACCGAACGTTACGGACGCCCTGTATTTCCAAAGAACAACACTTCTATAGTACCTACTGGTTGCATTGAAACAGAGTGACTTAGGAGATAGATCTTGAACAAGTCAGTAAGCAGTACATGTGCTGTTGTGGTGCCGGTCTATCGTGAACTTTGTTCGGCTGAGCTTCAGGTACTCAAGCACAATCTGGACGTGTTGGCGAGAAATAGAGTCGTGCTCATTGGTTCACGCTGTCAACGTGATTTGCTACGAAAGACGAGAGATGTCATATCACCAGCGGTCGGACAGGAAATTTTCTTGGAGCTCTTTGAAGGCAATCACTTTGAAAGTGTCAAAGGTTACAACAGTCTACTAAAAAGCGAGACATTTTTTCGCCGCTTCTTGGACAGCGAGTACATTTTGATCTGTCAGCATGATGCGGTTGTTCTAAGGGATGAAGTCGAGGAGTGGGTGCAAAAAGGTTATGCATTTGTCGGAGCACCCATGTTTAAAGGATATAGCGAGCCTCACAGACCATTGAAGCTCTTGAAGACGTTGAATGGTGGGTTCAGTTTGCGTCACGTTCAATCTGCTTTGAGGGTGTTGCAATCGACGAAAATAATCAATCGGACCAAGTTTTTTGGTACGCTTTCTAAGCTTGGTTTCGTGCGTATTGCTGATTGGATTTGTCGAATTTTTCTGAAATCCAGGGTAATGGTTGTGAAATCCGGTATAAACGAGGATATTTTTTGGTCCGGATTTGTGCCAGAAAGATTTCCAGATTTTAGGGTTCCATTCCCGAAAGACGCCGCTCAATTTGCCTTTGAAGCTTGCCCGTCAGAGTTGTATGAACTGCTTGACAAAAAATTGCCAATGGGTGGTCACGCGTATGAGCGATATGAGCCTGACTTTTGGGTAAAACATGTGCCCGCCGAATTGAAGGCTGCAATAGGATATTTGGGAAAAACTGAATAGCGAAGCCCGGACTATTGCTTCTGTCGAAGTGTCAAACAAGGCAGACATTTGGTCGGCAGATTTCATTGGATACCAGCCTGGCAGAGCTCAGTACAATCTTGCTTTGTGCAAACTGCGACGCATGTCGCGCGAGGAAACGGACGAAAAGAAATGAAAACGATACCGAAGGCGTCTGTCGTAACCAAAAAGACCGGGTACGAGTTGGAGTTTTCGTTCTGTTCGTTGGTGTCCAGCGCTGATCAATACCAAAATATGATTGTTTCAATGCGAAATGCGGGTTTTGATGATACATTTTGCGAGTTTCTCTATGTCGACAATCGCGCGGAAAATACTGGTGATGGATTTGCTGGTTTGAATGCGGCCCTAAACCAGGCTCGAGGGCGGTATGCGATTTTGTGCCATCAGGATATCCTTGCAATAGATGGACCCGCAAGGTTGCGAGAAGTAATTTCACAAGTTAGCGAGTTGGATCCAAATTGGGCGGTTTTAGGGAACGCAGGAGTTGGAGGCAAAGATCGTTTTTACTATTTGACTGAAAGAAACACAGTTGTCGCAGGGACGAAAAGGAACCCAATAGCCAGGGTGAATTCTCTTGATGAGAACTTCATGGTGGTTCGCCAAAACACCCGCGTTGCATTCTCGAATGATCTCACGGGGTTTCATCTCTATGGAACAGACCTCGTTGCGCAGGCCGAAATGCGAGGATACTCTTGTTACGTCGTCGATTTCCGAGTGGAGCATTTGGGCCTAGGCAAGATTGACGATGCGTTCAAGGAATCTTGCAATAGGTTCGAAGAAAAATATGCTCGCGCATTCAAGCCGAAGACTGTAACCACGACATGTGCAACAGTCGACATTGGTACATTGGAAGGTAAGGGGCGAAAAGATCGCTACCTTGGATTTGAACGCGGACCAAACTTTGTTCGGCCGAGTAAAAAAGCGAAGAAGAAAATTCGTTCAAAACTGTCGGGGCACACCATTGAAATAGACGGAATGCGATTCAGCTACCCCGAAGATATTCCTTTTGCTGCGTACCACGCCCTCTACAAAGGGTTTTATCAGCAACCAGAGCGCAATTTGATGCAGGACTATCTTCCTGCTGATCTCCCAGTCGTTGAACTTGGTGGATCCTATGGAATTGTCTCAGGACTTGTGAATCGAAAACTGAACGAGGACGCTCGCCAAGTTGTTGTCGAAGCTAACCCCAAACTCTTAGACCTATGCAGAGAAAACGCGCTCGCTATCAACCCTAGTCGAAAACTTGCGCTAGTTAATTGTGCGATAGACTATTCTGGAAGAGATAGTATCTCGTTTACGGTCACCTCCGGTACCCACGGTAGCCATGTCGCTGAAGACTGGCGGGACAACGGAACCGGTGGCGAAAGAATATCGGTGCAAGCCATGACATTGACTCAGCTAATGCAACAAGAGTGCATTGAAGGTGAGTATTCTTTGGTGTGTGATATTGAAGGCGCTGAGTTCGATCTGATTTCCCAAGATGCAGCGGCGCTTAGCAACTGTCGTGCAATGATTGTGGAGTTGCATCCTGGAGTATTTTACGATCAGGGGAAAACCGTTCAGCAATTACTAGAAAAGCTGGAGGCTTACGGTTTTGAAATTCAAAAAAGTGAAGCAACGGTTGTTGCTGCCGTACGCGCGAACTAGGAATTGGTAGCTCTACATCAATCGGGCCACATCATCGGTAGATGTTGAAGTCTTTGCTTTGCGATTTCGTCATTTCGTTTCGAGGTTTGCTGCTCAAAGAGACACGTTTCGACAAAATTCAAATGTTTTTCAACAGCTTGCTTTGCCTTGAAGGGATCGCGCTGTTGCAGCGCCTGATTAATCGCCCGGTGTTGGTCGAGGATGGCTTCGCGGGTTGCGCGTTGTTGGAACATCATTTGGCGATTGTAGAACACGCCCTGACGCAGCAGGTCGTACATCGATCGCATCATATGCAGCATGACCACATTGTGGCTGGCCTCGATGATGGCCATGTGGAAATCCGCGTCCAGCTGCGCCTCATCTTGGGTGGCGTTGCGGTCATGGGCGGCCTCCATCCGGTCAAAGATCGCCTGAACGACCTTCAGATCACTGGTCGATCCCAGACGCGCGGCACGCTCGGCCGCCAGCCCCTCGAGGTCGCGGCGGAAAGAGAGGTAGTCGAACACCGCCTCTTCATGGCTGCCAAACAACCGGATCAGTGCTGGCGAAAAGGCAGATCCTAGCACCTCGGCCACATAGATCCCTGACCCGGCTTTTGCGGTCAGTAGGCCCTGCTCCTGCAATTCGGCGATGGCATCGCGTAGGGACGGGCGCGAGACTCCCATCCTCTCGGCCAGTTCTCGTTCTGACGGCAATCTCTCGCTGGGGCGTAGGATGCCACGCAGGATCAGCAGCTCAATCTGCCGAACCACAGCAATCGATAGCTTCTCGGTCTGAATTTTCTGAAAAGGCATAGGGTCGTCCGAAATTGGTCAAAACATATGACCACAGGGCGCGTGCGGGTTCAAGAACAGGGCTTCACATCGTGTGAAACATTAGGTCAGCATTATTGACTTTACTTAGTGCCTGCATAGGCTGCGCGCATTGAGATCGGAGGAGCCCAATGACTACAAATCCGCTATTCGCCACTCGGACGCAGAACATGAAGGCATCCGAGATCAGGGAGTTGCTGAAACTGTTGGATCAGCCGGATATCATCTCATTCGCCGGTGGTATCCCCGATCCTGCCCTGTTTCCGGCGGACGCGTTTGCGCAGGCCTTTCAGACGGCCCTTGGTCCAGATAGGCAGGCGCAAGCGTTGCAATATTCGGTGAGCGAAGGATATGCTCCGCTGCGCGAATGGCTTGTCGACCATATGGTCTCTATCGGAGTCGCGTGTGATATGGACAACATCCTGATCACTTCGGGCTCGCAGCAGGCACTGGACTATTTGGGCAAGCTGTTTCTGTCGCCGGGCGATACCGCTCTGGTCGGCTGGCCGACCTATCTGGGGGCAATCTCCGCGTTCAATGCCTATGAGCCGCGCTTCGACCGGCTCAACATTCCCGGCAATCAAGGGGCCGAGGAATATCGAAAGGCCGCAGGCACAGGACGGGTCAAATTCGCGTATCTCTCGCCGGACTTTTCCAATCCCACGGGTGAAACTGTCGATTTGCGTGGGCGCGAGGCGCTGCTGGATCTGACCGAGGATCTGGACTGCGCGGTCATCGAAGATGGGGCCTATCAGGCGCTGCGCTATGACGGTGCGCCAATCCCTCCGGTTCTGGCGCTGGAGCAATCGCGGAAGGGGTCGATCGAGGCCTGTCGGACGATCTATTGCGGTAGTTTCTCGAAGACCCTGTCGCCGGGGTTGCGGGTTGGTTGGGTTGTGGCGGCCAAACCTATCATCTCGCAGCTGGTTCTGATGAAGCAGGCGGCGGATCTCCATTCGGCCACGATCAACCAAATGGCCGTGCATCAGGTGGCGACGGCCTGTTTCGAAGGCCATATCCCAAAAGTTAGGCAGACCTATCGCGCGCGCCGCGATGCCATGCTGGCGGCGTTGCAGGCCCATATGCCCGACTGTGTCTCCTGGACAAAACCCGAGGGTGGGATGTTCGTGTGGCCGACGCTGCCCGCTGGGACCAGTGGTGCTGCGCTTTTGGCCCGAGCTCTGGACACGGTCAAAGTGGCCTTTGTTCCAGGTCAGGCGTTTTTCCCAGATGGCAGTGGTGAAAATACAATTCGGCTGAGTTTCTCAAACTCGGACGAGGACACCATCCGCGAGGGAATTCGACGCCTTGGGCAGGTCTTGCGCGCAGGCGATTGGTAAGGCTTCGTTAACCATATCACCGTTAGAACGGCAGCATGATGCGCTTACTTCCTATCCTGCTGCTGGCTGCCTGTTCGGGTGGCTCGCCTCATTTCCGTGATCTGCCTGCGACGCGGGTCGCGGTGAATGGCAGTGTCTTTGACGTGCGTGTGCGCGGGCCACTGGCCGAGGCGGTGCGGGTGAACTCTCAATACGCGCCGCGCTTGGGGCCGGTTCGCGACCGTGCGGCGCTGGCCATGGCGCAGGTCTCGGGCTGTCCGTTGATGGATGTGCTGGGGGATGCGGCGGTGACGGTGGGCGTGCTGAGCTGTGATCAGGAACTTGGGGAAAAGCTGATCTTTGGTGCGCTGCTTTTGCGGCCCTATGAATGCGTCAACTACGGCTATTCTGGGGAGACCGGTTATCAGGTCTTCGAATGTACGCCCTACTAGCGCGCGTCGCATTGCGCGTGAAACTGCCAAGATGTTGTGGATAACTCGGGTCCATTGCCCATATCCTGCGCATATTCGTTGACTCGGCCCCAATCCGTTGCGCAGACTTCCCTGTATTAGGAATCATGGGACAGGCCGCCTTTGCGCTTTAGCAAACTCAAACTGACCGGCTTCAAAAGCTTTGTTGATCCGACCGATCTGATCATTGCGGATGGGTTGACTGGTGTGGTGGGTCCCAATGGCTGCGGCAAATCCAATCTTCTTGAGGCTCTGCGCTGGGTGATGGGTGAAAACCGCCCCAAATCCATGCGCGGCGGCGCGATGGAGGATGTGATCTTCGCTGGGGCGGCTACGCGACCCGCGCGCAACTTTGCCGAGGTGGTCCTAACCATGGACAACTCGGAACGTCTGGCGCCTTCGGGCTTCAATGACAGCGACCAGTTGGAAATCGTCCGCCGCATCACCCGCGACGTGGGCAGCGCTTACAAGACCAATGGCAAGGATGTGCGTGCCCGCGATGTACAGATGCTGTTTGCCGATGCCTCGACCGGGGCGCATTCGCCCGCGCTGGTGGGGCAGAACCGCATTGCCGAGCTGATCAACGCCAAACCCCGTGCCCGTCGTCGCATTCTGGAAGAGGCTGCCGGGATCTCGGGCCTCTATCAGCGACGGCATGAGGCCGAGTTGAAGCTGAAGGGCACCGAGGCCAACCTGACCCGTGTCGATGACGTGCTGGAACAATTGGGCGGCCAACTTGCGCAATTGGCTCGTCAGGCCCGTCAGGCGGCCCGCTACCGCGAGATTGGGGAACAGTTGCGGCAGGCTGAGGGGATGTTGCTCTATCGGCGCTGGAAAGAGGCCGATATCGCCCGCCAGGTTGCCGAAGACAAACTGCGCGACCGGATCACCGAAGCTTCACGCGCCGAGGCTGCCGCCCGGGAAGCCGCCGCCAAACGCGCCGAGATCGAGGAAACCTTACCTCCCCTGCGCGAAGAAGAGGCCATCGCCGCCGCCGTCCTGCAACGCCAGCAAGTGCAGCGCGATCAGCTCTCGGATCAGGAAACTCGCGCGCGCCAGACCATTGAAACGCTGACCAACCGCATTCAGCAACTCGGCAACGATATCGAACGTGAAACGGGTCTGAACCGCGATGCGGGCGAAATGATCGAGCGCCTGGAATGGGAAGCCCGCGAGTTGATCAAGGCCGCGGAAGGTCATGATGAGAAGGTTACCGAGGCCGCTAATGTGGCGCGCGAAGCGGCCTCCATCCTGCAGGAACGCGAAGACTACCTGTCTCAACAGACCGAGGATATGGCCCGCCTGGTCGCACGCCACCAGTCTGCGCAGCGATTGGTTGAGGACAGCCGCAAGACCCTAGCCCGTTCTGAGGGCGAAGAGCAGAAAGCGCGGCTGGCGGTGGACGAAGCCAAGTCTGCCCTGACGCGCGCGGATGACGCTTTTGAGGCGGCGCAAGAGGGTGAGGAAGAGGCTCGCGAGGCTGCCGAAGCGGCCGAGGAAGCGCTGGCTGCCGCTGATGAGATGCGGACCGAGACGCAGGCGCGTGAGGCCGAGGCACGGGCCCAACGCTCCGAGGCCGAGGGCGAGTTGGGGGCCATCCGGGCCGAAACCACCGCGCTGGCCAAGCTGGTCGAACGGGACACCGCCGAAGGCGGGCAGGTGCTGGACCTGCTGCGCGTCGCGCCGGGCTTTGAAAAGGCGCTGGGGGCGGCTTTGGCCGACGACTTGCGCGCGCCGTTGGTTGAGGGCGATGGGCCATCGGGTTGGGTTAAGGTCGCGGGCTACGACGCGGATCAGCCTCTGCCAGAAGGGGCCGAACCTTTGGCGCTGCATGTCTCGGGGCCAGATCGCCTCAGCCGCCGGATCGCGCAGATCGGCTTGGTGGATGCAGAGCTTGGCGCGCGGTTGCAGGCGTCCTTGAAACCGGGGCAGCGGCTGGTGTCGCGTTCGGGTGATCTGTGGCGCTGGGACGGATTCCGCGCCTGGGCCGAAGATGCCCCCAGCGCTGCCGCCCTGCGATTGGAGCAGCTGAACAAGCTGGAAGCCCTAAAACAGGAACTCGCCCGCACCGAGGCACAGGCCGAAGGGGCCCGCGCCGCGCATGAGGCCCTGTCGCAGCAATTGGCCGATGTCACCGAAGCCGACCGTCGCGCGCGTGAGGCACGCCGCGCTGCCGATCAGCGGATGGCCGAATCCGCCCGCGCCTTGTCGCGCGCCGAAGCGGATCGCAATCTGGCGCAGGGTAAGCTGGAAACTCTGACCCTGTCTGTGGATCGCCACAAAGACGACGCCATGTCTGCCCGCGCGCAACTGCGTGAAGCCGAAGCGGCGCTGGCCGAACTGGGCGACCTCGACAGTGCCCGTGCGCAGGTTGAAGACATCAAGCAAACGGTCGAGGCCGCGCGGATCACCATGCTGACACACCGCTCGACCCATGATGAACTGCGCCGCGAGGGTGAGGCTCGGACACGTCGCAGCCAGGAGGTGACGAAAGACCTCAGCGGTTGGAAGCACCGGTTGGAGACCGCCGAAAAGCGGATTTCTGAACTGGCCGACCGCAAGGAGGGGTCCGAGGAGGAACTCTCTGAGGCCATGGCTGCGCCCGCCGAGATCGCCGAAGCGCGGGAAGAGCTGAATGAGATGATCGAAGCCGCCGAAGCCCGCAGGGCCGAAGCGGCCGACAAGCTGGCTCAGGCGGAAACCCAGCAGCGAGAAGTGGTTCTGGCCGAGCGCGAAGCCGAACGTCTGGCCTCGGAGGCGCGTGAAACCCGTGCGGCGGCCGAGGCGCGCTGTGATGCGGCCAAGGAAAGCGTCACGGCTGCGGCGGAACGGATTGCCGAGGATCAGCAGCTGACCCCGAACCAGTTGCTGAACCAGTTGGACGTGAACCCCGATCAGATGCCCGCCGCCGACGCGCTGGAGGCCGAAGTCAATCGCCACAAACGCCAGCGTGACGCGATGGGTGCGGTGAACCTGCGGGCCGAAGAGGACAGCAAAGAGGTTCAGGAGGAGTTCGATACTCTAAACAGCGAAAAGGCTGATTTGGAAGAGGCAATCAAAGCCCTGCGCAGCGGCATTGCCAGTCTAAACCGCGAAGGGCGTGAGCGTCTGCTGACCGCGTTTGAACAGGTGAATTCGAACTTCGCCATGCTGTTCAAGCATTTGTTCGGCGGCGGCGAGGCCAATCTGGTCATGGTCGAAAGCGACGATCCGCTGGATGCGGGCCTTGAGATCATGTGCCAGCCGCCGGGCAAGAAACTCTCGACCCTCAGCCTGCTGTCGGGTGGGGAACAGACCCTGACCGCGACCGCGCTGATCTTTGGCGTCTTCCTCGCCAATCCGGCCCCGATCTGCGTGCTGGACGAGGTCGACGCGCCGCTGGACGATGCCAACGTCACCCGGTTCTGCGACCTGCTGGACGAGATGTGCCGGCAGACCGACACACGGTTCCTGATCATCACCCACCACGCAGTAACCATGGCGCGGATGGACCGGCTATTCGGCGTCACCATGCAGGAGCAGGGCGTCAGCCAACTGGTCTCGGTCGATCTGAAAAAAGCCGAGCAGATGGTCGCCTGACCCCCTCACCGCAACGTTATGCCTGTTTCACGACGCTTCGGGCTAGGGTGGCGGTATGATACGTTTCTTCCTGCTTGCCCTGCTCTCCGCCACCCCGCTTTATGCCGCCGAATGGGCCGTAAAGCCCGGAGACGTGCCTTTGACCTCTGAAGAGCTGAACGGTTTGGCAGGCCGAACCTTGACCTTTTTTGACGACGGTCAGTCAAAATACTCGGCCGGAGGGGCCTATTCCTACACCTACGCCAGCGGAGAATCCGCCTTTGGCACCTATTCCATTGCCGAGGATGGCAGCGTCTGTATCGCCTATCGTAACGGGTTCAGCCGGTGTGATCTCTATGTGCGAAGTGGTGAGCGGCTGATTCTGATTGATCAAAAGGGTGATCGGTATCCAGTTAGATCCGAAGCGCAATAGCCGTCTGCCGCTACTCACGCGCGATCAGACAATCGGAATCCTCAACTCCTGACCGGGGAAAATCACATTCGGGTCGCTGATAAAATGCGCGTTCGCCCTTTGGATCACCGAGACCTGCCCGGCATTGCCGTATTGCGATACAGAGATCGCGGTCAGAGTATCTCCCGGCGCGACGGTGTAGTTTCGATACCCGACATATCCCGGCAGAATGCGCGGACCGTAAAAGATCGGAACATGGACGGTCGGAATCCCGCCCTCACCACCGGCGCTATCATCCTTGACCGTCAGGATCAGACGGTCGAGTTGGAAATTCGGATTGTCAGGGACTTCCAGCGTGGCCTGAAACTGGCGAAGCGCAATTGCCCCAGCCGTCGCGGCTCCATTGAATTCCACATGACCTTCGGTGACCGAGATGGAAAGGTGTCCTTCAAAGCCAACGGCGTTGCCGGCGATCATGATTGTCTGGCCGACGATGTCGAAGGGTTGGGGCTGAAGTATCTCAATATTCATCAATGAACTCCTTCGCAATGGATAAGGAAATCATACCCCGAACAGGCTTTGGGACAAAATCGGACCGGTGGAAAATGGCCCATTACGCCCCACTTGCTGACGTTCTGTTCAGCCAGCAGTGGGGCGCTCGTCCTAGAGTCTGTTCAGTAGGTCAGCCGTAGGCCAGGCATCCGCAGGCAGGCCCAAACGCGCCTGCTCCGCCTGTACTGCGGCCCGAGTACCAGCCCCTAATATCCCGTCGATTTTGCCCACGTCATAGCCACGCGATTGCAGTTTGCTCTGCAATTGCTTCATCTGTGCGCCGTTCAGGCCTGCCGCAGGATTGCCCGCGTCGTAGATCTGCGCGCCTTCTAGCCTTGTGCCGAAATAGGCCGCCGTAAGGACATAAACAAAGCTCTGGTTCCATTCGAAATAGACGTCGAAATTCGGATAGGCCAGAAAGGCCGGCCCCTTGTGCCCCTGCGGCAGGATCAGCGAGGCAGGCAGGTTGGCCAACGAGCCGCTGCGGGCCTGCACACCCATAGCCTGCCAGTCAGACACTGCACGAGGTTTGCCCGGCCCGGACAGCGACCAGTCCATCTGCGCCGGCACTGTCACCTCTTGCAGCCAGGGCTGGCCCGGTTGCCAACCCAGATGGGATAGCATCTTGCCGCCTGACATCAGCGCATCCGGGGCCGAGGTTTTCAGCGAGACTTTGCCGTCCCCGTCCCCATCCACGCCGTTTTCCAGTATGTCGCGGGGCAGCATCTGAACCATGCCGATTTCTCCGGCCCAGGCACCAGTAGTGCGGGCGGGGTCGAAATTTCCCTGACTGTACAGCTCGATGGCAGCGAAGATCTGGGGTCGGAACAACTCGGGGCGGCGGCAGTCATGGGCCAGCGTGACCAGAGCATTGCGGGTGTTGAAATCGCCCTGAAACGCGCCGTAGTCGGTCTCGAACGCCCAGAAGGCCAGCAGGACCCCGCGTGAGATACCATATTCGCTCTCGATCCGGTCGAAGACCGCGTCGTATTTCTGCGACATAGCCTTGCCCCGGTCGATCCGGTTTTGCGAGATCAGTCGGCGTGAAAAGTCGATGAAGGGTTTCTGGAACACCCCTTGCGCGCGGTCGGCTTTCAGAACGGCGTTGTCCTGCTGGACGCCCTTGAAGAAGGCGTCGATAGTCGGTTTGTCGAACCCTTGCTGAACGGCCTCGGCCTTCAACCCTTTGACGAAGGCATTGAACCCTCCGCCACATTGCGCAAAGGCGGGCGAGGCGAACAGGGCGGCGGCGACGAGGCCGGACAAAAAGCGCATGGGGCGTCCTTTAGAAGATCACGTTGATCCCAACCCACACTGAGACGAGGCCAAGCGCAAGCCCCCAGACACGCCAGAGCATGTCGCATGCGCGGAAAACCTCTTCCGTGCCGATTAGACGGCGCGCATCGCCATTGACCCAGGCCAGATCGCGCAACTGCCCGTCATAACTGCGCGGCCCGGCCAGTGCGACGTCCAACGCGCGGGCCATGGCGGCCTCGGGCCAGCCTGCATTGGGCGAGATATGGCGGCGAACATCCTGCAGGATATCCCTCCAGCGCGCCCATTGGCCTGACAGCGCCAAGATCATCAGGCAGGTCAGGCGCGCCGGGATCAGGTTCAGCAGGTCGTCGAACCGGGCCGAGGCCCAGCCAAAATCGCGGTGTTTCTCGGTGCGGTAGCCGATCATACTGTCAGCGGTATTCACGGCCTTGTAGACCAGCAACCCTGGCAGGCCCGCCACCAGAAACCAAAAAGCGGGCGCGATAACGCCGTCGCTGAGGTTCTCTGCCGCGCTTTCGATCGCGGACCGGGCGACCTGTTCCTCGGTCATGTCGCTTGTGTCGCGTGAGACGATCATGGCCACCTTCGCCCGCCCTTCAGCAAGCGAGGCGTGTAACCCTTCGCCGACGGCGCGGACATGGGTCACAAGCGACTTCTGCGCCAACAGGATCGCACAAACCAGGATCTCCACAACTCCACCCAGCTGTGCCAGTACCCAGCCGACACCATAGGCCGCCGTGACCAACAAGACCAGCGTACAGACGCCCTTGGCGCGCCGTGCTGTGCCGTGATTCAGTTGTTTGTCCAGCCATCCAATGGCATTGCCGATCACCACCGCAGGGTGCCGAATGCGGGACCAGAGCCAGTCCGGCTCGCCCAATGCCGCGTCCAGACACATCGCGCAGACCAACAGAAAGGGTATGCTCACAGCGCGGCCTCCAGCCGATCCCACCCGTGTGCAGGAGGGAGGCCAAGGCGCAGATAGCGTTGTGAATAGGGGAAGATGCGGCTCCAGATATGTGCCTGCGCCAAACGGTCTTGCCAGAGGGCTGCATCATCGACCTCGTAGAGGCGGAACAGGCTTGTGCCTCCGACCAGCCGCGCGCGTTTATCAATAACCATGGCGTCCAGCCGGGTGGCCTCGTCTTCAAGACGCACGCGGGTCTCGTTTGCCCAATCCGTGTCCTGCAGGGCTTTTGTTCCGACCCGCAAAGCAGGCCCCGAGACAGACCAAGGGCCCGTCAGGTCGTTCAGTCTGGCAATCAGTTCCGATGCACCGATGGCAAAGCCCAGTCGCATCCCGGCCAGCCCCCAGAACTTACCAAAGCTTTTCAGAACGATCACGCCGGGCTGTCCGGCCAGACGGATCAGCGAGGCACTAGGCGTCACGTCGCAAAAGCTTTCATCGATGATGGTCAAAGGCGCGGTGGCGTCGCTGGCCTGCCACACCCGGCCATCCGGGTTGTTCGGATGCACGATCACCCGCGCATCAGCAGGGCCGGTTTCCTGCACCGACCAGCCTTGAGCCCGAAAGGCGGCGGCATGTTCGTTATAGGTGGGCATCGTTATCTGCACCCGGCCTTGCGCCGCCAGTGCGGGAATGCGCGCGATCAGAGCCGAAGCTCCGGGCGCGGGCAGGATCGCTGCCTCAGCCGGGACATTCCAGAACTGGCGGGCGGCTGTGCTGAGCCGCTCGAACGCCCCATGATCGGGCAGTTCGGTCCAATCCGAGGGGGACAGCCCTGCGATCGGGTAGGGATGCGGGTTGATGCCGGTGGACAGGTCGATCCAATCGCTACGCGCGCCGCCATATTGCGCGATAGCCCCATCTAGACCGCCACCATGGTCGCGTTTCGCACGAGGATTCAATTCGGTATCGTTCATCCCACCGCATGTCCCAAATGACGTATTCGCCCCGCTTCAAGCGGATTTTCGCCGTTTTGACAAGCAAATCCGCTTGTTCAGGGCGGTTAGCAGGCAGAGTTAACACTTTGTTAAGGAAATGACGTGATCACGGGTCTTGGGGGTCGGCACCACTCACCACACCAAGTGCCGAGGTTGTAGTATGAAAGTTTTGATTGTTGAGAGTAACCCCGATCTGGGTCGGGTTTGGAAAAGGCATCTTGAACGGCAAGGTGCCGAGGTGACGCTTGTAGCCGGGCAAGAGGCCGCGATACTGGCGCTCTATGGCTCTGAGTTCGAGATAATCGTGCTGGATCTGGTTCTGGAAACCGGCAGCGCGCTGGCCGTAGCCGATTTCGCCAGCTACCGCCGCCCTGAAGCGCGGGTAATTTTTGTCACCAACACCACCTTCTTCTCGGACGGGTCGATCTTTGCCCACAGTCCCAATGCCTGCGCCTATGTGCAAAGCGGCACCCCGCCCGAGGATCTGGCGGCGATGGTAGAGCACTACGCAGCGGGGCGCTGATCCCGTCCGTGCGGTTCAAGATAGTCAAGCGTCGGGTTCACCGGGATGATCCGGTGCGGATTGATACTGTTGTGGCTGTAGTGATAGTGCCGCACGATATGGTTCATGTTCACGGTCTGCGCGACGCCCGGCCATTGATATAGCTCACGCGTATAGGCCCAGAGGTTGGGGTGATCGATCAGCCGGCGTTTGTTGCACTTGAAGTGCAGGTGATAGACCGGATCGAACCGGATCAGCGTGGTGAACAAACGCCAGTCAGCCTCGGTCACGCGGTCGCCCATCAGATAGCGGTTCTGGGCTAGCCGGTCCTCAAGCCAGTCCAACGTGTCGAACAGTGGGTGGACGGCGGCATCATATGCCTCTTGCGAGGTGGCAAAGCCGGATTTGTATACGCCATTGTTAACGTCTGAGTAGATCCGCGCGTTGACCTCTTCAATCTCGTCGCGCATCGCCTCGGGCCAGTAATCATCGCGGTTGCCCGTGATCTCGTTGAAGGCCGAGTTGAACATGCGGATGATTTCCGAGCTTTCGTTCGAGACGATCGTCTCCTGCTGTTTGTCCCACAGGATTGGCACCGTAACTCGGCCGGAATAGGCGGGGTCGGCTTTGGTATAGATCTGATGGGCGTAGTCCAGACCGTAGAGATCATCTCCGGTCGCGCCATGATCATCGGTTTCAAAACTCCAGCCCTTGTCCAGCATGTCTGGATGCACCACCGAGACTGAGATCAGATCGGTGAGCCCTTTGAGTTCCCGAAAGATCAGCGTCCGATGAGCCCAGGGGCAGGCGTGGCTGACATAGAGGTGATAGCGCCCCGGTTCAGCCTTGAAGCCACCTTTGCCGGACGCGCCAGCGCTGCCATCAGCCGTCAGCCAATTGCGGAATTGAGCGGCGCTGCGCTTGAATGCGCCGCCGGTGGATTTGGTGTCATACCAGGTGTCGTGCCAGGTTCCGTCGACCAGCAGGCCCATCTCGCGTCCTCCGTATCTGCGTTTCGGCAAAGATAGGGTGCAGAACCCGGCCTTCCTATGACAGCCCGCGCGCATACAGCCTGCACCTGCGCACATCACCGGCCTGAGATGTGCGCGCAACATCTGTGGGCGCTTTGATGTTATGTGGTCGGCTTCACTGGATTTTTACAGTTTTGCCTCCACAATAAGAGATATCGAAGGGGGGAAATTTGATGAGTACCTATGTTTCCAAGGAAATGAGCGCTGAGTTGGAGGCCGCGCGAATCGCCACTTTGAAAAAGACCAGCCGTTTGCGGGTGGAAATGGGCGACAATTACTTCAAAATTCTTAGATTGTGGAAGAATGGCTTTACAGTTGAGGCTGAAACCACGCCGCGTTTGCGCGGGTTAGTCGATATCCATGACGGCGCGAACCATCTGTATCAATGCCTGATCGTCGCGGACGAGGAAGAGGCGGGCGAAATGCGCTATGAGTTCAAGCGCAACACGGCGGCTTCCGACAAGGCGCCGCTGGATTTCTACCGAGCGCCAGATGCTCCGATTGCTCTGCTGGGGCACGAGGACTAAAGCGTTTTGCGTTTTACCTGAGGCAAGTCCATTGAAAGGCGCGTTCGACCGAAGGGAGAGGCAGCGTATGTCGCCTCAAATCAAACGCATAGCGATCTAGGGTCGAATTTCGACGGTCGTTCCGGTCGGAGTCAGGCTCCAAAGCTGTCCCATCTCGTCATTGGACAAAGCGATACAGCCAAGCGTCCAGTCTCCGGGCAGGATGAGGCCGACAACGCCATTTGGTTGCCCGTGAATGAAGATATCTCCGCCGGGGTCTATGCCCCGCTGCTGTGCGCGGGCTATGTCTTCGGGTTGAGGGTAGTCGATCCCAAGTGACAGGTGGAACGCACTGTTCGGGTTGCGCCGGTCGATGGTGAACATCCCAACGGGCGTCTTACCGTCGCCTTCCTGCTCTTTGTCTCCTTCTGGCGCGAAGCCCAGTGCGATCTCGCTCTGCAGTACGATGGCGCCGTCCAACGTTGCGGTCAGGCGACGGGCAGATTTTTCGATCAGAATGTGATCGATCTGTGCCGCGTCAGGCGCCATGGCAGGCGCGGGAGGGCGCGGCCCGTATCTCTGCCAGCCGATCCAGCCAAGGGCTGCGATCAGAAAGACTAGCGTGATCCGGGCCAGCAGGCGCATCTGCTATTGCAGATCCCCGAACGCCTGCTTCAGCCGCACGCAAGCTTCTTCGACGCGGGCGTGTTGGGTGGCAAGGTTGAAGCGTTCGAAAGTCTCGCCGCCCGCACCAAACCCGGGGCCTGACGAGGTCGCGATGCGCGCATCCTTGCGTAGGCGTCGAACAAACTCATCATGGCTCATCCCGGTGCCCGAGAAATCAACCCAGGCCAGATAGGTCGCCTGTAGGGGCATCGACCAAAGGCCGGGAATCTCGGCGATCGTGGTGTCAAATAGCCGGCGGTTTTTATCCAGATGCGCGACCTGAGCATCCACCCATTCCGCCCCTTCGGGCGTATAGGCGGCGGTGATCATGGCCACGCCAAGGGCGCTTGGTTCATAATCCATTGTATCCAGCCGGTGGCGCATCGCCGCGCGCAGCTTCGGGTCGGGGATGATCATGTTGCCGGTGCGCTGTCCCGCAATGTTGAACGTCTTCGACGCTGCAGTAAGGGTCACGGTCCAAGGCCGCGCCTCGGGTGCTGCGACATCCATTGGGACGAACTTCGCCCCCGGGTAAACCAGATCATGATGGATCTCATCCGAGACCAGAATCAGCCCGTTGCGCCCGGCGAATTCAGCCACAGAGCGCAGCTCCTCAGTCGTCCAAACCCGGCCCGACGGGTTTTGCGGTGAACACCACAGCAGCAGCTTCTCCGACCCAACCAGACGCGACTGCGCGTCGTCCAGATCAATCGCGTAGCTGTCGCCCTCGCGCACCAGCGGGCATTCCACCACGCGGCGTCCGGATTTGTTCACCTTATGGGCAAACTCATGGTAAACGGGCGTGAAGATCACAGCGCCATCGCCCGGTTCGCTCCAGACATCCAGACAGAGGGCGATTGCATTGCCCAAACCTTGCGAGGTCAGCACCCAATCGGTGTCGATTTGCCAGGCATGGCGGGTTTGCATCCACCACTGAACCGAAGCCAGATATTCAGGGTGTTTCCACGAATAGCCGAAGACCCCATGCTCAGCTGCACGGCGCACCGCATCAATCACGCAAGGCGCGGTCTGATAGTCGGAATCAGCCGTCCACATCGCCAGCCCATCATCGGGGGATACGCCGTAGAGTTGCTCCATCTTGTCCCATTTTGAACTGTGGGTGCCGCGGCGGTCGGTTGGGGTATTGAAAGTCATGTCTGCTCCATCTGTCGAGGCGAAAGCTAACTACAAATCGGGCGGGTGCAAGGGGGGCGTTGCGGCGACGGGCGGGATGCCCTAAATCAGCCTCATGAAACGCACTATTTTGATCCATCCCGATCCTCGCCTAAAAAAACTCTGCGCCCCAGTTGCCGACCTGACAGATGATCTGCGCAAGTTGGCCGATGACATGCTGGAAACCATGTATGACGCGCCCGGCATTGGTCTGGCTGCGCCGCAGATCGGAGTGCTGGATCGCCTGATCGTTCTCGATTGCGTCAAGGAAGAGGGCGAGGCCCCCCGCCCTCTGGTCATGTTCAACCCCGAGGTTGTTGCCTCGTCGGATGAGACTAACGTCTACGAAGAAGGCTGCCTGTCGATCCCGGATCAATATGCCGAGGTCACGCGCCCAAAGGTCGTCGACGTGGCCTGGATGGACCAGAACGGCAACGCGCAGCAGGAAACATTTGATGGGCTCTGGGCCACCTGCGTGCAGCATGAGATCGACCACTTGGATGGCAAGCTGTTCATCGACTACCTCAAGCCGCTAAAACGGCAGATGATCACGCGCAAGATGCAAAAGCTCAAGCGCGAGAAGGCCCGCACATGAGTGTCCGCACCTGCCTGCCATGGCCGGACAAACGCCTGCGGACCAAGGCCGAAGATGTGCCCGAGATCACCGATGAAATCCGGGCTATCTGGGACGATATGATTGACACGATGGAGGCGATGCCCGGCGTTGGCCTCGCCGCGCCTCAGATCGGGGTGATGCTGCGTTTGGCGGTCGTTGATGGCTCGACCGAGCGGGGCCGCGTGGTGCGACTGGCGAACCCGGAAATCCTGCACAGATCGGTCGAGTTGCGCGAACATGTTGAGGCCAGCCCGAATCTGCCGGGCGTGTCGGCCAAGGTAAAGCGCCCTCGGGCCGTGACCGTCAAATTCCTGAACGAACAGGGCATCATTGACCGCCGCGATTTCGTGGGGATCGAGGCGACCAGTGTGCAGCACCAGATCGACCATCTGAACGGCCGGATGTATTTCGACCGCCTCAGCAAGGTCAAACGCGACATGCTGCTGCGCAAAGCCAAGAAACAGGGGTAGGTCGGGCTTCAGCCCGGCACCCGGAAACCGTACCGGAGCGGAACATGCGACTAATTTTCATGGGTACGCCCGATTTCTCAGTCCCGGTATTGGATGCTCTGGTCGATGCGGGGCATGAGATCGCCGCCGTCTATTGCCAGCCCCCGCGCCCCGCTGGTCGGGGTAAGAAGGACCGCCCGACGCCTGTCCATGCGCGGGCTGAGGCGTTGGGGCTAGAGGTCCGGCATCCAGTCTCGCTGAAATCGCCCGAGGAACAGGCCGCGTTTGCCGCGTTGAACGCGGATGTGGCGGTGGTCGTCGCCTACGGCCTGCTTCTTCCGCAAGCCATTCTGGACGCACCCGCACAGGGTTGCCTGAACATCCACGCCAGCCTGTTGCCGCGCTGGCGCGGGGCCGCGCCGATCCATCGCGCGATCATGTCGGGCGACGCGGAAACCGGGATCTGCATCATGCAGATGGAGGCGGGTTTGGACACCGGCCCCGTCCTGATGCGTCAGGCCACACCGATTGAACCTGAGGAAACCACAGCTCAACTGCATGACCGGCTCTCGACAATGGGGGCCGCGTTGATCACTGACGCGCTGGCTCAACTGCCGGACCTCACCCCCCAGCCACAACCCGAAGAGGGCGTCACCTACGCTTCAAAGATCGACAAATCCGAGGCGCGGATCGACTGGTCCCGTACCGCGGTTGAGGTCGACCGCCAGATCCGGGCCCTGTCGCCCTTTCCCGGAGCGTGGACCGAGATGGAGGGCGCGCGCCTCAAGCTGCTGGCCTCGCGCGTGGCCGAGGGGCGGGGTACTCCGGGAGAGGTACTGACACCCGAATTGCATGTCGCCTGCGGGCAGGGCGCGGTTGAACTGTTGCGCTTGCAACGGGCAGGCAAAGGCGCGCAGGATAGGGAAACCTTTCTGCGGGGTTGGCCCATCCCGGTCGGCACCCGCCTGACGTCGGAGTAGAGACAGATGTTCATGGTCCTGATGGGCACCGTCGTGATTGCCGGGATAGTCGGCTATCTCTCTGAGAAGACGGAATTCACCCATAACGGTTACCTTCAATCCATCATCATCTGCGTCGGTGGAGCATTCCTGTTCTACTTCGTCCGCATCATGTTCGGCATAAGCTTTGGCCCGCCTGGGCTGGACGCGGTTCTATCCTCAATCGGTGCGCTAATCATCGTGCCGACCCATTGGAGGCGATGACATGTCCGTTGTCGCCCTGATCGTGATCGGAGCCGCCGCAGGGTTCCTCGCCACCCGCCTGATGCGGATCGAGGCTGACATCCCCACTACCATGCTGATCGGTATTGTTGGTGCTCTGGTCGGCGGATTCCTGTTGCGTGCACTGATCACCGTTTCCGGCTGGTTGTCCGGTTTTGTAGGGGCGGTGCTGGGCGCGTTGCTGGTGATCTGGATCTGGCAGAGTTTAAAGCGCCGCTAAGGCTTGACCTTTCCCTTGGGTCGCCGCCAGATCAAGCCGAGTTTTAAAGCAGGTGACCCATGTCTTATGATCTGAACGCTGGTGATGTTGCCCTCATGGGCATTCCACTGGATTTGCATTCCTCGTTTCTACAGGGTCCGGCCTTTGCGCCTGGTCGCATTCGCGAGGCGTTGCATTCCGGTGCGGCCAACTTAACGGCCGAGGATGGCACCGATCTGGGGGCCACGGGTCGGTTCAAGGATACCGGTGATCTGGATGTGTTCGAGATGCGCGGGCAGGAGCCCATCGACCGTATTGAGGGCGAGGCGGCCGAACGGATCGAGACCGGCGCGCGGCTGTTGTCTCTGGGCGGCGATCATTCGGTCGCTTTCCCGCTGATCAAGGCCCATGCCGAGCGGTATGAGGGGCTGAACATCTTGCATATCGACTCGCATCCCGACCTTTATGACACCCAGGATATCGGCCCTCTGGGCCATGGCTGCCCTTTCGCGCGGGTGATGGAGACCGGCAAGGTCAAACGTCTGGTGCAGGTCGGCATCCGTACCATGAACAAGCACCAGCAGGAGCAGGCGGACAAGTTCGGGGTCGAGGTGATCGACATGCGCAATTGGCGTCCCGATCTGGAGATCAGCTTTGACGGACCGGTCTACCTGTCTCTGGATCTGGATGCGCTGGACCCGGCCTTTGCACCGGGTGTGTCACATCACGAACCCGGTGGGCTCAGCACGCGTGAGGTGATTGACCTGATCCATCGGTTCGAGGGGCAGTTGGTCGGCGCGGATATTGTCGAACTTAACCCCCATCGCGACCCGTATGGCATGACCGCAATGGTGGCTGCGAAATTCGTCAAAGAGATCGGCGCGCGGCTGCTGTCGCGCTGAGTTCAGCGCGCGTCGCAGGTCGCAGTTGACCCCAGCCGCGCGACGCGCGTGGTGGCCATGTCGTAGCTGTTGGCTTCGGCGGCGGTCATCCAGTGCATTTCGTCCTCAGCGGCGACTTCTAGTGTGTACCAATAGAAATCCTCGGCCACGCCGATATCGTCATAATAGTCCAGATATCGGTCGTGTTCGGGGTCGTCCTCGGGCAGTTCGGTGGCGATGATGCCCCCTCCGCCCCAGCTATGAACGCCGACGCAAGCGCCCGGTTTCAAGGTGCGTTTGTTGCCCGCCAGAAACAGGTCCGTCCCGCCCGAGGCGACCATGCCGTCGGACGGCACCACCGTGTCAAAACCCCGGTTGCGCACCTCACGCGAGAAGATCACGTTAGCATCGTCATCCACCGATCCTTCGATGTTTTGCAGGAGAAGCGTTTTGATCTGCGGGTTGTCGGCGGCCACTGCACGAAAGGCACCAAGGGTGGTGTGGTCGATGGCTCCGGTGACGACGATCTGATCGCCTTGGGCCACGAATTGCGTCGGGCTGTAGGGTTCCGCGCAAGAGGCGAGGCAAAGCGCACTGGCGGCGAGCAAGGACAAGGCAGGTTTCACAAGCGGGCCTTCGGTTTGTTGCGGTCTTTACACGCCCTATTGGCGCGGCGGGCGGGCTTTGTAGACGGGAAGCCTCCAACCAAAGATAAGCGATCCGGCGCGCAAGGCCCAGCAGATCGCAGCACATAGCGCCAGCGCGGGCAAGCCTTCGAGCCCAAGGCGTGTCGCGACCACCGCCGTCAAGGCACCTGCAAAAGCGCATGAGACGTAAAGCTCACCCTGTTTAAGCACCAGAGGGACTTCATTACAGACCACATCGCGCATCAATCCGCCCAGACATCCGGTGGTTACGCCCATCAGCACCACGATGATGCCGGATT
The DNA here is from genome assembly GCF_056161185.1 of Ruegeria sp. ABV3_008. Taxonomy (NCBI): domain Bacteria; kingdom Pseudomonadati; phylum Pseudomonadota; class Alphaproteobacteria; order Rhodobacterales; family Roseobacteraceae; genus Ruegeria; species Ruegeria sp. ABV3_008. The sequence continues at coordinate 208,085 of NZ_JBSWYP010000006.1, read as the reverse complement.
GATCCAGCGAAAGTGCTGCTCCGGTTCCCGCAGCAACGGCAATGGACAAAGCGAAACTGTCCAGCCAGATCAGCCAGCTATAGCGGCTTTCGACCAGATGCGCGCTGAAAAACACCAGAACAGCGGCCCCGACCGCAATCAGGATGTAGTCCGGTTGGCCGACCCAGAAGATGGGATGACGATCTAGCAGCAGGTCCCGCACGGTGCCGCCTCCGACCGCTGTCAGGCAGGCGATGAAGGCAAAGCCCACCAGATCAAGCTGCGCCCGGCTGGCCACCAGCGCCCCGGTTAGCGCAAAGACCAGAACCGAGGCATAGTCCAGCAGGGCAAGCGCGCTCACTCTTGCGCCTTTGCGGGTTTGAAGGGGGCCATGCCCGCACGGGCCAGTTCATCCGCTTTTTCGTTTTCGGGATGACCCGCATGGCCTTTGACCCATTCCCATGTCACGTCATGACGACCCTGCGCCTCGTCCAACCGCTGCCACAGGTCGACGTTCTTGACGGGTTTCTTGTTCGAGGTTTTCCAACCGTTCCGCTTCCACCCGAAAATCCATCCCGTTACGCCGTTTTTCACATAGGCGCTGTCGGTCACAACGGTGATTTTGGACGCGCGCTCCAGCGCCTCCAGCGCGCTGATAGCGGCCAGCAGTTCCATCCGGTTGTTGGTGGTCTCGGCCTCACCGCCCTTGAGTTCCCGTTCTTTCAGGACCGAGTCCCCCTGCATCGCGCGCAGTAGCACGCCCCAGCCGCCGGGGCCGGGATTGCCGGAACAGGCACCATCGGTATAGGCAAATAGCTCAGGCATGGGCGGCAAGCCCAATCCAATCCGAGACCGAGCCATCCAGCCCGGTGCCGCTGCCAAGTCGTCGTGCGGTGACGGTAAAGCCCGCCTTTTGAATATAGGTTTTCAAGTCTTCCTCGGAATAATAGCTGTAGAAGCGCCCCAAACGATCCGGCCCTTCACCCTGTCCCAGCTTCATGGCGATATAGAAGACGCCCTTGGGTTTCAACGCCCGGTGAATGGCTGCCAAATGGTTCGGGAAATCCGCGCGTTTGGCGTGTAAAAGGCTGAAATTGGCCCAGATGCCGTCGTAGACATCCTCGTCCTGCAGGTCCGAGAACGCCGCCTGGCGGGCGGACACGCCAGGATGGGCCGAGGCCAACCGGACCATCTCGGCCGAGGCATCCATTGCCTCAACCTCCAGCCCCGCCTGCGCCATGATCACTGACGAGGCACCCGGGCCGCATCCCAGATCCAACACCTTACCACCTGTTGGAACGGCCTGAATGAAACGGGTTAGTTGCGGATCCTCGGTGTTGGCCTCATCGGTCAGGTCGGCATAGCGCGCGGCCTGTTCGTCATAGACTGAGATCGTCTCACGGTCGTTCATAGATACACTCCGACGGCCAAGCACAGCAGCACGATGGCCGTCAGCAGGATACGCAATCGCATCCACCAGCGTGGCGCGAGACCCCAATACCAGAACAGGGCGTCCAGCACCAAAAGCCCGGCAAAGCCGATCATCAGATTGGTGCCGGTGCCGATCGGCCCGCCGCCTGTCATGAAGAAGGCCCAAAGGGCGGGAAGGACCGACAGTGTATAGCCCACAGTCGCCTTGCTGCCCGAGGTCTTGGTGGCGAAGCCCCACAAGACACCGGACATGAAACTCAGGATAACCGAGCCATAGAACAGCTGGATGTAAGGCCCTACGAAACGAGAGCCCAGCTCGCGCATGCCCAGATCGTGCAGGTCCGAGTTCAGATAAGTCAGCGCCCCCCAAATGAACGGGATCAGCCCCGCCAACCCCAGATAGAGCGCGGATTTGGGAACGCCGTTCATGCTGGTTGCCTCAACACGCGGGGGACTTTGAACTCGACGTTTTCGACGGCGGTTTCAACAAGGTCGACGGTTACCTCGTAGTGATCGCTGAACGCGTCGATGACCTCATTCACCAGTACCTCAGGGGCTGAGGCCCCGGCAGTGATGGCAATGCTTGAAATCCCTTCAAGCGCGCGCCAGTCGATATCGGTGGCGCGTTGGACCAACTGCGCATAGTTGCATCCGGCGCGCGAGGCGACCTCGACCAATCGCCGGGAGTTGGACGAGTTCGGCGCACCCACCACCAGCAGCGCATCCGCTTTTGGCGCAACGGCTTTCACGGCCTCTTGCCGGTTGGTGGTGGCGTAGCAGATGTCTTCTTTGTGCGGGCCGACGATCTTGGGGAAACGCTCTTCAAGCGCTGCGATGATATCCTTGGTGTCATCGACCGACAGGGTGGTCTGGGTGACAAAGGCCAACTGATCCGGGTCGCGGACCTGAATCGTGGCGACATCTTCGACGGTTTCGACCAACAGCACCTCACCTTCGGGCAGTTGTCCAATGGTGCCGATGGTCTCGGGGTGTCCATTGTGGCCGATCATGATCATCTGAAGGCCATTGTCCGAGTGGCGCTGTGCCTCGACATGAACCTTCGAGACCAAGGGGCAGGTGGCATCGACATAGATCATCTCGCGCTGGGCAGCGGTGGCAGGGACGGATTTGGGGACCCCATGAGCCGAGAAGATCACTGGCCGGTCATCGGGGCATTCGTCCAGCTCCTCGACAAACACGGCCCCTTTGGCGCGCAGCCCGTCTACCACGAATTTGTTGTGGACGATCTCGTGCCGAACATAGATCGGAGCGCCCCATTTCTGTAGCGCCATCTCGACGATCTTGATGGCGCGGTCCACGCCCGCGCAGAACCCGCGCGGCGCGGCCAAGTACAAAGTCAATGGCGGCTTGGTCATGTCGCTGTCTCCTTGCGCCACAGGTAGGTCTTTTCACGGCCTTGGTCCAGACAGGGCGGCGTCATTGATCTGACATGAATCACTGATAGCCGTTAGGTGTTTCAGTACCAAACCTTAGTTAAAGAAGCGCGGCCAGGGTTTCATACCCTGACCGCGCTAATTTCATCCCCAATTGTGACGCCGTGGGTTAGTGCCCGCCGGCGGCAGCAACACTGCGTGGTTCGGTCGGCATTTCCCGAGGCGGGCGGCCGATCACGTCGCGCAGGTCTTCCAGTTCAATGAAGTTGTCGGCCTGGCGGCGCAGCTCGTCCGAGATCATCGGCGGCTGGCTGCGGATGGTCGACACGACCGAAACACGTACGCCCTGACGTTGCAGGCTGGCAATCAGCGGGCGGAAATCCCCATCGCCCGAGAACAGCACAATATGATCAACGCGTGGTGCGAGTTCCATGGCATCGACGGTGAGTTCGATATCCATATTACCCTTGACCTTCCGACGCCCCATGCTGTCGGTGTATTCCTTGGCCGGTTTGGTCACCATGGTGAAGCCATTATAGTGCAGCCAGTCAACCAATGGTCGGATCGGAGAGTATTCGTCATTCTCCAGCAGCGCTGTGTAGTAGAAAGCACGCAGAAGCTTGCCACGGCGCATGAATTCCTGCCGCAGAAGCTTGTAGTCGATGTCGAAGCCAAGTGCTTTGGCGGCGGCATAAAGATTCGAGCCGTCGATGAACAGCGCTAGCCGTTCGTCCTTATAAAACATAAATAGGTCCTTCCGGTATAATCCAGCCCGCTGCGCGTTTAAGAGTGAGTGGTGTAAAATTAAGCGTGCTGGTGTGCCTATAATTAGGGCTTTTAATGCGCATCGCAAGTATGCATTTGGCCGAATATGGGGGTATTAATGGGTAAAACCACGTCAAATGCAGTTGTCGCGATGGGCGCAAATCTCAATCTGAGCGGACTAGGGCCCAAGGTGACACTTCGCAATGCAATAACGGCGCTCGCGGATTGTGGGTTGGTGATTCGCGCCGAAAGCCGGTTTTTTGAAACCCCCTGTTTCCCTCCGGGTGCGGGCCCCGACTACGTCAATGCCGCCCTTCTGATCGAGACTGACCTTACACCTGCGCAGCTGCTGGAGGTTCTGCATGAGGTCGAGCATGAATTCGGTCGTGAGCGGGTGCAGCGCTGGGGGATGCGGACGCTGGATCTGGATCTGGTGTGCTACGATGATCAGTTATTGCCCGATCCCGCCACCTTCGATTGCTGGCTGACCCTGCCTGCGGATGCGCAGCGTCAAGAGGCGCCAGAGCAGCTGATTTTGCCCCATCCCCGCCTACAGGACCGGGCGTTTGTGCTTGTGCCCATGGCCGATGTGGCCCGGGACTGGAACCATCCGGTTCTGGGTCAGACCGTCCAGCAGATGCTCGAGGCGCTGCCAGCGGAAGACATCGCCGCGGTCACACCTTTGTAGATTGGTGGATTTGCGCTATTTCCTGCTTGTCAAGGCGCTCAAACGGTCTTAGATACAACGCTTCCTGATATGGATTCAGCAACGGAGTAGCGTTCCATGGCCCGCGTGACGGTTGAAGACTGCGTAGACAAGGTTCCCAACCGGTTTGAACTGGTGATGCTTGCCGCCCATCGTGCGCGTGAGATTTCCGCCGGTGGACCGATCACTGTGGACCGTGACAACGACAAGAACCCCGTTGTCTCGCTTCGTGAAATCGCCGACGAAACCCAGAGCGCGGATGAACTGCGCGAGCGTCTGATCGAAGCCAACCAGACCCAGATCGAGGTTGATGAGCCGGAAGAAGATCAGATGGCTCTTCTGATGGGTGCTGAATCAGAAAAACCTGCCGAAGATGACATGTCGGAAGAAAAACTCCTGCGCGCTCTGATGGAGGCTCAAGGGCAGGGGTAAGCCCTCAAAATGAAGGTGCGGACCGGATGATTTCTGCTGACGACCTGATTGCGCTGGTCCGCAATTATAACCCAAAGACAAACGCTGAACGCATCGCCGAGGCTTATGAATTCGGCCAGCAGATGCATGAAGGGCAGTTCCGCCATTCCGGCGAGCCCTACTTTACCCATCCCGTTGCCGTTGCCGCCATCCTGACCGAACAGCGCCTAGATGATGCGACCATTATCACGGCGCTTTTGCACGACACGATCGAAGACACCAAAGCCAGCTATGGCAAAGTGGCGGAGCTGTTCGGGGATGAGGTCGCCAAACTGGTCGATGGCGTCACAAAACTGACCAACCTGCAACTCTCCAGCCGCGAAACCAAACAGGCCGAGAATTTCCGCAAGCTGTTCATGGCCATGTCCAAGGACCTGCGGGTCATTCTGGTTAAGCTGGCCGACCGTTTGCACAATATGCGCACCATCAAGGCGATGCGCCCCGAAAAGCAGATTGTCAAAGCACGCGAGACGATGGATATCTACGCGCCGCTTGCGGGTCGGATGGGGATGCAGTGGATGCGCGAGGAACTCGAAGACCTCGCCTTCCGAGTGCTGAATCCGGAAGGGCGTCAGTCGATCATCCGTCGCTTCATCACCCTGCAGCGTGAAACCGGAGACGTGATCCACCGGATCACCGGCGACATGCGCCATGAGCTGGAGAAAGGGGGCATCGAGGCTGAAGTCTTTGGCCGCGCCAAGAAGCCCTACTCGATCTGGCGCAAGATGCAGGAAAAGGATCAGGGCTTCTCGCGCTTGTCCGATATCTACGGGTTCCGGATCATCACCGAAACCGAGGAAGACTGCTACCGCACCCTTGGCGCGATCCACCAGCGCTGGCGCGCGGTGCCCGGCAGGTTCAAGGACTATATTTCTCAGCCTAAATCGAACGGCTACCGCTCGATCCACACCACTGTTTCGGGTCGTGACGGCAAACGGGTCGAAGTTCAGATCCGTACCCGCCAGATGCACGATGTGGCTGAAACCGGCGTGGCCGCGCACTGGTCTTATCGCGACGGCGTCCGGACCGAGAACCCGTTTGCGGTCGACCCCGCCAAGTGGATTTCGAACCTGACCGAGCAATTCGACATTGAGGAAGATCACGAAGACTTCCTCGAAGCCGTCAAGCTTGAGATGTACTCGGACCAGGTGTTCTGCTTCACGCCGAAAGGCGATGTCGTAAAACTCCCTCGCGGTGCGACGCCGATTGATTTTGCCTACGCCATCCACACCCGTATTGGGCACGCATGTGTCGGGGCAAAGGTCGACGCGATCCGCGTGCCGCTCTGGACCCGGCTGAAGAACGGGCAGTCGGTCGATATCATCACCGCCGATGGCCAGACCCCTCAGGTCACTTGGCTTGAGATAGCGGTGACCGGCAAAGCCCGCACCGCGATCCGCCGCGCCCTACGCGAAGTTGACCGCGAACGGTTCATCAAGCTGGGCAAAGAGCTTGCGCGCTCAGGGTTCGAGCATGTCGGCCGCAAATCCACCGATAAGGCGCTGGATACAGCCGCCAAACACCTGCGTCTGAAAGACCGGCATGAGTTGCTCGCGCGTTTGGGCAGTGCCGAACTGACAGCCCATGACGTGGTCAGCGCCGTCTATCCGGAACTGACGCAGGACGACGGCGATGCGATCCCGCTGCGGCGCGCCGTGATCGGTCTTGAGCCAGGTCAGAAATTCGACCGCGCCCCCTGCTGTCAGCCCCTGCCGGGCGAGCGGATTGTCGGCATTACACATCGAGGTAAAGGCGTCGAAGTTCACGCCATCGACTGCAACCGTCTGGGCGCATATGAGAATGAGCCCGAGCGTTGGGTCGATCTCCACTGGCATTCCGGTACCCACCCGGCGGTCTATGGCGCGACACTTGACCTCACCATCGGCAACGATGCGGGCGTACTGGGGCGTATTTGCACATTGATCGGCGAAAAAAAGGCCAATATCTCAAACCTTGAGTTCGTCGACCGCAAACCGGATTTTTACCGACTGCTGATCAATGTCGAACTGCGAGACCTTGAGCAATTGCATTCGCTGATGCTGATGCTCGAGGCAGAAAGTGACGTGGCCGCTGTCGAACGGTACCGAGAGCGTGAAAATGCCGCCCTGCCGGCCGGTTAAGATGAGGTGATCAGGAGTGGTTTTCAAGCGCCGAGATCGACGCTCTCCCATTCAGGCCGCATCTGAGTTTGTCTATCCACGTGGCGGATGGACTCGCGCCTTTCACTATGTCAAACATCGCGTTCGCCGTTTGCCGGACTCGCCCGAGCGGATCGCACGCGGTATCGGGGCAGGGGTATTTGCAGCATTTACCCCCTTCTATGGCCTGCATTTTCTGGTCGCTGCCATCGGCGCGCGCCTGCTCAACGGCAATATCGTGGCCGCCCTCAGCGGCACGTTCTTCGGCAATCCGCTGACCTATGTTCCGATAGGCGTCATCTGCCTGCAGACGGGGCATTTCCTTCTGGGTACCGAATTCGAGAAAAGCGAAACCCGCGGCCTGATGGGGAAATTCGCGGATGCGATGGGCGATCTGAAGAACAACTTTCTCGCCATGTTCACTGACCGCGTCGCAGATTGGCACGGCCTGGGCCTTTTCTACCGCGAGGTATTCTACCCCTATATGATCGGCGGCATTCTTCCCGGTCTGCTGGCGGGGGTAATCTGCTTTTACCTCAGCCTGCCGCTGATCCGCACCTATCAACAGCGCCGCCGCGCACGGATCAAAGCCAAATTCGAAGAAATCAAACGTCTTGCCGAAACCGAGGCTGACACTTCGGTGGAAAAGGCACTAGCTTCAGCTCAAACCGTGAAAAAGGAATCGCGCGATGTCTGACACTTATCTGCGTCTTGGTGTGAATATCGACCACGTCGCAACTGTGCGTAACGCACGCGGAGGGGCTTACCCCGACCCGCTGCGCGCCGCCAAGCTGGCTGAAGAGGCCGGGGCTGATGGCATCACGGCGCATCTGCGCGAAGACCGCCGTCACATCTCGGACGCTGATATCGACGGGTTGATGGACGTCCTCTCGGTTCCGCTGAACTTTGAGATGGCGGCCACTGACGAGATGCAGAAGATCGCCCTTCGGCACAAACCTCATGCGGTCTGTATCGTGCCGGAAAAGCGCGAGGAACGCACCACCGAAGGCGGGCTCGAAGTCGCGCGCGAGGAAAACAAACTGGCCCATTTCATTGCTCCGCTTCGCGATGTCGGTTGTCGCGTGTCGATCTTCATAGCCGCCGACCAACGCCAGATCGAGGCCGCCCATCGCATCGGCGCCGAGGTAATCGAGCTACACACAGGCGCCTATTGCGATGCCTTCGCCGAAGGCCGCATGGAAGACGCCGAGCGTGAGCTGGAAAGCCTGCGCCAAATGTCGACGTTTGCCCATTCGCTGGGCCTCGAAGTCCATGCGGGCCATGGGTTGACCTATGAGACGGTGAAACCTGTAGCGGCCTTCCCCGAGGTGCGCGAGTTGAACATCGGCCACTTCCTGATCGGCGAGTCGATCTTTCTGGGCCTCACCCCCGCCATTCAGGAAATGCGCCGCCTGATGGATGAGGCGCGGGCTTGATCACGCCTGCTTTCATAGCGATCTGGTTTGCCTGGTTGATGGCGGGTGGTTCACCCGGCCCAGCCACCATGGGCATTGCCGGTACAGCTATGACTGAAGGTCGCCGCGCAGGGCTGGTCTTTGCGCTTGGCATTTGCGTGGGCTCCGCTGCTTGGGGTATCGCCGCCGCGCTGGGCCTGTCGGCGATCATGCTCGCCAATGTCTGGGTCTTCGAGGTGATCCGTTACTTTGGTGTCGCCTATCTGGGCTGGCTGGCTTTCAAGGCCCTGCGCCGCGCGATGACCGCCGGTGAGGTACCATTGGGTAAGCCAGTCACCGGGTCGCTGCGCACGATCTTTGCGAAAGGTGCAGCCATTCACCTGACGAACCCCAAAGCCATCCTCAGCTGGGGATCGATCTATGCGATCGTGGCCCCAAATGATGCCAGCCTTTGGGTGTTGTTGGGATATTTTGGCCTGCTCTATGCAGGATCGTTGCTGATCTTCATCGGTTACGCCTTCCTGTTTTCCTCGGCGCGTATGGTCAGCGCCTACCGGCGCGCTCGCCGCTGGTTCGATTTTGCCTTTGCGGGGTTCTTCGGCGTCGCCAGCTATAAGATTTTGACGGTGCGGTTGTCGTGATCCTCGGCGTTGGCACAGACCTCGCGAATATCGAGCGGATTCAGCGCACGCTCGACCGTTTCGGCGACCGTTTCCGCAATCGCGTGTTCACCGAGACCGAGCAGCGCAAAGCCGAACGTCGCCACGACACTGCGGGTACCTATGCCAAACGCTGGGCCGCGAAAGAGGCTTGTTCCAAGGCATTGGGCACCGGTCTGCGCATGGGCATCGCGTGGAAGGACATGGCGGTCAGCAATCTGCACACGGGCCAGCCCGTGATGCATGTAACCGGCTGGGCCGCCGACCGGCTGCGCCAGATGACGCCGGAGGGTCATGAGGCGATCATCCACGTCACCCTGACCGATGACCACCCCTGGGCGCAGGCCTTTGTGGTGATCGAGGCGCGCCCGCTTCAAGAAGCCGGTACGCAGCCTTGACTTGCCCCCGCATGGCCCGCATGTAGCACCCAACACACCAAGGAGTAGAGAGCAGTATGGCCGAGGACGTCAAAACCGGAAATCCCATCTGGGAGACGATCAAAACCATTGTCTACGCCCTGTTGATCGCAGGCGTTTTCCGCACCCTGTTCTTCCAGCCCTTCTGGATCCCCTCCGGCTCAATGAAGCAGACCCTGCTGATCGGCGATTTCCTGTTCGTCAATAAGATGGCCTACGGTTACTCCTACGCCTCCTGCCCCAGCCTGATCATCCCCAGTGTCGGTCTGGATATCGACGCCGAGGATATCTGCGGCTGGCTTCCGGGTGACGACAATACCCGCATCTGGGGCGGAGAGCCCGAGCGCGGCGATGTGATCGTCTTCCGTCACCCTGTGACGGGGCGTGACTACATCAAGCGCCTCATCGGTCTGCCGGGCGACCGCGTTCAGGTCCGTCAGGGGCAGATCATTCTGAACGGCACACCTGTCCCGCAACAAGCCGATGGTGTGTTTACCGAAGTGGCGGCTCCGCAAGGCCCGCAACGCTTGCGTCCACGATGCTCCAACGGTCCGGTCGGTATCGGTGGCGTCTGCGAGAAAGAGCGCTTTGTTGAGACCCTGCCCAATGGAGTATCCTATGACGTGCTGAGTATCGGCAATCAGGGGTCCGACAATACCGGCATCTACACGGTGCCCGAAGGCCACTATTTCTTCATGGGTGACAACCGCGATAACTCTGCCGACAGTCGCCTGCCGCAATCTGCTGGCGGTGTAGGCTATGTTCCTTACGAAAACCTGATCGGTCGCGCCGATCGGATCATGTTCTCGTCGGCCGGCCGGTCTATGCTGTTCTTCTGGACATGGCGCAGCGACCGCTTCTTTAAGGCGGTCAATTGAAGGTATCGGCCGACATAAAGGCATTTCAACACCGCTTGGGGTACGAATTCTCGAACCCCGAACTGTTGGTGCGGGCACTAACCCATGGTTCGGTTTCGTCCGCCACCCGGCCCGATAACCAACGGCTCGAATTCCTGGGCGACCGCGTTCTGGGCCTCGTAATGGCAACAGCATTGCTGGAGGCGGACAAAAAAGCCTCCGAAGGCCAACTGGCCCCTCGTTTCAACGCGCTGGTGCGTAAAGAGGCCTGCGCTGATGTCGCCCGCCAGATTGATCTGGGCGCCGTGCTCAAACTCGGCCGGTCCGAGATGCTGTCCGGGGGGCGCCGCAAACAGGCGCTTCTGGGCGACGCCATGGAGGCAGTGATTGCCGCCGTCTACCGCGACGCCGGGTTCGAAGCCGCTCGCGATGTCATCCTCGCCCTCTGGGGCGATCGCATCCATACAGTCGAATCCGACGCCCGCGACGCCAAAACCGCGCTCCAGGAATGGGCACAGGCCCGCGGCCAGAAACCGCCTAGTTATATCGAGGTCAAACGCAGCGGCCCCGACCACGCCCCGGTTTTCACCATCGCCGCCCGCCTGCAGGACGGGGCCGAGGCACAGGCTACCGCCGGATCAAAACGTCAGGCCGAACAGGCGGCGGCAAAGGCCCTTCTGGACGCGCTGCCAAAATAGCCCCGTTCATCTTCCAAAACCCGATCCGCTCTTCATCTGGCTAAAAATATCCCGGGGGTGAGGCCGGATGAAATCCGGACGAGGGGGCTGGCCCCCTCCCAGTTGGATTGGCGCAGCCAATCCAATCCCTAGACCACGCGGATATACCCGGTCAGACCGGTTTTCTGATGCTCAATCACATGGCAATGAAAGGCCCAGTCGCCGGGATTGTCCGCGACCAGAGCGATCTCGACCACCTCATCCTTCAGCAGTAGCATTGTATCGGTCAGCAAGGGCGGCAGCTTGCGTAGGTTCGACTTCAACGGTGTGAACACAAGCCCATGCAAATGGATCGGGTGCAGGTTCGGCGATTCGTTTCGCAGCCGAAGAACATAGCTTTTGCCCATCTCCAAAACGGCCAGAGGGCCAATGCCCTTGGCGGCATCGCCTTCCCAAGGGGTCCGGTTGATTGACCAGAAATTATATCCCAGAGAGCCACAGAACCCGTTATTCGGCTCTCCCCCCTCGGGCGTCCAGCCAAAGACGAACTCATGTAGCTCAGCCTTGGCCAAATCAGGCCGTACTACCGGGTTTGGGGGCAGTGGTTTCAACTCCCGCAAGTCCCGCGCAACATCCGCGCCTACGGCCCGAAGACGCGCCATCAGGCGATGCGGCTGACCCGGCAGTTTTGCGACCAGATCCACCATCTGTCCCTCGCCTGAGGGCATCGCCACCGCGAAATCCACCCGTTGGCCCGGTCCGACCAGCAGAGGGTCCTCGGCGCTAGGCAGGGGAACCTCGACATCAACCGGATGCCCGTCCCATGCGATGATCCGAGCCCCGGCGCCCTCAAGATGCAGCCGATAGATCCGGGTCGTATCCGTGTTCACCACCCGCAGTCGTACCAACCCGCCCGAGACGTGGTCATAGACAGGCGCATCCAGCCAGTTTGCGGTTTGTAAATTGCCGAATGTCCCGGCTCGCGCAGCGCCGCGCTGGGTGTACGAGGGCAAGAACTGGTCCTCGTCATCCAGCCGGAAATCACGCAGATTGACGACCTGTTCGCTGTCAAATCCGGGATCTTCGGCCTCGGCAATAACCATCACGCCGGTCAGGCCATGGGCCATCTGCTCCATCGTCATGCAATGGGGGTGGTACCAATAGGTTCCGGCATCGGGGGGCGTGAACTCATAGTCGAACAGTTCATTCGGCCCCATTGGCATCTGGGTCAGATAGGGCACGCCGTCCATCGCATTGGGAATACGCAGCCCGTGCCAATGCATCGCGGTGTAGTCCAGTGTCGAGTTGCGCACCGGCAGGCGCATCGCCTCGCCCTGACGACCCTTCAGCACCGGCGGCGGCGCATCAGAGGACAGGCTGACCATCCCGGTCGTCACCTGATCGCGCAGTGCAAAACTGGCCGATTGGATGATCAATTCAGGCGCGGCCGAGGCCAGGCCGAACCCTCCCAACCCGATTGCTCCTGCGGCGGCGCTGCTGCCCAAAAGGAACTCGCGACGTTTCATGATTTGCCTCTTTGATGAAATCCTCGCCTGGCTGTCATCGGCGTGGCGTTTGGCTACAGTTTCACTGCGTTCCGCGGACCGCAATGCGACAAATCCCTCTGGCCTGCGCGGGCATTCTGCTATAGGGGTGCGCACTTGCAAACAGGATCGCAACCACATGACCACACGCGCCGGATTTATCGCCCTGATCGGAGAGCCAAACGCAGGCAAATCCACCCTTTTGAACCGCATGGTCGGGGCCAAGGTCTCGATCGTGACGCATAAGGTGCAGACCACCCGCGCCCGCATCCGTGGCGTGGCGATGGAGGGCGACGCGCAACTGGTCTTTGTGGACACGCCCGGCCTTTTCAAACCCCGCCGCCGTCTGGACCGTGCCATGGTTGCCGCAGCGTGGGGTGGGGCGGCTGATGCGGATGTCGTTGTCCTGATGATCGAGGCCCATCGCGGCATCACCGAAGGCGTCGAGCGGATCCTCGAAGGTCTCGAAGAGATCGGGCAGGGCCGCACCATCGCGCTGGCCATCAACAAGATCGACAAGGTGCCCTCCGAGAAGCTATTGGCGCTGACCAGCGACTTGAACGCTCGCTACCCTTTTGCTGAGACCTTCATGATCTCGGCTGAGAAAGGCCACGGCGTCGACGATTTGCGCAAATGGCTGGCGGGTGAGCTGCCCGAAGGTCCTTGGCTCTATCCCGAAGACCAAATCGCCGATCTGCCCCTGCGCATGATCGCCGCTGAGATGACACGCGAAAAGCTGACCCTGCGCCTGCATCAGGAACTGCCATATCAGCTGACCGTCGAGACGGAGAACTGGGAAGAGCGCAAAGACGGCTCGGCCCGGATTGATCAGATCATCTATGTCATGCGCGACGGCCACAAAGGCATCGTGCTGGGCAAAAAAGGCGAAACGATCAAGGCTGTTAGTCAAGCCGCGCGGGCCGAACTGGAAGAGTTCCTCGACCGCAAGATTCACCTGTTCCTGCAGGTCAAAGTCCGGCCCAACTGGCTGGAGGAATCGGAGAGGTACTCGGAGATGGGTCTGGATTTCAAAGACGGCAACGCATGACCCGTCTGACCGCAGACTTCTGGGTCCATGCCTATCTGGCACGGCTGCGGTTTCAGGAAATCCCGGCCTTTGTGGTGGCGCATGGCGACAACACGGCGGGTGCGGTGCTGGTCAAGCTCAACACGCTTGATGGGCAGGCGGTGGCCTTCCAACGCAGCTTTGACCTGATGAGCGGCGCGCGCAAATGGGTAGAACTCTCTAGCGGTGCCGAGGGTGATGTGGACGAGGCCATCCAACGCCAGCGCAGCTTTGACCCTGATCTCTGGGTGATCGAGGTCGAAGACCGGCAGGGGCGGCATTTACTGGATGAAGAGGGGCTGGAATAGCCCCACTTACAGGGACTTGGACAGGCGGCTCAAACCGTCTAGTTTGAAGGGCAGGTCGGCAAGTCCGATCGTTGAGAAAACCGCAAAAAGGTCAGGTGTTGGCGTGGCTGAAACACTCGCTGAGAAACTTGAGAAATCGAACCTGGGTCATTGGATGCAGCGATTCGAAGGCTTCATGGTCTTCATTGGTGTCGTCGGCCCCTTTGCCACGCTGCCGCAGCTGATCAAACTGTTTTTCACCCATTCACAACACGCCACCGGCCAGTCGCTTTTGTCCTGGTCGCTTTATGCTGCGCTGTCATTCTTGTGGTTTGCCTACGGGTTGGTGGTCGGGAAGCTGCCGATTTACGTGGGCAATGGGATCTCGATGATCCTCAACCTGTTGATGGTGGTTGGTATCCTGATGCACGCGGGACTGACGTTCTGAGCGGGCACTAGCCCAGCACCAGCGGCTCTAGCGACACCCGCAGCGATACTGCGGCGAAGAACAGAACACTGCCTGCCAGTACGAAGACATGCCATATCGTGTTGTGATAGGGCATCCAGTCGGACAGGTAGAAGATAACGCCTGCTGTGTAGACGACCCCTCCGGCAATCATCAGGGCGAGTACCGAGGGTGGCAGCTCATCCAGCAAGGCATGCCCGCTCCAGACGGCGGCCCAGCCCATTCCCAGATACAAGACGAGCCCGATCCAGCGAAAGCGGTGCGGGTCCACCATTTTCAGCACTGATCCCAGCGTGGCTGAGGACCAAAGGCCGATCATCAACCCCGGGGCTTGCGCTCCGGACAGCAGCAGGAAGGGCGTGTAAGTGCCTGCGATCTTCACATAGATGCCCGAGTGATCAAGTCTACGCAAAATTTCGGACCACCGATCGCTGACGATCATATTGTAAAGCGCAGAAAAGCTGAGCATCAAGATCAGCGTCACTCCGTAGATCGACGCACCCATGACCGCGTCCGGGTCGGCGCGATAGTACATCGTCATGACAATCAGAATGGGAACCGCGATGAGGGCCAGAAACAAGCCCAGAACATGTACAACCCCGTCACTGATGCGCTCGGCCCGGCTATAGGCTGGCCGGATATGTGCAAAAGATCGCATAGCAAAAGGGTAGGTCCGCTGTCGCCTTTGGGCAAGTCTGCCGGGTTGAACTTCTCGTGTGGGTGTCACAGCATTCGGCGCTGGCGGGTGTTTTTCATCCCCTCTTCATCAATCCGCAATGCTCAGGTCGGATCTTCGCCGGGCTTTGGGTCCTTGTATCGGTTGAGGTCCAGAATGCCCGCCTGAATTGGCTTGTCTTGCAGAAAACGGGCGTGGATCTGATCGCTGATGGCCCAGAAATCTTCGCTGGTCCGACGCACGCCGAAATCGGCAACCAGCTGCATCCAGTCCTCTTGCGTGGCGACCGCTTTCACAGCCTGAACAAAGTCGGGCAATTGCGCTTCAGGCAGTTTGAAGAAGAAGTTTGGGTAGCTTCCGATCATCTCAGGCAGAATGGTCAGAACGTCTTTTTCGGGCTCTCGCCGGGCGGATTCGTCAAACAGGAAGGCTATGTTGGTATGGGCTTTGTCGTGGATCAGCGTGAAAACCTCGTCCTTCTCGTCGCTTGTCTCGACCACCAGCATGGAAAGGTCGGGCAGGAACTTGACCCAAGGCCCGGTCTGGCTGGCCAGAGCTGTCAGAGCGTCCTGCGCGCAATCCGCACCATCGCATCGGTTGATCGGGTCTGAGCGCGGCCATAACCCATTGCTGCGGGCCAGCAGCTGCAAAAGAAACTCCTGCTTCGGGGTGTTCGTTTCAAATGTGATCCCCGTGGGCATCGTGTCGTCGATGCGGCGGGTGTGCCAGAACGTGTGCAACCTGGCCAGAACGCCCCGATACCAGTTTTCGTGCATGCCCGGCCGTAGATTGCGCGGCATGAAGGTCAGGAAGTTGTCCTCACTCTCCATGCGCAATTCGTCCATGTAGATGCGGGTCGCCAGTTGGTGTTCGACACGTCCGAACACGTCATATCCAGCGACCAGATTATAGTAGATCCGTTCAAACACCGGATAGTCGATGACCCAGGCGGTTTCCGGGATATCGCCATAAAAACCCGTCAGGGCCGAGGCGTTGTCGAAGTGCCGAAATACGGTGATCAGGGCGTTCGGGTTGGTGCCCTCGCCATCCCAGATCGCGTCATAGCCCCAACCGGTTTGATGCGCGGGGCTGTTGCGATAGCGGGTATCGCGGAACTCAAGGTACTGGGCCTGGTTCTGATGCGAGAACATGTGCAGGTCGCCTAGGCTTTGATCCACCTGCGCGACGGGCAGCTCAAGAAGCGTAGCGCCCTCGGCCAGAAAGCTTGGGTCGGTGATCGCGAGGTCTGCGTCGGGGTCAAGGAAACTGACCCAGAACCGGTCCTCGATGACGTCAACGGCAGTCTCTCCGTGACAGACAGGGCCTCGGATAAAGCTGCGGACAAAGAACAGCGCATCGTCCAAAAGGAATTGGTACCGGCTACGCGCGGGGATCGCCGCGAAGGTCGAGAACGGGTCTCCGCCTTCGGCATCGCCATAGGAGGGCAGGTCGGTCAGCGCCCAGTTGGGCTGCAGGAACAGGGCCTGAAACCGCGCCATGCGATCAGGGCTTAGCGTATAGACCAGGTGTTCTTTATGGACGATGGTCTCATCGACGTGTTGCAAACGGTAGTAGAACGGCCCCTCGCCGGGATCATCAAACGGGCGGCGGGTGGCGATGATGCCGATCTCTTCTCCGCTGGGTGTTCTGGACCGGACCATTTGAAAGAACCGCCGTGGGTCATCGCCTTCGAAATGCAGGCGGGCCAGAAAGAGATGTTCGAACAGATACCGGTTCATCAATTGCGCGCGCGGGTCGGGGGCGTTCAGAAATGCTTCCCACGCGGTAACCTGCGATTGGATATCATCCGGCAATGGCGTGACCGCCTCGGGCAAGGCTGCTCCGCTCTGCACCCAATCCATCAACAGTTCATGCTCCGAGGCCGTCAGTGGCGCGGTCCCATAGGGCATTCCGGCCGTCGGATGACTTTCGCGGAAGGCGTCGAACTCCTGATCGGTTGGGCAGACCAAGTGGCGGTCAAGCGCCAGCCCCAACGAGTCGGGCAGAGGCGCGTTTGCGGGCAGAGGGTTCTCGGCCCCCAAGGCCAGATAGCGTTCCAGTAAGCTGGTCTCGCCTTGTACCTGCGGAAGAACTGCATGGAATCCCAAATCCCGCCACCCCTCAACCGTTGTAGCATCCTGCCCCAAACGGGTGGGTTGGGCATCTTCCAGACGCTGCGAATGGTAAACCGCCAGCTTGTTGCCGCCGCGTAGCAGCCCCTCGGGCGAGGTCAGCTTGACCTGACAGGGCGCGTCGTAGCAGCCGTGGCAAACCACGCATCGCTTGTCGAGAACCGGCTTGACCTGCGACCAGTCTGCCTGCGCAAAGGCGGAAAGGGGGGCGATGATCCATGCGATCAGCGTTACCCAGAATTTTGCTCGCCGTGGCGTCCTCTGTCCCATTGCTCCACTCTTGGCACTCCCATCCGGTTTGTCGAGTCCCCCATCCCGCTTGCGCCCGCCGCGCAGTTACGCTCTTGTGAGGCGACCGATTTCCAACCCCGACCGGAGTTTGCCTTGGACTGGCGCGATCACGGCATCTTACTGACCACGCGCCGCCACGGTGAAACGGCCGCGATTATCGAGGTCTTCACAGAGGCTCATGGCCGTCATGCGGGTGTGGTGCGCGGGGGAACCAGCCGTAAGATTGCGCCGATTCTCCAGCCCGGCGCGCAGCTGGACGTGCTTTGGCGGGCGCGGCTTGAGGAACATATTGGCACCTTCCAGGTCGAACCCCTACGCTCGCGCGCGGCGGCGGCGTTCTCTGGTCGGCTGGCGCTGGCGGGGCTTAACGCCGTAGTGTCGCTGTTGTCCTTTTGCCTGCCCGAGCGCGAGCCGCATCCCGCAATCTACAGCCAGACCGAGCAGTTGATGGATCTGCTCGGGCAGGATGAGATCTGGCCACTGGCCTATCTGCGGTGGGAACTTGCGCTGCTTGAGGAGCTGGGCTTTGGCCTCGACCTGTCCTCTTGCGCTGTGACAGGCGCGACCGAGGGGTTGGTCTATGTCTCGCCCAAAACGGGTCGGGCCGTCAGCGTTGAAGGCGCAGGGGAGTGGGCCGACCGCCTGTTGCCCCTGCCGCCATGTCTGCGAGGCGAAGGAACAGCCCCGGATGCCGAGATCGTGCAGGGGCTGAACACGACGGGGTACTTCATGGAACACCGTGTTGCACCTGCATTGGGTCATCATCCGCTGCCCGAGGCGCGGGCGCGGTTCGTCGAGAGGCTTACTCGGCGGCTTTGAACACCATCTCGTTCCCGTCCTCATTGCGCAGAATAAGAACATCGCCCGAAACCTCGGATTGGGTCATCGCCAACAGGGCGGCGAAATACATTCCCTCGGCCTCAAGCGCGGCACAGGCGGCGCGGGTGGCGGCAAGGTCCTTGATCTCGAACCATGGATAGGGCGCGTTCAGCGTGCCATTGTAGCTGTTGCAGGGGGCATTGCCCGCGATTTTGCCCTCTTCGGGGAATTGCAGCAGGGCGCTGGCTTCAAAGGGCTGCCCGTCAATCTCCTGCAGCACCCAGGACCGGTCAGATGCGCCATAGGCCGCCACGGTTTCGTCGCGATCGCATTGAAATAGGGCCATAAAGGGCAGAACGAGGGTCAGGCGTAGCATGGGCACAATCTAGCGCGACTTCGGTTTGTGCTGAACCGGAATCTCAGCTGCCCGCGCTTGCCGAGATCAGCTCTTCGCGCACCTCCAGCCGGGGCCGCCAGTTGTAGCGGTCGTCTTCCGAGATCTCGCCCCAGAACAGGTCGCCGCTCTGCCGCCAGGGATCTAGGATCACGCCGTCCTTCAGGCTGTCTCCCCGCGCGCTGATCGCGGCCGAATGGTGGATGATGCGGAACGTGGTCGGAGGAGAGGTGGCCCAATGCACATCCAGCGTTCGAAAGTCCTCTTGCTGCAGGCGCCGGGTCATGGCCTGCGCCCAGTCATTGCACAGCCCGTAGTCGCGAAAGCCGTTGATGACCTTGGCGTTGTGAACGATCGGCGAATCCGTCACGTTCCAGTCCCGCTTCAACTGCTGCGAATAGCTGTATGAGATTTCAGCGGCGCGGCGGGCCTCGGCCGGGTCGACATTGGGGCCCAGATTGCGGATCTCAAGCGCCAGCCCATCGACATCCGCCCGTGTAACAGTCGAAGACGGAGCGCAAGCCCCAAGGGTCAGCATCACCAAGGCAGCAAGCAGCGCGGTCAGGCGTATCACGTTCGTCTCTCCGTCCGGGTTTCGAGAGGTCGTGTAAGTGATCTGCGCGGGATCGGGAAGGGGGAAGTTGCAGTGAAGAGTGTTCAGAATTGGTTCTGTTGGCTTTGTGGGACACACGGTTAGCGCCGCGCACAATATAAGCAATTCAAGAAAAAAACCCGGCGCGGGCGCCGGGTTCAGTTGGGGAAATGAAGTTGCCGAATTTCGGTCAGCCCAGCAGACGCCGTGCAATGACCTGTGCCTGAATTTCGGCAGCCCCTTCGAAAATGTTCAGGATACGTGCGTCGCACAGGACGCGGCTGATCTTGTATTCCAGCGCAAAGCCGTTGCCACCGTGGATCTGCAGCCCGTTGTCGGCTGCAGCCCAGGCCACACGTGCGCCCAACAGCTTCGCCATGCCGGCCTCAAGATCGCAGCGTTGGCCGTGGTCTTTTTCCCAGGCCGAGAAATAGGTCAGCTGCCGCGCGATCATGATCTCTACCGCCATCATCGCCAGCTTGCCGGAAACGCGCGGGAAGTTGATCAGCGATTTGCCAAACTGCTTGCGGTCCTGCGCATATTGCATCGCGATATCCAGCGCACTTTGCGCAACGCCGATGGCGCGGGCGGCGGTCTGGATGCGGGCGGATTCAAAAGTCTCCATCAACTGCTTGAAGCCTTTGCCTTCTTCGCCGCCCAGAAGGTTTTCACCCTTCACATGGAAGCCGTCGAATCCCAGCTCGTATTCCTTCATGCCGCGATAGCCCAGCACCTCGATCTCACCGCCGGTCATGCCGGGGGTGGGGAAAGGGGCTTCGTCCGTGCCCGGTGTCTTTTCGGCCAAGAACATCGACAGGCCCCGGTGATCGGTGCGGTCAGGATTGGTGCGTGCCAGCAGGGTCATCACATGGGTGCGCGCCGCGTGAGTGATCCACGTTTTGTTGCCAGTGATTTCATAGTCGCCATCGGCGTTCTTGACCGCACGTGTGCGCAGGCTGCCGAGATCCGAGCCGGTGTTGGGTTCGGTGAACACGGCGGTCGGCAGAATCTCAGCGCTGGCCAGCTTCGGTAGCCAGTTTGCTTTTTGCTCATCCGTGCCGCCTGCGATGATCAGCTCGGCCGCAATCTCGGAGCGTGTGCCCAGAGAGCCGACGCCGATATAGCCACGCGATAACTCCTCGGACACCACGCACATCGAGGCTTTGGACAGGCCGAACCCGCCGAACTCTTCGGGGATGGTCAGGCCGAAAACGCCCATCTCGGCCAGTTCTTCGATGACCTCGATCGGGATCAGTTCGTCCTTCAGGTGCCAGTCATGGGCGTGCGGTTCGACCTTTTCGACAGCATAGCGACGGAACTGGTCGCGGATCATCTCAAGTTCTTCGTCCAGACCCGACGCGCCGAACATGGTGGCTCCGGCCTGGTCTTCCATGAGAGCGACTAGGCGCGACCGCGCGGCTTGCGTATTGGCCTGCGCCATCAGCGTCTGGATCTCAGAAGTCTGGAACCCGGACAGAGCGTCCCAGCCCAGCCCCAGATCCTGCAAGCGTACAACTTCGCCTTGGTTCATGGGGATACCACCAGCGACCTGATGCAGATACTCACCAAAGGCGATCTGGTGCAGCAGTTGCTCAATCTCGCCAAACTTGCCGTCCGCCTCAAGCGCTTCGGCCCAACGTTGCATCTGCGCGAGGGACTGATGATAGGTCGCCAGCCATGCCAGCCCGTGGGCGGCTGTCTGGTTCGCCTCGATCAACGCGCCCGAGACGCGACCGTCCGCCTCGACCATGGACCGTACCGAATCGCGCGCGCGCTCAAATACAGCTTCGACCGCTGGTACAGCGGCCTTTGTCAGGGCCAGAAGGTCCGGCAAAATCGCAGCTGTCGTCATCTGGGTCATATCCTGTCCGTCATGGGCCATGAATCACGTCCTCTTTTGCGTCGTCTGGTCATATCATGCTGCACGTGCAGCGCAACAAAAATACTTATTATACTGCGAAAAAGTTCAAATATTACCTCGGCATTTTTGCAGTGCAGAGAACGCACAGGGTGATATCTAGACGGCATGACACTGTTTTCCACACTCTCTCCGACCGATCTTGCCCTTGCCGCCGCGATTGCCTGTCTTGCCGGGTGGGTCAAAGGCATGGTCGGTTTTGCGATGCCGATGGTTCTGGTTTCCGGGCTGAGCATGTTCCTGTCGCCTGAGCTTGCTGTTGCCGGTCTGATCTTCTCGACCGTTGTGACCAATGGTGTTCAGGCGCTGCAGGAAGGGGGGCGGGCGGCCATTGCCTCGATCCGGCGTTTCCGGGTTTTTCTGAGCGTTGGTTTGATCTTTCTACTGATCGGAGCGCAGTTGGTGACGCTGGTTCCGGCCTCGACCTTCCTGATGTTGATCGGCATTCCGGTGACAGCCTTTGCACTGCTGCAGATCCTCGGGGTTACCTTTTCCCTCAAGGAAGCATCAGCGCGTATAGAAGCGATCTTCGGCGTGATTGCAGGTTTTGTCGGTGGGATATCGGGTGTGTGGGGCCCTCCGACCGTGGCTTATCTGACGGCCCTGAACACCCCAAAGCAAGAGCAGTTGAGAGTGCAGGGTGTGATCTATGGTTTGGGCGCTGTTGCTTTGACAGTGGCACATATCGGGTCAGGGATACTGAACCGAGAGACAGCGCCGTTCTCGGCCGTTTTGGTCTTGCCAGCCCTTGCAGGGTTGTGGCTGGGAATGCGGTTGCAGAACCGCATTGATCAGGCTCTGTTTCGGAAAATCACCTTGTTGGTGCTTCTGGTTGCTGGGCTAAACCTTGTCCGTCGTGGATTGTTCGGTTAGCGGATCACGCCCTCTTGTCCGCTAAGCGAAACGCGAAATAGAGGCCGAGCATAAGGAAGAACAGGCCCGAGACGTCTCCGATCAGAAAGGCTATGTACTCAGCGGTCGCACTGCCGAAGGCCAGGTTCGTCAGCCCCGAGACCAGAAATGAGGTCACAACGCCGACGCCCATGATGCAGATCCAGCAGGGCTTGCGGTCGGCGCGCGGGAACAAATCCCATCCGAGCCACTTGAAGAGATAGAAGACCGCGGGAACCGTTGTTACGGCGATTGCCATCGCCATAATACGACTGGGTAAGAACACATCGCTGCCGCCGAGTGCTGCGAAAACGATGAAAACACCTGGAAGAAGGGCAAAGATCGCCCTCCAGCCCAATAGCCACGCGGATAAAACGCGCACGCCATGTGGCAGGAACAGCAGACTTGCCCGACTTGGATATTCGGGAAAGAACAAGTTCTGCAAAGGCATCAGGACCTCAAAAGTGAGTAAGGATGCGATCACATAGGCCAAAGAGGCAAAAAATGTTTCCGAGGCCCACTTGCGCACGTCGATCAGCCGTTGATCTGCCGGGGCGCGGCGTCACCGTGGTGCATGTACGATATACCGTCCGCGATTGGCTGTGCCGCTTTGCGACAGATAACCCTTTTCGACCAGCGACTTCAACGCGCGGAAAAAGGTGGGCCGTGAAACGCTCTGGACCAGAGTGTGTTCGATCAAGCCGAATGTCCGGACTTCTTGGTCGGCTTTCGATAGCTCTTCGGCTGCGTAATAAATGTCGCGCTCGACCGGAGATAGCTGTTCAAGGCCCAGTGTACGCTCCATGCTTTGCATGAGTTTGCGAAGTTCGGTGAGTTTCGAGATTTCGGTCATATCTTACCTGTCTTTTTCGTGCCAACGCGGCCAAAGCCGAAACCTGGAAATATGTCCAAACACCAAGGTGTCTGGCTGGTTTCATATTGACACTTTACCCCATCTACTTAGACTAGCGTCGTGATTAGGTTGCCCAATTCGCTGGTGTGAGTGTCCGCGCATGAGCTGCCCAAAGGTTTTTTTAAGATTCGGCCCGGTGCAAAAGCTCCGGGCCAATTTAATGTAGCGACTGTAGCGTATCGGAAACTTCGGAACAACGCATTTGTATACGCTGTTTCCGCTCGGTAACCGGAAGGTGAACGTTCACGCACAGAAAAGGGCGCCGAAGCGCCCTTGATTCAGGTCAGCCGATGGCAACAGCCTTGATGTCTTCGTCGATGAACGGAATGTACTGTTCAAAGTTTTCAGCAAACATCTGCACCAGCTTCTCCGCCTGCTTGTCGAACGCAACCTGATCATCCCAAGTGCGGCGCGGATCCAGCAGAACCTCTGGCACTCCGGGAACCGAGACAGGCACGTCGAAGCCGAAATTGGCGTCCTTGCGGTACTCCGCATCGGCCAGCGAGCCGTCCAGCGCGGCGGTCAGCAGGGCGCGGGTTGCCTTGATCGGCATCCGGCTGCCAATCCCGTAGGCGCCACCGGTCCAGCCGGTGTTGACCAGCCAGCAGGTCGCGCCGTGCTGGGCGATCTTGTCGCGCAGCAGGTTGCCATAGGCCTCAGGGCGGCGCGGCATGAAAGGCGCGCCAAAGCAGGTGGAGAAGGTCGGCTGCGGTTCGGTCACGCCACGTTCGGTACCTGCTACCTTAGAGGTGAAGCCCGACAGGAAGTGGTACATCGCCTGCGCTGGTGTCAGCCGCGCGATCGGAGGCAGTACGCCAAACGCGTCACAGGTCAGCATGATGATGTTCTTGGGATGACCGCCCAGAGCGCTGCTGGATGCGTTCGAAATATACTCGAGCGGGTAGGCACAGCGCATGTTCGCTGTCAGCGAGTCATCGTCGAAATCCAGTTCCTTGGTTTCGGGATCGAAGACCATGTTCTCGATCACCGTACCGAATTTCGAGGTTGTCGCGTAGATCTCGGGCTCAGCCTCGGCGTTCAAGTTGATGGTCTTGGCATAGCAGCCGCCTTCAAAGTTGAACGTACCACGATCAGACCAGCCATGTTCGTCGTCACCGATCAGAATGCGTGCCGGATCGGCGGACAAGGTGGTCTTGCCGGTGCCGGACAGGCCGAAGAAGACGGCAGTGTCGACCGGGTTGCCAACGGCGTGGTTGGCCGAGCAGTGCATCGGCATCACGCCTTTTTCCGGCAGCATGTAGTTCAGCAGCGTAAAGACGGACTTTTTGTTCTCGCCCGCATATTCGGTGCCGCCGATCAGGATCAGCTTGCGGTCGAAGTTCAGCGCGATGACTGTCTCGCTACGGCAATTGTGCTTGGCGGGATCCGCCTGGAAGCTGGGGCAGTTGATGATGGTAAAGTCAGCCGTGAACTCATCCAGATCTTCACGATCCGGGCGGCGCAGCAGATGGCGGATGAACAGGTTGTGCCACGCCAGCTCGGTGACCATGCGCACGTTGATCGAATAGGTCGGATCGGCCCCGCCAACGAGGTCCTGCACAAAATAGTCGCGGCCTCTCATATGGGCCAGCATGTCTTCGTACAGTGCGTCAAAGCCTTCGGGGCTCATGGCGGCGTTGTTTTCCCACCAGATGCTGTCGGCGACGCTGTCGGTTTTGACGACGTGTTTGTCCTTGGGCGAACGGCCAGTGAACTTGCCGGTGGTGACCAGAAAGGCCCCGCCATTGCCAAGGGTGCCTTCGCCGCGCTTCAGCGCTTCTTCGATCAGCGCCGGTTCCATGAAGTTATAATAGACATTGCCCAGACCCTCGATGCCCTGATCTTCGAGGCGGAATTGCGGGTTAACCCGTCCAGATGTCATGTGTGTCTTCTCCTGTGGCGGCGCGGAGGCAGTTCGGCCCGGTGCGCTCTTGGGGCAATCATGCCGGACGAGTCCGGCGGACAGGCGTCCTCTTATCATGGTCGTTTGGGGCATGAACAGGAGGCTTTGACGCAGTTAGCGCAACCAAGTTAAGGTTTAGCGCCATCACAAATTTCCTGTCGGAAAACCGGGCAGCATTTTGCGGTCGGCAAGGCATTTTTGCCGCAGAACTGCCGCAAGAATGGCTTGATTCGTGGTTACGGATTGATTCGGCGCCTTAAAACCGCCAACAATATCCTACAAAAAAGCGTATTATTGCGTATGTGAGCAGGAATAGGGGTGACCCCAATGTCAAAGATTGCACTAGTGGATGACGATAGAAACATTCTGACGTCGGTATCCATGACGCTCGAAGCCGAGGGTTTCGAGGTTGAAACGTATAATGACGGTCAGGCTGCGCTGGATGCTTTCAATAAAAAGCTGCCCGATATGGCTGTTCTGGATATCAAGATGCCGCGGATGGACGGGATGGATCTGTTGCAGCGGCTGCGCCAGAAAACCCAGATGCCGGTTATCTTTCTGACCTCCAAGGATGACGAGATCGACGAAGTTCTGGGTCTGCGCATGGGCGCGGACGACTATGTGAAGAAGCCGTTTTCGCAGCGCCTTCTGGTCGAACGTATTCGTGCCTTGCTGCGTCGTCAGGAGGCGACCGAGGGCGATAGCGCTGCGGTCAGCACCGGTGATGCGAAGGTCATGGAACGTGGTGAACTGCGGATGGACCCGCTGCGCCATGCGGTGTCCTGGAAGGGCAATGATGTTTCACTGACCGTGACAGAGTTTCTGCTTCTGCAGGCCTTGGCGCAACGCCCTGGCTTCGTGAAAAGTCGCGACCAGCTGATGGACGTGGCCTATGATGATCAGGTCTATGTGGACGACCGCACCATCGACAGCCACATCAAACGTCTTCGCAAGAAGATGCGCGCCGCCGATCCGGAGTTCTCGGCCATCGAGACGCTGTATGGCATCGGCTACCGCTACAACGAAGAATAGGCATGCGCCCCGTTTGAAGGTATTGTGGTTCCGTGCGTGACACTGACCAATCTGACGAGCTGCACGACGGTGATGTCGTCATCGGGGATGACTGGGTTATCCCGCAAGACCCCGAGTCTGCCGAACTGCGAGAGAAGCGGTCGCGGAGGAACCTGTTTTCTCTGCGCGGCTCACCTTTGGCGCGCAAGATCGTCACTTTCAACCTGATCGCCTTGGTCATTTTGGTGACCGGGCTGTTGTATCTGGACGATTCCCGGAAGGAACAGGTTCAGCAAACCGCGCGCAACCTGATGGGCGATGCGCAGCTGGTCAGCAACGTGTTCGAGGCTCAGATCCGTCAGAACGCAGCCGCAGGCGCGCAGAATCCGCGGGTGCTGGATGTGGGAGACACTCTGGCTGGGTTAAGCCTACCTGAGGGTGGCGAGGTCTTCGTGTACGACGCCAGCGGCACTTTGATTGGCTGGACGCGGGGTGCCTCAGTTGCCGTGGATCTGTCGACCATCCTGCAGTCAGAGGCGGACATCCAAACCGGAAGCACCGTCATCAGTGACGCTTTGAATGCGGTCTGGACCGGGGTTTCCCGGGTGTTCAACTGGTCGACGACTGACGAGACCCCTACACTGGCCCAACGGGTGCAAGCCATCATCCCCGATACGCTCGGCGGCAGAACACAGGTGCAAGCCGTTCAGGACGAGATGGATGAGACGGTGATCGTTGCCGCCTCTCCCATCTTGTTCAACGACGCGACGGTCGGAGCTGTTGCCATAACCGGACCGGCAGGTGAAATCGATGCGCTGGCCCGGCGCGAGCAGGAGCGGATCCTACAAATGTTTGTTGTCGCTCTGCTGGTCTCGGTCGGTCTCAGCCTTGTTCTGGCGTCGACCATTGCCAATCCGCTGGCCGATCTGGCCGCCGCGGCCGAGATGGGCAAGGACCGGGGTACAGGCGTTAATCCGGGCCGCATCCGCATCCCGGATCTGAGCGCCCGCCCTGATGAGATTGGTCGCCTCAGCTTGGCGCTGCGGGGCATGGTCACGGCGCTCTACAACCGGATTGACGCAAATGAACAATTCGCGGCCGACGTGGCACATGAGATCAAGAACCCGCTAGCCAGTCTTCAATCCGCTGTGGGAACGCTACGGATGGTCAAGCGCGACGATCAGCGTGAGAAGCTCATGGGCGTCATCGAACATGACGTGCGGCGTCTGGACCGCCTGGTGAGCGACATCTCCAACGCTTCGCGGCTGGATGCGGAGCTTGTGAAGGAGGCTGAGCAGCCCTTTGACCTGCTGAAACTGCTGGACAATTTGGGTCAGTTTCTGGGCGAAGACGCTAAGTCCAAGGGCATCGAATACGCTACTGACCTGCCCGCCGAACCGATCGTGATCAATGGGCTTGAGGCGCGTTTGGCACAGGTTTTCGTCAACCTGATCACCAACGCAATCTCCTTCTGCGAAGAGGGCGATGCGATCCGCGTTTGGGTACGTCAACGCGACCAGCGTGTGCTGGTCGTTGTCGAAGACACAGGCCCCGGCATACCGGAACAGGCCCTGACCAAGGTCTTCAAACGCTTCTACTCTGAGCGCCCCGAGGAGCATTTTGGCAACAACTCCGGCCTCGGATTGGCGATCTCAAAACAGATTGTCGAGGCACATGGTGGCGTGATCTGGGCCGAGAATATTCGACCGACCGAAGCAGATGTAACCTCGGAGCCGCTGGGTGCGCGTTTCGTCGTGGGGCTTCCTGTCTAGAACATGAGCAGTCAGACGCTTTCAGACACATCGGACAAAGACAGCGCCTGTATTCACGCGACTTGTGTCGCGGTTCAGGGGCGGGGGCTTCTGATCGTTGGGGCCTCTGGGTCGGGTAAATCCTCACTTGCCCTTCGCATGATTGCCCTTGGGGCCGATCTGGTTGCAGACGACCGGGTTGATCTGCGCCGGGACGAGGGCGCGGTGATTGCCGACGCACCACAGCGGATTGCGGGCTTGATCGAGGCGCGTGGCATCGGGTTGTTGCGCGCCGCCCTTTGCGGCCCGGTGGCTTTGGATTATGTGCTCGACATGGATCAGACGCAGCCCGCCCGCCTGCCAGAACCCGTTACTTTGCAGTTGCTGGGGCACTATGTACCCTTGTTGTTTGGCGCTGGCATTCCCAATTTGGCCGAAGCACTGATGCAACTGCTTAAAATGGGGCGCGTAGACCCGGAATGGATAAGCACATGACAGCGCAACGGCGGATCGTCCTGGTGACCGGGCCGTCCGGCGCAGGACGATCGACAGCCATTCACGTGCTTGAGGATCTGGGGTTTGAGGCGATAGACAATCTGCCCATGGGGCTGCTGACGCGCCTGCTGGAAGGCTCGGGGGATGATCGGCCCATGGCGTTGGGGATTGATGCGCGCAACCGGGATTTCTCGACCATCGGATTCATCGAACTGGCCGCCAAGCTTGGCCGTATGGAGCAGGTTGACCTGACCGTCCTCTATCTGGATTGCAGTGATGAGGTTCTTCTGCGCCGCTTCTCAGAAACCCGCAGGCGCCACCCTGTGGCGAAGGACGCGGGCCCTGAAACCGGCGTGCGTCAGGAAAAAGAGCTGCTGACCCCAATTTGCGAAATCGCCGATACCCTGATCGACACCAGCGCACTGAATGTTCACCAACTGCGTGAAGAGGTGGAACATTGGTTCGCCCCACAAGGTGGCCGCCATCTTGCGGTCTCGATCGAGTCTTTTTCTTACAAACGCGGCCTGCCGCGCGGCCTCGACATGGTGTTCGATTGTCGTTTTCTGGCCAATCCCTATTGGCGGCCCGAATTGCGTGCTGCTGATGGTCGAAACGCCGACGTGGCGTGCTATGTCCAAACTGATAAGAACTACGCTCCGTTCTTTGACCAGGTGGTCGGAATGCTGGACCTTTTGCTGCCTGCCTTTCGCGCCGAGGGCAAAGCGCACCTGTCGGTTGCTTTCGGGTGTACCGGTGGCCAGCACAGATCTGTCGCTTTGGCCGAGGCGGTTGCGAAAGCCCTTGCAGACAGGGGGCAGCAGGTGGCAATTAGGCACCGCGAGATGGAACGACGCGCATTGAATGTGAGGCCGAATTGATCGGGATAGTGATCGTAGCGCATGGAGGGTTGGCCAAAGAGTATCTGGCCGCCATGCAGCATGTTGTCGGGCCTCAGCCCGGCCTCGTCGCGATTGCGATCGAAGCCGATCATGACCGTGATGAAAAGCAGGCCGAAATCTGCCGCGCCGCAAACGACGTTGATATGGGGGGCGGTGTGGTGATCGTCACGGACCTGTTCGGCGGCAGTCCTTCGAACCTCAGCCTCCGGGCCTGTGCGCCGCAGGATCGGCGCATTTTGTATGGCGCGAACCTTCCCATGCTGATCAAACTGGCCAAAAGTCGCCACTTGCCCGTGGCCGACGCCGTGCGTCACGCGATGGAGGCTGGACGCAAGTACATCAATGCGCAAAATGTGACATTGGACTAGGACCGGACGTATTGAAATGACCAACCGAAGCTTGAAAATCATCAATGAAAAGGGCCTGCACGCCCGCGCCTCGGCCAAGCTGGTTGAGGTGGTAGAAGGTTTCGATGCCAGTGCCGAAGTCTCCAAGGACGGACTTTCTGCATCAGGGGACAGTATCATGGGCCTTTTGATGTTGGCAGCCTCGCGCGGAACCACTATTGACGTCGAGACCTCCGGGCCGGATGCTGAGGCATTGGCAGAAGCCTTGGAAACGCTTGTGAACGACAAGTTCGGCGAGGGGTTCTAAAGCCACCCCGCCGGGACAGGAAGAACGGGAAGACCAGGAATTGGCGGAAACAACGCACGACACCAAGACAGGCCCCGTTGTCGACGGGACAGATGATCAGGGTGAGATCTACGATCGTAGAACGCTGACCTATGCCAATTCGTTCGACGATGCCTGGACCGCGACGGCAATCCGCGCCATCGAATGGTGTACTGGCAAGCTGACCATTCTTCGGATGGTCAATAAATTCGAAAAGAAAAACGAGCAGTATCGTGGCCAGCGGTTCTGGGGTGGGGCGCTCAAGACGATGGGGATCACCCTCACCACGCCCGAAGAACAGATTGCGCGTATTCCCAAAACCGGCCCCGTTGTTGTTGTTGCCAACCATCCTCATGGCATGGTGGACGGCATGATTTTCGCCGAGCTGATTGGACGTGTCCGTAGCGACTACCGTATCCTGACCCGCTCGGTTCTGACTGGCCTGGATGAGGCCGCGACCTCGTTTATGATCCCCGTTCCCTTCCCGCATGATCCTGAAGCGCAAACCAAAATGCTGGAAATGCGGACCAAGGCGATGGACCACCTGAAAGAGGGCGGCGTGGTCGCCCTGTTCCCCTCGGGTGTAGTGATGTCCTCGGATGATTGGTTCGGGCCGGCGATTGAACGCGAATGGAACGTCTTCACCGCCAAAATGATACGCCGTTCAGGCGCGACCGTGGTGCCGATCTACTTCCCCGGCCGCAACTCGCGCGCCTATCAGATCGCCAACAAACTCTCGCCGATCCTGCGGCAGGGCTTGTTGCTGCATGAGATCGTCCGCTCTTGCAACAAGCCCCAATCCCCGGTGATCGGAGAGCCGATCTCGGGCGAAGACATGCAGCTGCTCGAACGCGACCCGCGCGGTTTCATGGCGTGGCTGCGCAACCACACGATGTCTTTGGGCGGCATAGCAAAGCGCTGATCCTCTCCTTCATCTGGCTAAAATATCCCGGGAGTGAGACCGGATGAAATCCGGGCGAGGGGGCTGGCCCCTTTTTAGCGCGTCGGAACCGGCACGTCGCCGCGATAGTCGTAGAATCCACGCTGGGTCTTGCGCCCCAGCCAACCGGCCTCAACATATTTCGTCAGCAGCGGACACGGGCGATACTTGGTATCCGCCAGCCCATCATGCAGCACGTTCATGATGGCCAGACAGGTGTCGAGCCCAATGAAATCGGCCAGTTCCAGCGGCCCCATCGGGTGATTGGCGCCCAGCTTCATCGACTGGTCGATGGATTGAACACTCCCCACACCTTCATAGAGCGTATAGACCGCCTCGTTGATCATCGGCATCAGGATACGGTTCACGATAAAGGCCGGGAAATCCTCGGCGCTGGCGGCGGTTTTGCCCAGTTTGTCGACAACGGCCTTACAGGCGTTATAGGTCTCTTCGTCGGTGGCAATCCCTCGGATCAGCTCGACCAGTTGCATGACGGGCACCGGGTTCATGAAGTGGAACCCCATGAACCGCTCTGGCCGGTCGGTCCGGCTGGCCAGACGTGTGATCGAGATCGAGGATGTATTCGAGGTCAGGATCGTATGCGGCAGCAGATGCGGCTGCAGATCCTCAAAGATTGCCTGCTTGATCGTCTCACGCTCGGTCGCGGCCTCGATCACCAGATCGGTCTGGCCCAGACGTGGCAATTCCAGCGTGGTGGTGATCCGCCCCAAAGCGGCTTGCACAGCCTCGTCCGAGATCTTGCCGCGGGATGCTTGACGCGCCAGATTGCCTTCGATCGTCTTTATGGCATTGTCCAAAGCGTCCTTGTTGACGTCGTTGACCAGAACGTCATAGCCGGCCAAGGCCAGAACATGCGCGATCCCGTTGCCCATCTGGCCTGCGCCAATCACTCCGACCGATTTGATTTCCATGCTCTGGTGCCTCTGCTCTCAGCTCGCCGCGACATTACCGGCAGTTTGGGGCGGGCGGCAAGAGGCATCAGAGGTCTGCAGACCAGTCAATTATGCCTCAAATCCGCGCATTAGCAATTTCGCAAGACTTGCGACGGCAAGATGGCAACCGGGTGAAAAATTGGGTGTGTGATATGAGCTATCATCAAACGGGCGCAGCAGTGCCCGAAGACAGCATCTGTCAGTATGGAGCGTCAAAACTACGGTTCCGGGGGCCGTCGCGCGCGTTGGACGGCTCCTATCTGGCGTGTATCGGAGGGGATGAGACTTTCGGCCGGTTCGTTGAGCGCCCCTATGCCGCGATTCTCGAAGGTTTGCTGGACCGCAAATGCGTCAACTTTGGCAGTCTTCTTTGTGGGGTTGAGGCGCTGTGCGGCGATTCCACCTTGGTTGAACTGGCGAATGATTCCGATCTTTGCGTGCTGCAATTGCCGGGGGCACTGGGACAATCGAATCACTTCTACCGGGTGCATCCGCGCCGCAATGACCGGTTTCTGTCTCCGACACCGGACCTGCTGACGCTTTACCCAGAGGTGGATTTTACCGACGTCCATTTTGTGCGTCACTTGATGGGGCTGCTGCATTCCTATTCAGACGCTCGCTTCGAAATCGTCGCCCACGAACTGCGAAAAAAGTGGGTCGAGACCCTTGGCGCTTTTCTACAGGCGATCCGGCCTCCGGTCGTTTTGCTGAACCTGCAGGTCGATGGCGAGATCGCCCATGAGGTTGCAGGGCCGCTGGGCTGTGAACCCGTCTTTGTTGACACCGAGATGTTGGACGCACTGCGGCCGTACAGTGCAGATGTCGTCTCGATGTCAGTCCGAATCTCCGGTGAATCGGATGATTTGGAGGATATGCTGTTCGGGACCCTTCAGCAGCCTATGGCCCAACATATGATCGGCCCGGCGACCCATCGTCGGATCGCAGAAACTCTTTCCCGCTCGATCCGAGATTTGCATTGAAAAAGGCCCGCCGGTGGGGCGGGCCTTGCAATGGTTTTCCAAGTAATCGCTTTGTTCGATCAGCCGAGTTTCTCGGTCAGTTCGGGTACGGCCTGGAACAGGTCCGCAACCAGACCGAAGTCGGCGACCTGGAAGATCGGTGCTTCTTCGTCTTTGTTGATCGCAACGATGACCTTCGAGTCCTTCATGCCAGCCAAGTGCTGGATCGCGCCCGAGATGCCAACAGCGACATACAGGTCCGGTGCAACAACCTTACCGGTCTGACCCACCTGCCAGTCGTTCGGCGCATAGCCCGAGTCCACTGCGGCGCGCGACGCGCCAACGGCAGCGCCCAGCTTGTCGGCCAGGGTTTCGATCAGTTTGAAGTCCTCTTCCGAGCCAACACCACGGCCGCCCGAAACAACAACACCAGCCGAGGTCAGCTCGGGCCGGTCGCTCTCGGCAACCTTGTCCTCAACCCAGGACGACAGGCCAGGGTTTTCGCCAACCGAGATGGTCTCAACCGCAGCCGAACCGCCTTCGCCTGCCGCATCAAAGGAAGCGGTTCGGAAGGTGACGACTTTCTTGGCGTCGTTCGACTTGACGGTCTGGATAGCGTTGCCCGCATAGATCGGACGCTCGAAGGTCGAGCCGTCAACCACGCCGGACGCATCCGAGATCACCATCACGTCCAGCAGCGCAGCAACGCGCGGCATGACGTTCTTGGCGTCGGTGGTGGCAGGGGCAACGATGTGCTCATAGCCATCGGCCAGACCTACGATCAGTGCTGCGGTCGATTCGGCCAGGCGGTGGCCCAGCGACTCGTCTTCAGCAACCAGAACCTTGGACACGCCGTCGATCTTGGCAGCAGCCTCGCCGGCAGCAGCGGCAGAACCACCCGCGGCCAGAACGGTCACATCACCCAGCGATTTCGCAGCGGACACGGCCTTGGCAGTGGCGTCCAGCGACAGTTCGCCATTGTTGACTTCGGCAAGCAGAAGTACAGCCATTACACAGCCCCCGCTTCTTTGAGTTTCGAGACCAGCTCATCAACCGAGCCGACGACGATACCAGCGGCACGCGCCGGCGGCTCATCGGTTTTGACGATTTCCAGACGCGGAGTGACGTCGACGCCGTAATCGGCAGCGGTTTTCTCATCCAGCGGCTTTTTCTTCGCCTTCATGATGTTCGGCAGCGAAGCATAGCGCGGCTCGTTCAGGCGCAGGTCAACGGTCACGATGGTCGGCATCTTGACGTTGATGGTCTGCAGACCGCCGTCAACCTCACGGGTGATCTTGGCGGTGTCGCCTTCGATGTCCAGCTCGGAGGCGAAGGTGCCTTGGCTCCAACCCAGCAGGGCCGACAGCATCTGGCCGGTGGCGTTCATGTCGTTGTCGATCGCCTGCTTGCCCGCCAGAACGATGCCTGGCTGCTCTTCCTCGACCACTTTGGCCAGGATTTTCGCAACGGCCAGAGGCTCGATATCCGTGTGGACGTCATCCGCAGCAATAACCAAGATCGCGCGGTCGGCACCCATGGCCAGAGCAGTCCGCAGCGTCTCCTGCGCCTGCTTCACGCCGATCGAAACAGCAACGACTTCGTCAGCCTTGCCTGCTTCTTTCAGGCGGATCGCCTCTTCAACCGCAATCTCGTCGAACGGGTTCATCGACATCTTTACATTGGCGAGATCAACACCGCTGCCATCCGCCTTAACACGGACCTTAACGTTGTAGTCAATCACGCGCTTGACAGGCACAAGTACCTTCATTTTTGCGTTCGCTCCTTACAAAAACGGTAAGCCGCGTCGCGACTCCACCAATGCTCTCGCGGGACTAGATAGCGCCTCAATCTCATCGACAACAGAGCAAAATCGTCACGTCATGGGCTTGAGACGTCGCGTTTTGTGTTTTTTGACGAATAGGGAGCAGAGTTTTTTTTGATGGTTAGCTGTCGATGCTGGGATTTGGTTGCCGGCGGCCAATCTGTCCAGCTGAACCAAGAAGACTGATTGTTTTGGTTAGAGGAGCGCCGAGTATATGACGTTTTGCGTCCGCACTTCGGGCCGGGGCTCCGCCCTTCCGGTCGCCGGGACGTCCACTGGACGTCCCGCCGCTTTCAGCGGTTCGCGCCCGGAACCCACAAGACATCATCCTTGCCGCTATTGTTGGCGCAGCGGGCGGCGACGAAGAACCAATCACTCAGACGGTTCAGGTATTTGACCGCGACCTCGTTGACAGGCTCCATGTTGGTCAGTTCAACAGCCAGACGCTCGGCCCGGCGTGAGACGGTGCGGCAGACGTGCAGATGCGCTGCCAAAGCCGAGCCGCCGGGCAGGATGAAGCTGCGCAGTGGTTCAAGATCGGCATTCATCGCGTCGATTTCAGCCTCGAGCCGGTCGATCTGAGCGGGCGCGATGCGCAGCGGCGGGTAGTCGGCCTCGGCGTCTTTTTCCATGTCGGGGCGGCAGAAATCAGCCCCCAGATCGAACAGGTCATTCTGTATGCGGGCCAAGGCGGCGTCGGTTTCACCCTCGGCTTCGGTCCGGGCGACGCCGACAAAGGCGTTCAGCTCATCAACCGTGCCATATGCGGCCACGCGGCCCGAGTATTTCGCAACCCGTTCGCCATTGCCCAAAGCGGTTTTTCCGTCATCGCCTGTGCGCGTGTAGATCTTGTTCAGAACGACCATCGTCAAACTCCTTGTCCGCGCAGGAAGACGTAAAGCACAATCAGCAATACGGCAATGAATTGAAAGAGGATGCGCAGGCGCATCATCTTGTTGCTCTTCTTGGCGGCATCCATGCCGCTTTTTCCGAAATTTGCGATTCCAAGGGTCAGCACGACGACAACCGCCGCCATCGCCAAGAGCAAAACGACCATCAAAGGGTCCATCGTCAGTCACCGTCCGCTTTTTCTTTGTGTGCGCCTGATCTAGCGCCTGCAGTGCCAAAAGCGAACGGGAAATATTGCCTCAGATGTCTGACAGGATGCGGTCTATAGCTTTTGTTGGCAGAATTCGCCGCAAATAGCCTGCGATATAGGTCGGAGTCGTCACGTAGTAGCGCGCCTTGGGCCGTTTCGCTTCGACCGCATGTGCCAGCTTGTTGGTGACCGCCGAGGCAGGCAGTTCGAACGTGTCTGGGCCAGAGCCTTCATAGAGCCGTTTCAGCAAAGATGCCTCATACCTGTCACGCAAGACCGAGTTCTCCCAATCCACGAAGCGCTCGAACACCGGGATCGCCTTTTCGCGGATTTTCGACGTGATCGGACCGGGTTCGATCAGGATGACCTTGACGCCGCTGCCGCGTAGTTCCAGACGCATCGTGTCAGTCAGACCTTCGATCGCGTATTTGGTGGCGACATAAGCGCCGCGCCAGGGGAACGCGACCAGCCCCAAAACCGAGGAGTTCTGGACAATGCGCCCATGACCCTGTTCGCGCATGACGGGAATGACCTGCCGCGTCAATTCATGCCAGCCGAAGACATTCGATTCGAAGATGAACCGCAAACCGTCGGTCGGCACATCTTCGATTGCGCCGGGCAACCCGTGCGCTCCGTTGTTGAACAGCGCGTCCAACTTGCCTCCAGTGGCCTCAAGAACTTCGGCCAGTCCGGCGGTGATGCTGTCTGTGTCCTGATAGTCGATTCGCGGGCTTTCAAATCCCTGCGCGCGCAGCCTGTCGCTATCACGCTGCTGGCGGCACGAGGCAAAGACGCGCCAACCGCGTGCGCGCATACCGTGTGCTGCATCCAGACCGATGCCAGACGAGCAGCCGGTAATAAGAATTGATTTCTGCATGATGGCCCCGAACCTCAACGTCCTCAACACCTAGGCTGCGAGAGGAAACAGGACAATGACGCCCGGGCGTCAGTTCGTGGTTTTGCGGACCAGTGATGCCGAAATCCATCCGACCTGTTGCCCGGGAAACACGCGTGTACGCAACCAGCCGGTGCCGGAATCACTCAGGACCTCAACCCGCTGCCCGAGCGTGGCCTTGCCGGTGATGGGATAGATCGTGCCCGGACCATCGCGCATATTCACGCGGGTGCCAGAGATTTCGCGGATGTCCTTTTCAGGTTCGGCGATAGGGGCGACGGCGGGTTCGACATCGGTTGTGATTTGCTGCATCGCCGTCACGCCGCCTTCCAAGGATGCCAGCGTCAGCGTGACATCCTGATCTTCGAACAGAGACGGATTCGCCTGCAGTCCGGCTGCAACCTGAGACAGAAGTGCCTTGGTTTCTTCTTCGCCCAGAACAGGTTCGGGTTCTGCAATAAACTCAATCACTGGGATGGGTTGAACTGCGGCGCGGGTCACCAACTCCTCAACCGGTGCGGCCGCCGGAGGCGCCACCTTGGGTGCAGGTTCGAACGTGGCCGCCATGCGCTGCGGATTGTCACTGCGCAGGCCGCGCGGCTCGAAATCGGGGCCTCCACTCATGACGTAGAAAGCCCAGCCAAGGGCGACAAAAGTAACAAGTATCAGGCGCGTCATGACGCTTCCCCCCGAAGAAATCGTAAATACAAGTATTGGCAGCAGTTTAATTCATGAGAGCATAGCATATTTCGAGGTGGGAGTCGAAAAATGGGGGAAATCCGTGGGTTGCCTCCCCCTGTTGCAAAAAGCGCGACTTGTCCCCAGTAAAATAAGTCTTGGTTGCTTTACCAAGCCGCGCTTGCGTCGTATCACATCATATATGAACGATATGATCGACGACCCCAACATGGAGGCCCCTGACAATGGGGGCGAGGTAGCCGAACCGCTACGCCGCGCAATTGGTGAGCGCTATCTGACCTATGCGCTGTCCACCATCATGCACCGGGCACTGCCAGATGCGCGTGATGGTTTGAAACCGGTTCACAGGCGAATCCTCTATGCGATGAGGGAACTGCGACTCAGTGCAACCGGAGGTTTCCGGAAGTCCGCGAAGATCTCGGGCGATGTGATGGGTAACTACCATCCGCATGGTGACGCCGCGATTTACGACGCGATGGCGCGTCTGGCCCAGGATTTCAACGTGCGCTACCCGCTGGTCGACGGGCAGGGGAATTTCGGCAATATCGACGGCGATAACCCGGCGGCCTCGCGTTACACCGAAGCGCGGATGACCATCGTGGCCGAGGCGCTGCTGGAAGGTCTGAACGAAGACGCCGTTGATTTCCGCGACAATTATGATGGGACGCTGACTGAGCCGGTCGTACTGCCCGCTCAGTTCCCGAACCTGTTGGCGAATGGTGCCAGCGGTATTGCCGTGGGCATGGCGACGAATATCCCGCCGCATAATATCTCGGAACTCTGCGACGCTTGTCTGCATCTGATCAAAACGCCGGATGCGCGCGACGACACTCTGCTAAACTACGTGCCCGGCCCGGATTTCCCGACCGGCGGCGTGATCGTCGAGCCTCCCGAGAATATCGCGCAAGCCTATCGCACCGGGCGCGGGTCCTTCCGGCTGCGCTGTAAGTTCGAAGTCGAGGATCTGGGCCGCGGCCAGTGGCAGATCGTCGTCACCGAAATCCCCTATCAGGTTCAGAAGTCCAAGCTGATCGAGAAGATAGCGGAACTGATCCAGACCAAGAAAATCCCAATCCTCGCCGATGTACGGGACGAATCCGCCGATGATATCCGTCTGATCCTCGAGCCGCGTTCCAAGAACGTGGACCCCGAGGTGCTGATGGGCATGCTTTATCGCAACTCGGACCTTGAGGTGCGGTTCAGCTTGAACATGAACGTGCTGATCGACGGGGTGACGCCCAAGGTCTGCTCGATGAAGGAAGTGCTGCGCGCCTTCCTTGATCACCGACAAGAGGTCCTGATCCGTCGCTCGCGTCACCGAATGGCGAAGATCGACCACCGGCTTGAGGTGTTGGAGGGCTTTATCGTCGCCTTCCTGAACCTCGACCGTGTGATCGATATCATCCGTTACGACGACGATCCCAAAGCCGCGCTGATGCGCGAGGATTGGGGGATTGATCACGTCCGCGCCACAGATGAATCCGACTACATCACACCCAAACCGGGTGAGGGCGAGTTGTCCGAAGTTCAGGTCGACGCCATCCTCAACATGCGTCTGCGCAGTCTGCGTCGTCTCGAAGAGATGGAACTAGTCCGAGAGCGCGACGAGCTGATGCTGGAACGCGCCAACCTCGAAGACCTGCTGGCCGATCCCGCCCTGCAATGGGCTAAGATCGCTGAACAACTCAAAGAGACCAAGAAGACCTTCGGCAAAGACTACGAAGGCGGCGCGCGCCGGACGCGGTTCGCCGAAGCGGGGCAGGTCGAAGAAGTGCCGCTTGAAGCGATGATCGACCGCGAACCGATCACGGTGGTCTGTTCCCAGATGGGCTGGATCCGCGCCATGACCGGCCACATCGACCTCAAGCGCGAATTGAAGTTCAAAGATGGCGACGGCCCCCGGTTCATCTTCCATGCGGAAACCACGGATCGGTTACTGGTGTTCGCATCGAACGGGCGGTTCTATACGGTCAGCGCCGCGAACCTGCCCGGCGGGCGGGGCATGGGTGAGCCGCTCCGCCTGATGGTGGATCTGCCGAACGAGGCGCAGATCATCGACATCCTGATCCACAAGCCGGGGCGCAAGCTGCTGGTGGCCTCGGACGCGGGTAACGGGTTCATGGTGCCTGAAGATGACGTGCTGGCCCAGACCCGCAACGGGAAACAGGTGCTGAACGTCAAAGGGGACGAGACAGCGATGATTTGTAAACCGGTCGATGGCGATCACGTCGCAGTAGTCTCGCAGAATGGCAAGTTCCTCGTCTTCCCGACTGAAGAGCTGCCAGAGATGACCCGAGGCAAAGGCG
Organism: Ruegeria sp. ABV3_008; assembly: GCF_056161185.1. NCBI lineage: Bacteria > Pseudomonadati > Pseudomonadota > Alphaproteobacteria > Rhodobacterales > Roseobacteraceae > Ruegeria > Ruegeria sp. ABV3_008. Next base: position 168,784 of record NZ_JBSWYP010000006.1, on the reverse strand, counting down.
TGCGTTTGCAGAAATACAATATGGCGCGCGGCCGGCAGGGCACGTTGGAGTTGGATGGCGGCCTGTCCGACATCACCACCTTTAACTGGGAAGAAGGGCTCAAGTGGTCCATGGGCGGCGACAAAACCCGACATGAATCGGACATGTCCCAATGGTTGGCCAAGCGCGCCAGCGTCGGGAAAAAGCCGCCATATGGCTTCCCGCGTGACTATAAATTCTCGTGATCTGACGTGGGTTTCGGTTGAAATCCGCCGATACGGCTTGGCACATGCCGTATCGGTGCGCTAGATCAAAGAAAAACAGGCCTATCGAGACGAGATCATGCTGCGCATTTTGACCCTGATTACTGGACTTGCACTGATGGGCGCCTGCACGCAGACGCAAGTGTATGAAGAACCCGAGTCGTTGGGGGAGTTCAAGCTGCGGGTAAACTACGCCTTCGCTGAGAAAGCCCGCCAAGGACCGGTCTCGCGCGATGCGACACCAAAAGAATGGGAAAACGCCATTCAGAACGCAGTTGATATCCGTCTCGGTCGTTATGAAGGCGCGCAGGAATACGACATCGGTATCAGCCTCGAAGGCTACATGCTGGCGCCTCCGGGCATTCCCGTCATCTACAATCCCAAAAGCACGGCGATTGTTCTGGTCAACGTCTATGACGTGAAGAAGAAAGAGTTTCTGGCCAAGGGCAAGCAGTTCCAAGTTTTGGAAGACACGACCGGAGAGAGCGCTCTGACAGGTTCGGGCAATACCCGCACCAAAGAAGAGCAGATGAGCGGCCTTGCCCTGAAAGTTGCCGACCGAGTCGAAGAGTGGTTGGCCGAGGAACACAAGGACAATGGTTGGTTTGACCGGCGTCCGGACCTGATCCAGCCGCTGGAAACGAGCGAGCTCACGCAAAATCCGGCGTGATCGGCGCATTTCCCTCAGGATGTGCTTGATTTTCCCCTTTGAACCAAATATCTCGCGCGCGCAGATGTAACCACGGGACCAAGGGTCCCCCAAATCGCAAAAGGGCGCCTGAGGAATGGCAAAGGAAAAGTTTGAGCGTACAAAACCGCACGTCAACATCGGCACGATTGGGCACGTTGACCATGGTAAGACGACGCTGACCGCAGCGATCACCAAGTATTTTGGTGACTTCAAAGCGTATGACCAGATTGACGGTGCGCCGGAAGAGAAAGCGCGCGGCATCACCATCTCGACCGCCCACGTGGAATACGAGACCGAGAACCGCCACTACGCGCACGTTGACTGCCCCGGCCACGCCGACTACGTCAAGAACATGATCACCGGTGCTGCTCAGATGGACGGCGCGATCCTGGTTGTGAACGCCGCTGACGGCCCGATGCCGCAGACCCGCGAGCACATCCTGCTGGGCCGCCAGGTTGGCATCCCGAAGATGGTCGTGTTCCTGAACAAAGTTGACCAGGTTGACGACGAAGAGCTGCTGGAACTGGTTGAGATGGAAGTTCGCGAACTGCTGTCCAGCTACGAATACCCCGGCGACGATATTCCGATCATCGCAGGTTCGGCTCTGGCCGCGATGGAAGGCAATAAGCCTGAGATCGGTGAAGAGAAAATCAAGGAACTGATGGCGGCTGTTGATGAGTACATCGACACCCCTGAGCGTGCTGTTGACCAGCCGTTCCTGATGCCGATCGAAGACGTGTTCTCGATCTCGGGTCGTGGTACCGTTGTGACCGGCCGTGTTGAGCGTGGCGTGATCAACGTTGGTGACGAGATTGAAATCGTCGGCATCCGCGACACTTCGAAAACCACCTGCACCGGCGTTGAAATGTTCCGCAAGCTGCTGGACCGCGGTGAAGCGGGCGACAACATCGGCGCGCTGCTGCGTGGTGTTGACCGTGACGGCGTTGAGCGTGGCCAGGTTCTGTGTAAGCCGGGTTCGGTTACACCGCACACCAAGTTCGAAGCCGAAGCCTACATCCTGACCAAGGAAGAAGGCGGTCGTCACACTCCGTTCTTCGCGAACTACCGTCCTCAGTTCTACTTCCGTACAACTGACGTGACCGGCACCGTGACCCTGGCGGAAGGCACCGAGATGGTCATGCCCGGCGACAACGTGTCGTTCGGCGTTGAGCTGATCGCGCCGATCGCGATGGAGCAGGGCCTGCGTTTCGCGATCCGCGAAGGCGGCCGCACCGTCGGCGCCGGCGTTGTGTCGAAAATCACTGAATAAGTCGCGCAAGCGAATGATCAGACGGAAAGGGCGTCCCTCGGGACGCCCTTTTTCGTTTGTTGCAGCTATGATCCCGATGTTTCTCAGGGCGTTGGAGATGTTGCCTTTTGGCCGCGACTTACTGCACTCGCGCACGAAAATATTGTTGAAATCAAAACCTTTTCTTACGGTCCTTGAAAACGTCTCGCGCCTGATGAACGGCTGAGCGTGAAGAGGGAAGGGGACGGCAATGAAGATATTCTGGGCACTTATCTTCATCTGTGTTCCGCAGTTTCTGCTCGCGCAATCCTTGTCTCCCACGCTCCAACCAACAGAGTCGCCAAAGCGAGATCTGATTGGGTTCGGTTGGATGTTCACGGATGATCTGATTGGTGATGATCACGACCGTTGGCAGACATCGTCTCTGAACCTGTCGTGGATTCTGGCGCGGGGCTGGAGCGGGGAACTGCCAGAAACCTTTGGGGACGTGATCGAGATTCGGGCGTACACGCAGATGATATCTCCCGAGGATCTGGTTACGCCAAACCCGCAGGACAGACAGTATGCTGGGATCCTGTCGCTTGGTGCGTATACGCATTTTCAAAGACGTAGTACGCAGTTCACTGTTGGCGCTGAATTGGTGGCCGTAGGGCCGCAAACGGGCGTGGACAGCCTGCAGACCGAATTTCACAAGCTGATCGGAAGCACGCCACCGTCGCGGGCGGTCCTGGATGAGCAGATTTCCAATGATTTTTATCCCACCGTAGTCGCGGAATTCGGGCGAGAGTGGGATTGGGGCCGAAACACGCGCGTCCGCCCGTTTGCCTCTGTGCGGGCCGGGGACGAAACTCTCGCCCGCGTCGGAATGGACGTGACTTTCGGACAGGTGGGGCGGTCAGAGCTACTGATCCGCGACAAGATCACTGGGCAGCGCTATCGCTCTATGCGGACGGGGCCAAAGGGTGTCAGCGGCGTGTTCGGGTTTGATGCAGCCTATGTAGCCGACAGCGCATATATCCCGAATTCCGGGGAGGTCAGCCTTAAGCACGAACGGTATCGTGCGCGCCTTGGTCTGAACTGGGAGGCCAAATACGGAACTCTGTTCTACGGCGCGACCTATCTAAGTGAAGAATTCAACCAACAACCTGAAGGGCAGGTTGTTGGATCATTGAGTTTCAAGATCTCGTTCTGACCTTTTGCGGCTGAGATACAGCGGTGGCCAGTAGCATTACTTCAATGCAGATTCCGCAGCGGACCGAACCGAAGCGATATTCGCACCATAGACCTCAGGCTTGTCGACAGACCCGCCCTTGAACACGGCCGATCCCGCGACCAGCACATCCGCGCCTGCTGCTGCGACCAGCGGGGCTGTGTTTGGGTCAACACCGCCGTCAATCTCGATATGCACCGGGCGGTCTCCGATCATCTCGCGGAGCTTGCGGACTTTGGTGGTCATGTCGATGAACTTTTGGCCTCCGAAGCCCGGGTTCACTGTCATGACGCAGACCAGATCGGTGAGGTCCAGCAGATGTTCGACCGCCTCGGCAGGGGTGCCAGGGTTCAAGGCAACACCGGCCTTCATGCCCGCGGCGCGGATGGCTTGCAGGGTGCGATGTGTATGCGGGCCTGCCTCGACATGGGCGGTCAGAATGTCGGCACCCGCATCGGCATAGGCTTGGATATAAGGATCGACCGGCGTGATCATCAGATGCACATCCATCACCGTTTTCACATGCGGGCGGAACGCTTTGACCGCCGGAGGGCCGAAGGTCAGGTTTGGCACGAAATGGCCATCCATGACATCGACATGGACCCAATCGGCACCCTGCGCCTCGATGGCCTGAATTTCGGCTCCGAAATTGGCGAAATCGGCGGACAGGATCGACGGAGCGATCTTGATGGAACGGTCAAAGCTCATAGCGGGCCTCATGCAGGAAACTGGGTTGCGGGCGCGTATAGCGGGGAATGAGCCTGAAGGGTAGGCCCTATGGTAACGGCTGCGGTGTTTACAAAACTTTCACTGAACCGACACATATCCGTTGAGTGCAATCCGTAGCTACCCGCCAACATGAATTGGGGGTGGCACGTGCTGCACATCAAAAAACTGACCAAACGCTTCGGTGAGAATGTGGCGGTGGATACCGCAACGCTGGACGTGGACAAGCCCTGCATGATCGGCATCATCGGTCGCTCGGGCGCGGGTAAATCGACGCTGTTGCGCATGATCAACCGGCTGACGGATGCCAGCGATGGCGAGATCCTGTTCCAAGGCCGTGACGTGACTCAGTTGAAGGGTCGTGAAAAGCGCGCCTGGCAGGCCGATTGTGCGATGATCTTCCAGCAGTTCAACCTCGTGCCGCGTCTGGATGTGGTGTCGAATGTGCTCCACGGAACGTTGAACCGCCACTCGACCCTGGCCACGATGTTCAACCTGTTTCCGATGGAAGAGGTCCACCGTGCCATCGACATTCTGGATCGTCTGGGCATCGCGGAACATGCGCCCAAGCGGGCCGAGGCGCTTTCGGGTGGTCAGCAGCAGCGTGTGGCTATTGCCCGCGCCCTGATGCAGGACCCCAAGATCATTCTGGCGGATGAACCGATTGCCTCGCTGGACCCGATGAACGCTCAGGTGGTGATGCAGACCCTGCGCCGCATCCACGAAGAAGACGGCCGCACTGTCATCGCCAACCTGCACACGCTGGATACTGCGCGGCGCTATTGCGACCGCGTGGTGGGCATGCGCGACGGACGTATCGTCTTTGACGGTCTGCCCGAGCAGCTGACCACTGGTGTCGCCCGCGAGATCTACGGCGCCGATGCCAGCTTCTCGGAGGAGGCGACCTCGACCGAGATCGAAACGCTCGACGCCACACAAAAGGCCCTGATGGAAGCTGAAGCGACCGTCTGAGCCACCCCAACCCCTTTCATCGCCCGGCCCGATGAGAGGCCGGGAACATCAAACTGGAGAGAGACAGATGAAAAAACTAGTTGCTGCCCTTGTTGCGACCACTGCCATGGCCGCGCCTGCAATGGCTCAGGAGATTTCCGAGCTGCGTATCGGCATTCTGGGCGGTGAGAACGCTCAGGACCGTCTGAACAACAACGAATGCCTGCGCGTCTACACCGAAGAGGCTCTGGGCGTTCCGGCCAAGCTGTTTGCCCCCGCCGACTATAACGGTGTGATCCAGGGTCTGCTGGGCGGCACCATCGACGTAGCCTGGCTGGGCGCGTCGGGTTACGCGAAAACCTACCTGTCCGATCCGGAAGCGGTTGAGCCGGTTCTGGTCAAGGTCAACACCGATGGTGGCTACGGCTATCACTCGATCGGGTTTGCGCGCAAAGACAGCGGCATCACCTCGCTTGAAGACATGAAGGGCAAGACCTTTGGCTTCGGCGATCCGAACTCGACCTCGGGCTACCTGATCCCGTCGATTGAAATCCCTGCCGCAACGGGCGCGACCATGGATTCGGGCGACTATTTCGGTGAAGTGAAGTTCACCGGCGGTCATGAGCAGACCATCGTTGCCGTGAACAACGGCGACGTTGATGGCGGTGTGACCTGGGCCGACGGTCTGGGTGAGTGGGAAGACGGCTATCAGTCGGGTGCCCTGCGCCGTGCCGTTGATGCCGGTCTGATCGACATGAACGATCTGGTACAGATCTGGAAATCCGAGCCGATCCCGGAAGGTCCGGTTGTTGTCCGCAAGGCCCTGCCTGCCGACGTCAAAGCCAAAGTGACCGAGCTGTGGGACACCCTGTCGGAAAAGGACCGCGATTGCTTCTACGGTGTGGCTGCGGGCGAAGCCAAGAGCTTTGATCCGATCACCCATGACGCCTACGAAATCATCATCGAAGCGCGCAAGCTGAAGTCCAACTAAGCCTGTCTCTTCTATTCGCGGGGTCCGGTTAAATGCCGGACCCCGTTTTCCACTCAGGAGCATTCCATGACAGACCTTTCGGCAGGGTCCTATAGCGTCGATCAGATCCGCGACGACTATACCGCGATGACGCGGCGCAAACGGGTCTATGGTGGTATCCTCCTGATCCTGTTCGTTGCCTTGATGGCAGCAGGCTTCCGCACAGCTGATGAGCGGAATGCGGGCAGTTTCTCAGATGGCTGGCATCGGATTCTGGACTACCCGTCCGAGGTTCTGTCCGAGGCGTGGGAAAAGATCGCTGAGATGCCAGCCAATCTGGTCGAATTCTTCCCGGCCCTGATCGAGACGATCAACATTGCCGCCGCCTCGACCTTGATTGGGACGATCGCGGGTACGTTTCTGGCCCTGATGGCGACGCGGGGCATGGCGCTTTGGCCCTCATTGATCCCGCTGTTCCGCCGGATCTCGGATATCTGCCGCGCGATACCGGAAATCGTGATTGCTCTGGTTTTGATCTTCATTCTGGGTGGCGGACCGGTTCCGGCTATGATCGCCATTGCCATCCACACTGCAGGCGCTTTGGGCAAGCTGTTTTCTGAGGTGAATGAAAACGCCTCTCTCAAACCTGTTGAAGGTTTGCAGTCCGTCGGGGCCAACTGGTCACAGCGCATGTATCTGGGCGTGATTCCTCAGGTTGGCCCGAACTATGTCAGCTACGCTCTGCTGCGGTTCGAAATCAACATCCGCGCCTCGGCCATCCTTGGCTTTGTCGGTGCCGGTGGTCTGGGATATGAATTGCGCAACGCCATGTCCTGGGGGCAGGGCCGCTACGATGAGGCCGCGGCCATCTTCATCCTTCTCTTCGTTACTATTGTGGTCGTTGATCAGATCTCTGGCTATCTGCGCGACCGTCTGACCCACGGGTCGGAAAAAGGAGCCTCGGCATGAGTACCTTCGCCACCGATCTGTCGATTGACGACCTGAAGGCCGAAGCGAACCGCCTGTTCAGCCGCAAACGCATCGTGAATTTCGGGCTGCCGGGGCTGGTTGCCCTCTACCTGATCTATGTGTTCTTCGCATTTGACGTGCCGGGTCTGACCGAGCGGGCCAATTGGGAAAACGGCAAAACGCTGGTGGCGGACAGCTACAGCTACAAGACCCATATCGAACGCGCTAACCGCACTGGCGAGGTCTCCGCCGCGATCGAGGGTGAGCGGAAGGGGAGCTATCCTGACGGCACCGCGCCCGATTGGGTCGCGCTGGGTGAGACCACGGTGATTGATCTGGAAGACGGCCATGTGGTGCGTTTCGGCCCCGAGACCGTCGAATATGACATCCCCGGCTATGGCACCGTGCGCGCAACCCCCAGCCGGTCGGCCGGTGTGCAGGCCGAACTGCCTGCCGGAGAAGTTCCGGACTGGATCAATGTTTCCAAGAACCGTCTGGCCATCAAAACCGATGCAGGCCGCCTGACCGTCACCCGCAACCGGTCCGAGGTGTTTCGCTACTTCACCGGGTGGGAGTTGTTCTGGTTCACTCTCGACAGCCCCTATTACGGCAAGTCCTTACCCGAACTTGTGAGCCTCGCTGCATCTGGTGAGGCAGGCGCGATCCTGAATGACTTCTGGACCAACAAGATGTGGCGGCACCAGGACGTGGCTTGGGCGATCTTCGAGACGATCCTGATGGCGTTCCTCGGCACGCTGGGCGCGGGTATGATTGCACTGCCGCTGGCCTTCCTCGCGACGCGGAACTTCAACCCTCTGCGCTCGGTCCGCTTTGCAACGCGGCGCGTGTTTGATTTTGTTCGTGGTGTGGATGCGTTGATCTGGACCGTGGTTCTGGCGCGTGCTTTTGGCCCGGGACCGCTGACAGGGGCGCTGGCCATTCTGGTGACCGACACCGGAACCTTCGGCAAGATCTTCTCCGAGGCGCTGGAGAATGTCGACAACAAGCAGATCGAAGGGGTTCAGTCGACCGGGGCCAATGCGCCGCAGCGCTACCGCTTTGGGGTGATCCCGCAGATCACTCCGGTTCTGCTCAGCCAGCTTCTTTATTTCCTCGAATCCAACACCCGCAGCGCGACAGTGATTGGCGCGATCACCGGCGGCGGGATTGGTCTGTTGCTGACGCAGGCGATCATCACGCAGAAAGACTGGGAAGAGGTCGCCTATTACATCGTTCTCATTATTCTGATGGTGATGCTGATGGATTGGTTCTCGGGCTGGTTGCGCAAGCGTCTGATTCAAGGCGAGACCAGTAAAAAGCGCAAGCCGCGCGGCGCGGCCAAGCTGCAGTCCTGAGCGTATGGGGAATACGATGACGCGCCTGCGCTCTGACCAGCCTTTCATTCACCCGGACTGCCAGATCTCGGGCAGCAGTTTTGGAGCCTATGTCGAGATCGGTGCCGGGACGCGGGTCGCCAATTCGCGGTTCGGGGACTTCTCCTATTGCGACCGAATCTGTGATATTGCCAATGCTGAGATCGGCAAATTTGCCAATATCGCCAGCTTTACCCGGATCGGCGCGACGGACCACCCGATGGAGAGAGCTTCCTTGCATCATTTTCTATATCGCTCAGCGGACTATTGGGAGGATGCCGAGGACGATGCAGAGTGGTTTGCGCATCGCGCTGGGCGACAGGCGTCAATTGGCCATGACACGTGGATCGGTCACGCGGCGATCATCAAGCCCGAGGTGACGATTGGGCACGGGGCGGTTGTGGCGTCCGGTGCGATCGTCACCAAGGATGTTGCCCCCTACACGATCGTTGCCGGGGTGACCGCGCAACCGATCCGACGGCGCTTTTCCGAGCAGGTGTCAGAGAGGCTACTGGCCCTAGCCTGGTGGGATTGGAGCCACGACAGATTGCGCGACGTGCTGCCGGATTTCCGCGCGTTGCACATTGAGGCGTTTCTGGAGAAATACGCCTAACCCTCCCGCGCCCGCACGTGCATCGGCTACGCCGATACCCATTGGCGGCCTTGGGCCCAGGGGGGGGGGGGGGGGGGGGGGGGGGAGAAAAAAAAAAAAAAAACAAAAAAAAAAAAAAAAAAAAAAGGAGAAAAACCAAAACCAAACCCCCGTCCTCCCCCCCCCCCCCCCCCCCCCCCCCCCCCCCCCCCCCCCCCCCCCCCCCCCCCCCCCCCCCCCCCCCCCCCCCCCCCCCCCCCCCCCCCCCGACCCCCAACAGGATGAGGCCTCCGACAGGAGGCTGAAGACGGGCGGGAGCACCCCCGGATCAGGTCTCGTGCAGCGTCAGGGTTACGCGCTCACCGGCGAAAACGGTTTTTCCATACTCGACCGGTTGCCCATCTGCGGCCGCATTGATCCCAAGCGAATGCAGGATCGGCGCGCCTTCAATAAGGTTCAGGTGCAGCGCCTGTGTCGCCGTTGCCGCGCGGGCCGTCAGCCGTGTGGACGTTCGTACAAAATCCTCAATTCCGCAAAGCTGAAGCGCCTTGGTGACGGATTGGGTTTCGGTCAGGTGGGTGAGAATGTCGGGTAGTCTGAGCGCCGGAAAGACGCTTTGAAACAGCGCAATGGGCTGACCATCCGCCAAAGACAAGCCGTCATAGACGTGAACCGGATCGCCGGGCTGCAAAGCAAGTGCTTCGGCTTCGGTCTCATCCGCGGCGCGCGTGGTCAGAGACAGGATGCGCTTGCCCGGTATCTTGCCGCTGGCGGAAATGCTCTTGTGATATCGGACTCGTTTGCCAATCGGGTAATCCGTTGGTCGTGCGGTGACAAAGACGCCAGCCCCGCGCCGAGGCTGAACCAGCCCTTGCTCTGCCAGCTCGGCCAGTGCGCGCCTGACGGTGTGCCGATTGACGCCGTGGGTGGCCGCGAGTTGCGCCTCGGTCGGCAGCCGGTCGCCGGTGCCAAAGCGCCCCTCGGCGATATCCGAGGTCAGGCTGAGTGCGATGCTTTTCCAGATCGGTGTTTTGCTCATGTCATCAAAACTTCACGGACTCATGGATTGCCTGGCAGGCAGATGCAGGTTAATATTTGTCTAGTTGTATAGTTCGAATAGACAACCGCGACAAGGGCTTTCGATGACAGAACAGATGAAAAGCAACGGGATCACGCGTCAGGAGTGGATGGGCCTGCTGGCCCGCGCGCCCGAGGATGCGATGATGCTGCTTTGGGACAGGGTGGCGGATCGTCCATCGTTCAAATGGCTGCGCAGCCCCGAGATTGGCGGTGTGATGGTGCGCGGTCGTGCAGGCGCCATTGGCGCGCCGTTCAATCTGGGTGAAATGACGGTCACGCGCTGTTCACTGGCTTTGGAGGATGGCATCGTGGGCCATGGTTATGTCCAGGGCCGCTCCAAGCCCAAGGCCGAGGCCGCCGCGCTGATCGATGCGCTGATGCAGACCGAGGCCGCGGATCGTCTGACCGAACTGGTGATCACGCCGCTCAAGACCCAGATGCAGGACAACCGCAAGGCGCGGGCGGCAAAAGCGGCGGCCACCAAGGTCGAGTTCTTTACGCTGGTCCGGGGAGAGGACTGATGAACGCACAAACGCACTTCTCAGGTGGATTTCAGGACGCCCCGCGCGATGCCGCGCACGCGTTTCGCGCCGCGATGACCGTGATGGCGCGCCCGGGTGAGATCAGAACGCTGGTCGGGGCGGAACCTCCGGCACCGCTATCGGTCGCGGCAGGTGCTCTGCTGCTGACACTTTGTGACGCGGATACGGGCGTTTATCTGGCGGGCGCGGCAGATACGCGGGACATGCGTCAATGGCTCAGGTTTCATACAGGTGCGCCAATCGTCGAGGCGCCGAAAGCGGATTTCGCTGTAGGCCGCTGGTCTGACCTGATGCCTCTGAGCGACTACAGGATCGGCACGTCCGAATATCCCGACCGCTCGGCCACTTTGATTGTTGAGAGCGAAGCGCTTGCGCCGAACGGCGCGGTTCTAAGCGGACCAGGGATCAAGACCACGGCACGTCTGTCGCTACCGGATATCGCAGCGCTGCAGGGCAACGCGATGCTCTATCCGTTGGGCTGTGACTTCTTCTTCACCTGCGCGGATCAGGTCGCAGCCTTGCCGCGCAGCACGCAGATCAAGGCCGAGGGATAACCGATGTATGTAGCCGTCAAAGGTGGTGAAAAGGCCATCGAAAACGCCCATGCCTGGCTAGCTGAGGAGCGTCGGGGCGATACCGACATCGCCGATCTGAGCATCGCGCAAATCCGCGAACAGCTAAGTCTTGCCGTCAATCGGGTCATGGCCGAGGGGTCTCTGTACGACCCGGACCTCGCCGCGCTGGCGATCAAGCAGGCACGCGGGGATCTGATTGAGGCGATCTTTCTGATCCGCGCCTATCGCACTACGCTGCCCCGTTATGGCTATTCTAACCCGGTCAAGACGGGGGATATGGCCTGTGACCGTCGCGTCTCAGCCACGTTTAAGGACGCGCCGGGAGGGCAGGTGCTGGGGCCGACCTTCGACTACACCCACCGCCTGCTGGATTTCAAACTGGCCGCGGATGGTGAAATTGCCCCCGCGCCCGAAGGCGACGGCCGGCAAGAACCGACACCGCATATCACCAGCTTTCTCAAAGGTGAGGGTGTTATTCAAGACGAGCCGCTCAGCGAAGATGCACCGGGCGACCTTACACGGGAGCCGATGGAGTTTCCGTCGAACCGGCCTCTGCGTTTGCAGGCGCTGACCCGCGGGGATGAGGGGTTCGTTCTGGGCATGGCATACTCAACCCAGCGCGGCTACGCCCGTAACCACGCTTTTGTGGGTGAATTGCGGATCGGTAAAGTGGCGGTCGAGATGGACATCCCCGAGCTAGGTTTCGCCATTGAGATCGGTGAGGTCGAGCTGACCGAATGTGAAACTGTCAACCAGTTCCAAGGCTCCAAGACCGAACCGCCTCAGTTCACCCGTGGCTATGGTCTGGTCTTTGGGCAGTCCGAGCGCAAAGCGATCTCGATGGCTCTGGTCGACCGGGCATTGCGTTGGAAAGAACTGGGTGAAGACAACCTGGGGGCCCCCGCGCAGGATGAGGAATTCGTCCTCAGCCATGCGGACAACATTCAGGCCACCGGGTTCCTCGAACACATCAAGCTGCCGCATTACGTGGATTTCCAATCGGAACTGGAACTCGTGCGCAAGCTGCGCCGCGAGGCGGAAGAACGCATAGCACCCAAGGAGGCTGCAGAATGAAAGCGGTGGTTTTTGATATCGGTGGCGTCCTTGTCGATTGGCAGCCGCATCTGGCCTGGGTCGAGGCGCTGGGGTCGGAAGACGCCGCCCATGCCTTCATCAAAAGGACAGATTTTCTGGTGCGCAACGCAAGGGGCGACAATGGAGAGCGCTTCGCCGATATGGCGCAGGAGCTTTCGGACCCGCGCGATCAGGAGCTGTTTGCGGCTTATGTGGACCTCTACGCCCGCACGGTCGAGACACCGATCCACGGCACATGGGACGTTCTGGATCGTCTGAAGACGCAAGGCACGCCGGTCCACGCCATCACCAACTGGTCGGCGGAAACCTGGCCCGAGGGGCTGAAGGTGCAACCACGGTTGGGTGAGGTCTTTGGCACGCTGGTCGTGTCGGGGCAGGAGGGTGTGATGAAGCCTGATGCCCGGATTTTCGAGATCCTGTGCGAACGTTCCGGCCACGCGCCCGAAGACTGCGTGTTCATCGACGACGGCCTGCACAATGTCAAAGGTGCACAGGCAGTGGGAATGGACGCCATTCACTTCACTTCGCCACAGGCTTTGGATGCCGCGTTGACTGAAAGAGGTTTGCTATGACGGAGTACAACTTCGCCTATCTGGATGAGCAGACCAAGCGGATGATCCGCCGGGCGATCCTCAAAGGGTTGGCGGTTCCGGGGTATCAGGTGCCCTTTGCCAGCCGCGAGATGCCGATGCCCTATGGCTGGGGCACCGGCGGTGTTCAGGTCTCAGCGGCGACGCTGACGCCTGACGATACGTTCAAGGTGATTGATCAGGGCGCGGATGACACGACCAACGCTGTGTCGATCCGCAAGTTCTTTGAAAACACGGCCGGTGTTGCGACCACGGAAGAGACCCAGAAGGCCACCGTCATCCAGACCCGCCACCGCATCCCCGAGGCAAAGCTGACCGAGGATCAGATCCTCGTCTACCAGGTCCCGATCCCTGAGCCTCTGCGTTTTCTCGAACCACGCGAGACAGAAACGCGAAAGATGCACAGCCTTGAGGAATACGGGCTGATGCATGTGAAGCTTTACGAAGATATCAGCCAACACGGTGCGATTTCGACCTCATATGCGTACCCGGTCAAAGTGTCGGATCGCTATGTGATGGACCCGTCGCCGATTCCGAAATTCGACAACCCGAAGCTGGAGATGGACGCGATCCAACTATTCGGCGCGGGGCGCGAACAGCGGATCTACGCGGTGCCACCCCATACCAAGGTCGTCAGCCTCGATTTTGAGGACTACCCGTTTGAGGCCTCCAAAGCTGATCACCCCTGCGACCTGTGCGGGGCCGAGGACAGCTATCTGGACGAAGTCATCATGGATGACGCGGGCAATCGGATGTTCGCCTGCTCGGACACGGATTATTGCCGGTCGCGCCGTGAGGCGGGCCACCAAGGCCCTATGACCAGAGAGGACGCGGCATGACTCCGCTGTTGCAAGTAAAGGACATCGAAAAAAGCTACGGTGCCCGGATCGGATGTACGGATGTCAGTTTTGATCTCTATCCCGGTGAGGTGATGGGGATCGTCGGTGAAAGCGGGTCGGGCAAGTCGACGTTGCTGAATTGCCTGGCGGGTCATCTTGAACCCGATGCAGGGCAGGTGATCTTTGACACCCGTGCAGACGGTCCTGTCGATACGGTCACCATGTCCGAGCCCGAGCGGCGGATGCTCAGCCGCACGGACTGGGCCTTTGTCCATCAACACGCCCGTGATGGGCTGCGCATGTCGGTCAGTGCGGGCGGCAATATTGGCGAGCGTCTGATGGCCGTCGGCGATCGTCACTATGGCGACATCCGTGACAAGGCGATCGACTGGCTGGGCCGGGTCGAGATCAGCGAGGCTCGGGTCGATGATCGCCCCACTGCGTTCTCGGGCGGGATGCAGCAGCGCCTGCAGATCGCGCGCAATCTGGTGACTGGGCCTCGGCTGGTGTTCATGGATGAACCGACCGGAGGGCTGGACGTCTCCGTTCAGGCACGTTTGCTGGACCTGTTGCGCAGTTTGGTGCGTGAAATGGGGCTGAGCGCGATCATCGTCACCCACGATCTGGCCGTTGTGCGCCTGTTGGCCGACCGGCTGATGGTGATGAAAGACGGTCATGTCGTCGAAACCGGCCTGACCGATCAGGTGCTGGACGATCCGCAACATGCATATACGCAGCTGCTTGTGTCCAGCGTTCTGCAGGTTTGAGTATTTGAGAAAAGATGAAGCGATGATTGAGCTAACAGACGTCAGCAAGAGCTTTACCCTGCACAATCAGGGCAGCGCGGTCATTCCGGTGATGGAGGGTGCCTCGCTGAAGGTTGGCCCCGGTGAATGCGTTGCCCTGACCGGTGCCTCGGGCGCGGGCAAATCCACCTTGATGCGGGTGATTTATGGGAACTACCTCGCGGCCTCTGGAACGGTGCTGGTCGGCGGGTTGGACGTGGCCAAGGCGCAACCGCGCGAGATTCTGGCGCTGCGGCGTGAGACGCTGGGCTACGTCAGCCAGTTCCTGCGGGTTGTCCCTCGGGTCCCTACGCTTGAGGTCGTGGCCGAGCCGCTTTTGGCGCTGGGCTCTGACCGGCACGCCGCTTTGGACAAGGCGGCGGGGTTGCTGGCGCGGTTGAACATTCCCGAACGGCTCTGGGCGCTCAGCCCGACCACGTTTTCTGGCGGTGAGCAGCAGCGCGTGAACATCGCGCGCGGTTTTGCGCATGACTACCCGGCGATGCTACTGGACGAGCCGACGGCCAGCCTGGACGCGCAGAACCGGGAAACGGTTTTGTCGCTGATCGAAGAGGCCAAGGCCCGCGGTGCCGCAATTGTCGGGATTTTCCACGACGTCGAGGCGCGTGAGCGTGTGTGCGACCGCTCAGTGAATGTCTCGGAATTCACGCCCGGACAGGCGGCATGAGCCTTGCGCCCGTCATAGCGGTTGTTGGCCCGTCAGGTGTGGGCAAGGACAGCGTCATGGCTGCACTGGAGGCCCGCGCGTCGGGAGTTCAGCGCCTGCGTCGCGTGATCACGCGGCCCGAGGGGGAAGAGGGCGAGGATTTCGACCGGGTCTCGGTCGAAATGTTTGAGCAGATGGTGCTGGATGGTGCCTTCTCGATGCACTGGCAGGCACATGGGCTGCATTACGGTGTGCCGGTGCAGATCGCGGAACAGCGCACTAAGTGTCAGGCTGTTCTGGTCAATTTCTCCCGTGCGGTTCTGTTGCAAGCGCAGGTGGTGTTCGGGGACCTTATCGTGATTTCCTTGACCGCCGATGCGCAGGTTCTGGAACAACGCCTTGCAGCGCGCGGCCGCGAGACCACCGAAGAACAAGCCAAGCGCCTTGGTCGTGCCAAAGCGCCGCTGCCCGAAGGGTTGCGCCGGGTGATCGAGATCGACAACTCGGGCGTGCTTGACGATACGGTCAGCGCGATCCTTGCGCTGCTTCAGCCGGAAAGGGCGTAGCGATGGATCAGGTGAAAACGTCCATCCTCGGCCTCACCCATCAGGGCCAGATCGTCGATCCGGAAGGGTGTGGGCAGTTTTGGGGCCAGATGCGCGTCCAAAGCCGCTTCAACCTCTGCCAGTACGGGTTTCGCCAGTTTGCCGCTCAGCGTGATGTGGAAGCGGAAGGCCTCCAACACGTAAGGATAGCCCCATTGCACCAGATTGACGTCCTGCGCCGGGGTCAGGTTTGCCGCGCGGCGGCGGGCCAGTTCGGCCTCGGACGCAGGCGCGCGGAACGCGTCAAGCTCTTGCACACAGGCCGCGGCGAGGGCGTTCAGGGCATGGGTCTCTCCGACCGGGCGCAGGGCCAGAAACCGGCCCAGCCGCGCGATCTCAAGCCCGTCCAGCGAGACCGGCGCATGGCGCGCGGCCAGCGTGGCGCAGGCCTCGTAGAGCGCCTCTACCGTCTGCCCATCGCGCAGCCGGAACGGAGGTTTCATCGTCGCGTGCAACCCGTATTTGCGCGGTACTTCGGTGACCGAGGCAACGTCGATCCCATCCACGGCGGGATGCGCCACCGGGCCCCCGGTCTCCATGTCCCAGCCCAACCAGCTGGTTGCAAATTGCGTCCACTCTGCATCGGCAGGGGGGGCATAGTAGATCGCGTATCGCGTGAATGTCACATTGGCCTCCTATTGCGTGGCCCGTTCAATAGCTCAAACTGTGTGAAGTTCAGATGACAGAAGAAATGATCCTTGCCAATGCCACGCTCGTTCTTCCGGACGAAACCGTAACGGGGAGTGTTCGGCTCGTAGGAGAGAGCATTGCGGACATCGACACAGGCGCTTCGGTTCCTGCGGGTGCGGTTGATTGTGAAGGCGACTATATCAGCCCGGGTCTGGTCGAGCTGCACACGGACAACCTTGAGCGTCACATTCAGCCACGCCCCAAGGTCGACTGGCCCCACTCCGCCGCGATCCTCGCACATGATGCCGAGCTGGCAAGCACCGGGATCACAACCGTGTTTGACGCAATGCGGATCGGGTCCATCCCCTCAGGCTCGGCCCGGTATCTGAAGTACGCGCGCGGGTTGTCGCAGGAACTCTGGGACCTGCGCGAACAAGATGCGCTGAAGATCAGCCACTTTCTGCATCTCAGAGCCGAGGTGTGTTCCGAAACTCTGGTCGAGGAGTTGGACGAGTTCGGCCCCGAGGACCGTGTTGGTCTTGTCTCGATCATGGATCACACACCGGGTCAGAGGCAGTTTCGCGATCTCTCGAAGCTTGAGGCCTATATGAAGGGCAAATACGCCATGGACGATGATACGTTCATGCAACACGTGGCCCATCTGAAAGGGCTGCGTGACCGGAATGGCGAAAAGCATGAGGTTGAGACCGTTAAGGCTGCCAACCGCTTTGGCGCAGTTTTGGCCAGCCACGATGATACGACGGAAGAGCAGGTCCAGGTGTCCGCAGGTCACGGCATTCGTCTGGCTGAGTTCCCGACAACGGTCGAAGCTGCCCAAGCCTGCCACACGCACGAGATCAAGGTGATGATGGGCGCGCCGAACATCATCCGGGGCGGGTCGCATTCGGGCAATGTCGCGGCGCAGGAGTTGGCCGAGCTGGGCCATCTGGACATCATCTCGTCCGACTACGTGCCCTCGGCGCTGTTGCTGTCGTCCGTGCGGCTGGGGCAGATGTGGGGCGACATGGCGCGTGGGCTGCGGACCGTGACCCAAACCCCGGCACAGGCCGTGGGGCTCGAGGACAGGGGCGTGTTGCGCACCGGCGCCCGCGCGGATCTGATCCGGTTTCGCATGCGGGCAGGTGTTCCCGCCCTGAATGCGGTCTGGTCGCGTGGGCGGCGCGTCGCCTGATCAGGCCACGTAGAACAGGTAGCGGTCCGGAGCGATGGTTTCAGGCCCCTCGATCTGATCGAACCCGACCAACGGCTGGCCAGAGATCAGCAACCCACCGGGCTGCATCACCTGCGCGATCAGTGGGCTGAGGCGCGCCGCCTCGGCCACGTCATCCGCCTTGATCCCTCGGCCGAAATCGTAGTGCGCCATCGCCATCTTGTGCCCTGCGCTGGCAAGCTTTTGCAGCATAGGTTCGGCCTCGCCCTGCAGGAAATCCTGTTCTGGAGGAGTGCTGTCGGGGTGGCATTGCAGAACGCGATCCATCACCCAGATGCGGCGCTCGGGCAGGATTTCACGCAGGTGGTCATAGGTGCGCCCATTGCCGAGCCCCATATCCAGCACATCGCCTTTCTGATCAGCGATCTTCGCAGCGGCCCAGTTCAGCCCGTCGCGTTGCGCGGTCAGGCGCCGCAGCATGGAATCCAGTCGGCTCATTCGGGGTCTCCGTTTCCGTGTCTGGGGGCGGTCCAGAGGGTCGCCGGCCCGTCTAGTAGGTGTTTCAGCAAGGCTTCGGTGAAGGCCCAGATGTCTTGATCATGGACCAGATGATGGGTCAATACGCCGAGCGGTTCGCTGTTGTCAGAGCACCCCTCCCGCCGATCCCGCAGCAGCGCAGTGGCTTTCTGTATCAGCGCGACAGGATCCACCAAGCTCCGGCTGCCGCGCCAGTCGATCGGGTCGATATGGGTGTTCACCTGCTCCAACCCCGGCGCGGCCTGCGCCGATGTCCGAGGGGTCGCAGTCGAGAGGATTTCATACCCGAGATTGGGCAGACGCGCGGCAATCTCGGGCGCGATACGGTTCCACGGGGGAACGAACATGGGACGCAAACTATCCGGAAACAGAGACCGCAGGCGCGTCATACCGGCCTCGGCGTCCTGCAAGATCGTCTCAATGGGACGGTGCAGCCGGAATTCGGATTTCTTTTCTTCTGGCGGAGCGTGGTTTTCATGCGCCCAGCCGTGGACAATCGGTATCAGGTTCGGCCGTTGCGCCATGTAAGTCGCCAGTTCGTTCTTAGTATGACGCGGGATAATCGCCAGGTGAACCGAAATCCCAAGCCGTTCGGACAAAGCGGAGAGTTGGTCCAGCTGAGGGGTCGGAGCAATCGCATCGTCGTCCCGCCACCACAGCAGAAAAGACAGCCCTTGGTCGCGCCAAATGGCCAGTTCTTCGTCCAATATGCGCCAATCTGCCATCATCAGCGCGCGTCCCAGAGCCTCTGAGCGATCTCAACGCTGCGCTGCGCTCCGTCGAAACCAAAGCCCTGTGTCGAACGGGGCGCGTCAGAAATGACCCGCTCTAGGGCTTCGGAGAGGCGGGTCGCGTCAAGGTCTTTGCTGGGAAGAACCTCCATCGCAGAAAGCGCAGACAGGCTTTGCCCGCGCAGGCTTTGTTCCACTTCATTGCCATCATCAAAGGGCACCATCACCGCTGGAGTACCTGATTGCAGCAGGTCCATCGCGGTGTTGTAGCCGCACATGCTCACCGATGCCGCAGCATGAGGGAGCATTTGCCGAAAATCCGGGCGCACGGGTTCGATGACAACGGGTGCGTCTTCGGCCAACTGGGACAGTTCAGAAATGCGCGCCTTGGCATCACGCCCGCCCACCAACAGGCGCCAGCGCCTGTTAGGCATCCTTCGGGCGGCCACGATGGCCGCGCGAAAGATCGGCTGCCCCACCGATCCGCCACCCGCGCTGACCAGAATCTCTCCCTCACCGACACCGTCCGGATGGGGCTGCGGTGCAACCGGCGCGACAAAGCCGGTATAGTGCAAATACCCGGCCAGCCGGTCTGAGACGGGCCAGCTGACAGTCAGCGGTGTGATACGCTCATCCGCGTGAACCAAAACACCGTCATAAAACGCGTCAATAATCTCATCGGCCCGTTCGGCTTTGGAGGGTTTGGACGGCGGTGCCAGAATATCGCGGATTGAGCTGAGGATGACGGGGCTGTGCGGCAGTGCCCGCGTGGCGGTCAGTGCAGCCTCGAACTCACCGGTCAATACGCGGCGGCCAAAGGGGAAAAGCTCGGTGATCAGCACGTCCGGCTGGAACGCGCGGACGGCCTCAACCAACGCCACGGTCCGCGCGTTGCGATAGGTTTCATCAGCCTCTTCGCCGTCCTCCCCCAACAGCCGCGTAAAGTTGGTCCCATCCGAGCGCAGCGGCGGCAGGCCAAACAGCGTCAGGCCCGTGCTGTCGAGTTGCGGCGCAGGCATGCCACCAGACACCACCATCACCTTATGGCCGGCACCCACAAAAGCACGCCCCAGCGTCAAGGCTCGGCTTAGGTGCCCGGTTCCCAACAGGTGGGTGACGACAAGCATCACTTTCATGTCGTGGCCTCGCGCTTGATCAGGCGGACCGGCTCCGCTTCGGGCGTCATCGTTTTCATGTCGATGACGTAGAGCCTGTTGCGCTTGATTTTGAAAGGGGCGGGGCCTTCAAAATCCCATCCCCAGGCGCGCGCCAGAATGACCCGCATGATGCCGATGTGACATACGGCCAGGGCGTCTTGCCGGAGTTCCGCCAGCCAAGGCGCGAGACGATCTGCAACCTCAGCCGGGCTTTCGCCATTTGGCGGGCGATAGTCCCAACCCCAATCCTCGATATGCCGGTAGCCGCTGGATGGGTCTGCAATCAGGTCTACACCGCGCAGCCCCTCCCAATCGCCCCAATTCATCTCGGTCAGCGCATCGCTGGTCATCGGCGCACGGCCCGAGACGATCTGCGCCGTCTCACGCGCGCGCTGCAACGGGCTGGCCCAGATCTGTGCCTGCTCCCAAGGGGCGGGCAGGGCGTAACCGGACAGTTCAACCCGCGCTTCGGGGTCCAGCGCGATGTCGCTACTCCCCTGAATGCGTCCGGTACGGTTCCAAGGTGTATGACCGTGTCGCAGCAAAGCCAGTCTGGTCATACGGAAACCTCCAGCATTGGGCGGACGGTCTGCCAGAACCGTCGCGTCGCGCTCGGCATCAGGTGGCGGTTGGCGACGTATTGGCGAGCCTCACGCCCCAAGCGTCGCCGCTCTTCGCAGTTCTGCAAGAGGAACTGCATGCGTCGGGCCAAGCCTTGCGCCCCTTGATCGACCCTCGGGTAGTCCGAGGACGAAAGCACGTCGCGTACGCCGGGGCGGTCTTGCGCGACGACCGGCAGGCCTACGGCCTGAGCCTCAAGATAGATCATGCCGTAGGCCTCGTTGACGCCGGGCCAGACCAGAAACCCCGAACTCTGATAGAGGTGGCTCAGGCTCTCTTGGTCCAGTTGGCCAAGGAACGTGACCTTTTCGCCGAACGGGGCCATGAGTGCTTCAACTTCGCCTCGCGCAGGGCCATCGCCTGCAATCTGCAACTGCCAATCGCCAGTGAGATATGTCAGAGCTTTGGCCAGCAGCTGGTATGAGGCCAGCTTGTCCCCGTGCCGCATCATACCGACGGCCAGCATCGGACCTTCGGCAGCGGCCTGAGGCGGCAAATCCGTGATCGGCAGAAACGGTGGCAACTCGACCAGAGCTTGGGTGCCAAAGCGGTCGCGCTCCAACGTGATCAGGTCATTTGCGGTGTGGTAGAAAATCACCTTGGCCGCGTCGCAGGCCTCATGAGCGGATTGCGCGAATCCGGCCCAAGGGCCTTTCAGGCGGCTGCTGGCCCGTGTGCTTTCCATTTGAACGTAAGGAATCCGCCGCGCCGCGCAGACCTGCGGGCCAATCAAATCCGGGGCTTTGTAATAGTTGTGGTAGGTCACCCAAAGCGACGTGTCTTGCGGCAATTCGGCGATCAGGCGTTGAGCCTCGACCTCGGCCGCTGCGCGCAAGGCGTGCTGTTTGGCGGTATCTCCGTTCTTTTCGTAGATCCGCAGCTCTGAGATAAGGTCGACGTGATCCCCTTCGGCGGCAATGGCGGTGATCAGGTTGCGCGCCATCTCGCGGTCGCCCGAAGGGGTCGGGCTGTGTGGGGATTTCATGGGGGCGTAGAACGCCACGCGTGTCATCAGACCGTTTCCAAGCACAAAGCGTTCAGCCGATCCGAAAGCCGCGCGATGCCGGGGTCCATCCGGAATTCAGCCAGCAAACGGTCATAGGCGGCCCGCGCCATTTTGGCAGTGGCTTCGGGATCGCTCGCCAGCGCCAGCATCGCGTCGGCCAGCGCCCTTGGATCGTCATCCGACAGGATGCCTTGAGTGCCCGAGGTGATGAACTCTGGAATCGCGGACACTGGCGTCGATAGGATCGGCAGGAGTTGCGATGCAGCCTCCATCAACACATTGGGCAACCCATCGCGATCACCATCCTCGGCAATGCGGCTGGGGAGGACGAAGAGGTCGGCAGCGCGCATGGCCTCAATCACTTCGGGCTGATCGCAAGCGCCTTTCCAACTGATCCGGTCTGCGATGCCGGCTGCCGTGGCGCGGTCGCGTAGCACGTCCCCCAAAGCGCCGCCGCCGATATGGGTCCAGTGCCAGTCCAGCGTCTCTGGCAGCAAGGCCAAGGCATCAATCAGACGGTCAAAGCCCTTTTTCTCGACCAGCCGTCCAACTGAGATCATGTGAAATGGCCCGTCCGCTGCTCGTAGTTTCCGGTCCGGCGGGCTTGGGAAACGTGCAAGGTCCAACCCGTGGTAAATCAAGTCAACGCGTGCGGGGTCATCGGCCAGATCCCGCAGATGGGCGGCCCCTATAGCGGTGCAGGTGGCCCCAAAGGCGGCCCCATGGGTCGCCGCTTGCAGCTTTTCGCGCTTTTCCCATTCGGGAGAGGTCCAGATATCCTTTGCGTGGGCCGAAAAGCTCCACGGTACACCACGCATGATGGCGGCATAGCGCGCCACGGATGAGGGCGTGTGCATGAAATGGGCATAGAGCGCCTGCGTCGCGTCTGGCAGCTCAGCCGCCAAAACGCAGGCCTGCCCGAAGCGGCGAATGCGGTTGTGGGTCGGGTCGCGGCGCAGGTCCTGCCGCCAAACGCGGTAGGCCTCGGCATAGCCCGGCAGACGTTGGGCGATGGCCCGTGCGGCCCAGACGCGCTGTGGTTCCTGATAGAGGTATTCAGGCAGATAGTGCACCTGCCCCTTGAACCGGTCATGCAGGGGGTGGCGTTTGGTGTCGGTCGGGTGGCGCAAGGACCAGATGTCGAACTGATGCCCGGCCTCCTGCAAGGCGACCAGTTCCTGTGCAATAAACGTCTCGGACAGGCGCGGCCATCCTTTGACCAGCACCGCGAGTTTCGGGTTTTGGGATGTCATCCGGTCGCTCGTTCCTGTTCCCGGTGCAGCAGCGCATCGACGCGGCCCGTTACATAGTCCAGCCCGTCCAGCAAGCCGTCGCTGATCGCCTGCGAGGGCAGGGGCTGTCGCGGCAATTCGCGGATGGCGCGGATCATCGCGTCGGTCGTCAAGCCGTCGCGCTGTTCGTCCAGCATCCGGACAAGGCCAAGGTTTTCAGCGCGCGAGGCGCGTATCCATTGTTCCAACCGAGGCGTTGTGCGCGGCACGATGACGGCGCGTTTGTCGAAGGACAGCACCTCGCAGAATGTGTTATAGCCGCCCATGCAGACAACGCCCGCAGCCCCGGCAAAAAGCGTTTCGATCTGGGATTCGAACCCGACCGCCGTCACGCGCCCGTTCAGCGCGGCCACGCGGGTTTCAAAATCATCACGCGACTCACCAGACAGGAAGGGCCCGTAGACCAGCACCGCGCGGGGCGACAGGGTCGGGTCCTGTTCGTAGGCCGAGAGGACCAGGTTGACCATCGCCTTACCATCGCCGCCGCCACCGGGCGTGATCAGGATATAGGGTTGTTCCGGGGGCTCTCCGACCGGGCCGAGGTCGCGGCGCAGATAGCCGGTCCAGTGTAGGCGTGACCGGGCCGCGGCGCTGAGCGGCAGACCCTCGGTCGGGTCGTAGATCGAATGCAACCCATAGACCCAGATTTCATGATAGAACCGCTCGGTAGCAGCGATCGCGTCCTTGCGATCCCATTCGGCGGCCAGAACCTCGGGCTCGTCCAGAACATCGCGCAGGCCCAAAACCAGCTTGGTGTCGCAGGACTGTTCGAGGAATTCCAGCGTTGGCAGCAGCTCGCCGCGAAAGCCCGTGGGTTCCTTGTCGACGATCAGGACGTCGGGGTCGAATTGCTGAACGGCTGTCTTGATCAGGCTCGAGCGCAGCTCGGTCACCTCATCAATGCCCATGCCAATCGTGCGGGCCGCGTAAGATCCGTCCGAACGTTTGGTTACCCCCGGCAAGCGCACATGGTCGACGCGGCGGGGAAAGGTGAAACGCCCGGCCACAGGCGATCCGGTCAGGATCAGCGCGGATGCGCTTGAGTCGGCTTCGGTCATCGCCGCAGCCAGCGCGCGCGAACGGCGCAAGTGGCCCAACCCAAAGGTATCGTGGCTGTAGAATAGCAGGCGCGGCGCGCGGTCCGGATTGTCTTGTTTTTTGCCTAGGCTCATAGGGTCGCCCGTCTTATTGGTCTGGGTATTACACCCGCGCGTATGCAAGCGATACCGTATATCCTTATGCTGCGCTTGCCAAAGGGGAAATCGCCCGCCTGCAAATGTGCCAAACATGGCGATTTGGCAACAGGATATTGAGGATATGGGTTCAATTTGCACCAGTCTTTGCCGTTTCGGTCAAAGCGCGAAAACAGGCGGGCGGGAGGATTTGAACAGGTCCAACAGGTTCTGTACGGTGTGCGCCAGTGAAGAAATTGGATACAAGACCCTATGAAACCGAACTTTCTGGCCGCGACGCTTTTGGCATTTTGGGCTCTGTTGTTAGCGTTTCCAGCAAGTGTGGCGGCGCAGACCTCGCTGATACCGGGCTATAGTTCGGGCTCCGCAACAGAAGAGACTACAACCAACGACAGTGATCTCGCCGACGCGATCCGCACCGCCACCGAGGCTGGTGCCAGTGTGATCGTAATAGACAGTTCTGGCAATCTGGTCTCAGCCTCAGGCGAGCAGCCCGAAGCGGAATCGGCTGAGGCTGACCCCATGGCTGAGGCCTCGCAACTGATGCGCACGCAGGCGCGGTTCACCAAGTTCCGTGAATCAGTTCAGTCACGCCTTGAGGCACTGCCCTATTCGGTGTTCGAAGTGGAGTATATCCTGCGTCAGACCAGCCCGGATGGTCGTATCCAGACTTATGTCGAGGTTCTGGGCTGGAACATCCTTTTCCTGCTGCTAGGGCGGTGGCTCTCAACCGAGATCTACGGCAAACGGATCGCCAAGCGCTGGGTCGTGGCGCGGATCAAGGAGAACCCGCAGGGCTATCGCGAGAAGATGCCGTTTCTCGTGTACCGCTTCGTGATGGGGATCGGCGGCACGATCTTTGCCATGTTGATGGCATTGATCGTGGGCTATCTGTTCTTTGGCGAGGCCGAAGATATCTCGATCCAGTTTACCGTGACCGCGATCTTCACGGCCTTTTTCCTGTCCCGCACGATCTCGGACCTGTGGCGAATGGTGCTGTCACCTTACCTGAGCCAGTATCGCCTGCCGCCCTTCTCGGACCGCCACGCCAAGCGGCTGTATATCTGGGCATCGGCGGTGGCGACCTATGACGTTTCGGTCGTTCTGTTTTCGACCTGGGTGGCGGATTTCGGTCTGAACTACAACGTCTACGCCTTGGTCTACGGGTGCTTGACCCTGTTCGGGGCCTTCTTGAATATTCTGATGATCCTGTTCAATGCCGGGGCCATTTCAAATGCGATCCGGGGCGGGCGGGCACCGTCTCAAGTCTCGTGGATTCTGCGCTTCATCTCATTTGCTTGGGCTCCGGTGCTGATCCTGTACATCGTGTTCAGCTGGTCGAAGCTGGCCGTGGATCTGGTGCTTGAGAATGAAAACTCGGTCCCGATTGTTGCCAGCAGCTATGCGATCTTCATGTCGGTTGTCGTGGCATATGGCGCGATGAACTATCTGCTGGAGCGCTATTTCGATCGCAACCGCAAGATTGAACAGATCAACGCCGAGGCAGAGATCGAGGCAGAGGCACCCTCGCCCGAGGCGGTACAACGCAAACACGCCATTCTGACCTATGAGGATCTGGCCCGCCGGGTTGCTGGCATACTGGCCTTTGTCGTGGGCAGCTACGCGCTGGTGGTGATCTGGAACCCTGACGCCAGCTGGAGCGAGGATCTGCCGATCGGGCGCGCGCTGGACGTGATGGTTATCCTGTTCATCGGTTACATCCTGTTCAATTTTTTCCGCATCTGGATCGACAGCAAAATCGCCGAAGAGTCTGATGATGGCTCCGAGGCCGAGTTGGGCGATGAAGGCGGCGAAGGCGGTCAGAGCCGCTTGGCCACCTTGCTGCCTTTGTTCCGCGGGGCGATCCTGGCGGTCGTTGTCGTGACGATTGTGCTGATCGTACTGATGGAGCTGGGCATCAACGTCAGCCCTCTGTTCGCAGGTGCCGGTGTGGTAGGTCTGGCTGTCGGGTTCGGGTCGCAGACCTTGGTGCGCGACATCTTCTCGGGCGCCTTCTTCCTGTTGGATGATGCGTTCCGCAAAGGGGAATACATCGACATTGGGGATGTGAAGGGAACGGTCGAGAAAATCTCGGTCCGCTCGTTCCAACTGCGCCACCATCTGGGGGCGCTGAACACTATCCCCTTTGGGGAGATCAAGGTTCTGACCAACTATTCGCGTGACTGGGTGATCATGAAGCTGCCTCTGCGTGTGACTTATGACACGGATGTCGAGAAGGTACGGAAACTGATCAAGAAACTAGGTCAGGAGTTGCTGAGCGATCCGGTAATCGGCGACAACTTCATCCAGCCCTTGAAGTCGCAGGGCGTGATCGAGATGCAGGATTCGGCGATGATCATCCGGGTCAAATTCATGACCAAGCCGGGCGATCAGTGGTTGGTGCGCAAGAAGGTGTATCAAGATATTCGAGAGCTGTTCGCCCGCGAAGGCATCAAGTTTGCCCATCGTGAAGTAACCGTTCGTCTTGCCGATGGCAAAGAGGCCGAAGATCTGACCCCGAAACAGCGCGAGGCAGTGACTGGCGCGGTACAAGCGGCGATTGATGAGGACTATCTGGACGATATCGGACCGGGCGGTGACGACCGCTAAGACGGTTCGCCCGCCCCTTTGGGCTGCGTCTCTGACGAGACGCCTTCCATAGCGTTGGGCCGGGCCGCGCGTGCCGCGCGGCGGTTGGAGCGTCAGGACCAGGTTGGCTCGGATGTGCCCAGTTGTGGGGCGGGCAGGTCCCACCTCATCACCGTCTGACCAATGGTCAGTGCGGGTTTTAGCCGGTGGCCAGGGCCCCATCCGGACTGTTCGGTTTCTTCGCCATAGTCGGATTGGTTGGCCGTGATCGCGTCTTGCCCTGTATCGGTTTTGCCAAGAATGGCTAGCAACTCGGCGGTGCGCGCCAAAGACAGATGGGCGTGCATGATTGAATTTCCCGAGGCTGCCTCGGCCAGTGCAGAAAGAACTGCGGCTGCCATCAGGTATCCGGTCGCATGGTCCAGAGCCTGAACTGGCAGCGGGGTGGGTTTGTCGGCGTTGGCCCATTCCATCCCCGCATGGGCAATGCCTGCGCTCATCTGAACGAGACTGTCGAACCCTCTGCGTGTGGCCCAAGGGCCCTGCCAGCCATAGGCGTCCAGAGTGACCTCGACCCGGTTGGGGTCCAGTTCGTCACGCTTTGCTTTACTAAGCCCCAGAGCCTCAAGCGCGCCGGGGCGGTACCCGTGGATGAATACATCAGCTTGTGACAGCAGGTCTTGCAGGTGGGTCAGGCCCTCGGTCGACTTCAGGTCCAGATAGGCGCAGCGTTTGCCCAGCGAGATGTCGGGAATAACGCCCGGCTCATCCCAGCCCGGAGGGTCGATGCGCAGCACAACCGCGCCTAATCCGGCCAATGTGCGGGTTGAGATGGGGCCCGCCAGAACGCGGGTCAGGTCTAGGACGCGCAAGCCGGCAAGCGGGCGTCCGGCTGTTGCAGCCGGACGATCTCGCAGAGTGATCCGACGTGGATTCTGCCAACTGATCAATGGATCACGGCTGACGGCGCGGCCTTGGGGGTGTTCCAACCATTCGGCGCGGCTGCGCATGGCGGCTGCGACGCCGCCCTCGGCCACAACAGCGCTTTCGAGATCAGCGATAGCCCAGCTGCGCAGGGCCTGAGAAACCGCTTCTCGGTCTGCTTGCGTGCCCAGAACATTCAGGGCGGCAGTGCGGTGGTGGGGCAGGTTTGTGTGCAACCTAATCCAGCCGTCAGACGCGCGGTAGTCGCCTGCGATGGCGTCCCACAGGCTGGGCATCTCCCAGCCATCGGGCTTGAAGGAATAGCGATACCAGAGCGAAGCGAGGCGGTGATCCACCGTGATCTCTGGCGCGGTTGGTGACAGGTTTGCGGCGGCCATATATCGGGCTAGCTCCTGACCTACCGCTGCGAAGCTGGCGGTCGCGAGCTCGGAGACGGCAAAGGCGCTGGGCAGGGTTCCCTCGCCGCTAGTGCGATAGCTGTCGGCCGCCGGAAGAGAGGACAGCAGGCTCATTGCTGATAGGGGTCCAGACTGTCGCGCAACCCGTCGCCGAGGAAGTTGAAGGCCAGAACGACGACGATGATGGGAAGCATCGGAATGGCCGTCCACGGGTAAATCTCGATCGAGGCGAGGTTCTGCGCGTCGTTCAGCATCACGCCCCAACTGACCGCAGGCGCACGCAGGCCGAGGCCGAGGAAGGACAGCGCGGTTTCACCCAGGATCATTGCGGGAATCGAAAGTGTGGCCGACGCGATCAGGTGAGACATGAAGTTTGGCAACAGGTGCTTGCGGATCACCCGGCCAGAACTTGCGCCCATCATCTCAGCCGCGCGGACGTATTCTTCCTCTCGCAGGGACAGGAATTTGGCGCGGACGGATCGGGCGAGGCCGGGCCAGTCGAGGATACCGAGGATGATCGAGATGATGAAGAAGACCGCGACGGGGCTCCAGTTCGAGGGTACGGCGGCGGACAAGGCAAGCCAGAGCGGCAGTTCGGGTAGGGATCGCAGGACTTCGATCACGCGGTTTATGGTCCAGTCGATGCGCCCTCCGAAATACCCGGCCATCGAGCCGAAGAGGATACCAAGGAAGAACGACACCGAGATGCCGATCAGGCCGACGGTCAGCGACAGCTGCGCGCCATAGAGGATGCGGCTGAAGATATCGCGGCCCAGCCGGTCCGAGCCCCATAAGAACAGTGTCGCGCCATCAGGGGCACAGAACAGATGCGTGTCCGAGGGGATGAACCCGGCCAAGCGATACTCAGACCCTTCACAGAAGAACTTGATCGGACGAGGATCCTCGGTGTCTGGAACGAACTTCCACTGGAAGGTCTCAAGATCCGCCTCGGCCGTGATGGGGTAGACATAGGGCCCGATGAATTCGCCCTCGTGGAACCAGTTAATTGACTGGGGCGGGGCGTAGAGGTGCTCTCCGTTCCGGTCATTGGGGCCGTAGGGGGCGATGAAGCCTGCAAAGGGCAGCATCAGGTAGCACAGCAGCAGAAAGACGCCCGAAATCAAACCCAGCTTGTGCGTGCGGAACTTGCGCCAGACCAAAACCCAGTTCGGAGCGTCCAGATCGGCACGCTCGAGTTGCTGGACAGAGGCCTGCGGGTCGAACGGTGCGTCATCGACATAGCGATCATCGGGTCGTTGGGTCATGCGTCTCGCCCCTCATACCGAATGCGCGGATCGAGCATGACCAGCAGGATGTCCGAGATCATGGTGCCGATCAGGGTCAGCAGGGCCACGAACATCAGGATGAATGCCGATAGGAACTGGTCCTGCGTTTTCAGTGCCGTCAGCAGGGTTGGCCCGATCGTCTGCAGGCCCAACACGACCGACACCAGAACCGAACCAGACACCATCGAGGGCAGCAGGTTCCCGATGTCGGCGACGAACGGGTTGAAGGCTACTCGCAACGGATACTTGGTCAGCATCCGCGATGGGGCCATGCCCTTGGCAACGGCTGTCTCAACATAGGGCTTGCCCAGCTCGTCCAGCATGTTCGCGCGCAGGCGCTGCATCATGGCCGACGCGCCTGAGGTGCCGATGACAAAGGTCGGCACGATCAGGTGGACAAGGATGGATTTCAGCTTGTCCCAACTCATCGGTTCGCCTTCGAATTTTGGGTCCATCAGGCCGCCGATGGGCAGGTTGAAATACTGATGACCGTAGTAGAACAGGATCAGCGCCAGCAAAAAGTTCGGCGTGGCCAGACCCAGATAGCCGACAAAGGCGGAGGTATAGTCGATCCACGTTCGCGACCGCGCAGCGGCGATCACGCCCAATGGTAGGGCGACGGCGTAAACGAACAGGATCGCGGCCAGATTGACCACAACCGTCAGCCAAAGCGTATCACCCACGATATCCGAGACGGGACGGTCGAACTCAAACGACCAGCCGTAATTGCCTTGCAGGAGACCTTCGAAGCCGTGGGGGCCGGGCCAGAAGCCCATCCAGATCAGGTATTGCTCCCACATGGGACGATCCAAGGCGTATTCTGCCCGCAGAAACTCGGCCTTGGCGACACCGGCGGACTGGCCTGAGGCCTGAAGCTCGGCGATCTGATTGCTCAGATAGTCGCCGGGCGGCAGGTTGATGATGACAAATATCAGAACCGAGACCACCAACAGTGTCAGCAGCATCGTGAAGAAGCGATAGACCGCATAGCGCAGCATGATCATTTAGCTGCTCCTGCTCAGTCGACCAAAAAGAACTCATCCGGGCGATGGACGCCGAAATGCGCGCCGGGTTCCCACGCCCACATGGCCTGCTCGGGGACATTGCGTAAACGGTTCGATACGACAATGGGCTGCGGTGCGCCGTTCAGAATGCCGATCGCGTATAGCTGGTCGGCGTGGATTTCCAACATCTCGGTCCAGACGGCAGCGCGCTGTTCATCCGTTGTCGCGGTCTCCCAGTCATGGACCAAAGTCATCAGGCGCTCAGCCTCGGGCATGTCGGGTGCCTCACCTACTTCGCCGCCGGTCTGATAATACTGTCCCCATTTTGGCCAGGCGAGAAACACCTGATCCGTCGGAGCCAGATAGGCAGGGGAGGTGTGGATTTGGGGCAGCCCGTCATCCCAGCCGAACCAGACCGAAGCCATCGTGTTGCCCGCGAACACCCGGTTACGCAGGATATCGCGATCCAGCGGGCGCATCACAAGATCGACGCCAATCTCGCGCCATGTGTCGGTGACGATCTGCAGGGCGTTTTCGACCTCCTGCCGCTCACCAGCGGTTTCGATGATCAACTCCATCGGGCGGCCGTCGGGCAGCAGCCGAATGCCGTTCTTGTCGCGCTCGTTCAGCCCAGCCTCGTCCAGCAGGGCGTTCGCCAGATCGGGATCATACTGGGCCCAGGCCTGGGCGTTTTCCTCGCTGTAGAAGGGGGAGGCGGGCAGAACCGCCATTGCGCCCGGTTTTGCCAGTTTGAAATAGAGCGCCTGGTTGATCGTCTTGCGATCAATCCCCAAAGACAGGGCGCGGCGCACGCGCACGTCTCGCATTACGTCCCGCCAAACCTCATCCGCGTAGTTCAGGTTCGGATAGATTGCGATCTGTGAGGCCACGCCGGTTTTCCAGAGCAATGTCTTATAGTTGCCAACCGCCTCACCCTTTTTCAGGATCGATGCATCGCGGAAGGCCAGACCACGCCCCTGCAGGTCGGTCTCGCCCGCATTGGTCTTTGCGGCCACCAGTCCGGGGGCCACGATCTCCATCTCGACGACGTCGATATAGGGCAGTTGCACCCCTTTGGAGTCGATACGGTGGTAGTACGGATTGCGGACGAAATTGTGGCGGATTTTCTTGCCCGAGCTTGCGTTCAGCCAGGGTTGAAGCGTGGGCAGCTTGTGGTTGTCGAACTTGTAGAGGTTGTCGAGTTTGTTGTGCAGGGCCGCCCAGCTTTTGACGCGGGCATCATCGACCTGCGCGGCCAGATCCTCAGGATCAACATAGTTTTCGTGATACTGTTTCAGAAAGGCCGATGGGCGGTAGATGAAGGGCGGGCGGGCCTGTGCCAGCGTTTGCAGGAAATCCGGGTTCGGATCATCCCATTCGTAGATCACGGTTGTCTCATCCGGAAAAGAGACAGTCGGGGCCTTGCCCTCGACGATCAGAAAATCGGGTGGACCAGAGGGGCTGAGCAATTCGTTGTTGGCGACATCTTCCCACCAGTACCGGAAATCTTCGGACGTAAACGGTGAGCCATCCGACCATTTGTGCCCTTCGCGCAAGTGCAGAGTGAACTTGCGGTTCCCTTCATTGTCGAACGAGGCCAAAATGTCGGGTACGATATTGTAATCACCGTCAAAACCAACCAACCGGGCGTAACCGTAGACGACCATCTGGCGGATATCCTTGGACCGGGTCACCATGGTCCGCATTGTGCCGCCGGGGGTGCCGAATTCACGGCCCTTCGCGGCCAGATCCACTACCAGAGGGTCTTTGGGTAAGCGTTCCGAAACCGGCGGCAAATCGCCCGCATTCACCTCAGCCGACCAAAAGCTGCTCTCTTGCGGTACTGGCACATCGCCCAGTGCA
The DNA here is from genome assembly GCF_056161185.1 of Ruegeria sp. ABV3_008. Taxonomy (NCBI): domain Bacteria; kingdom Pseudomonadati; phylum Pseudomonadota; class Alphaproteobacteria; order Rhodobacterales; family Roseobacteraceae; genus Ruegeria; species Ruegeria sp. ABV3_008. The sequence goes on along the minus strand of NZ_JBSWYP010000006.1, from coordinate 136,610 downwards.
GGCAGCGTCCAGCCAAAGGCCAGAGTGGCGGCCAGGATCAGAGGGCGAGTGGTCTTAAACATGGCAACGTACCTTATGGCCCGGTTCCAATTCCACCAGCGAAGGTATCACGGTGTCCGAGAAACGAAAGGCCTCATCCCAACTGTCCGGCGCGCCGGCACCCAGAGAGACCATTTGCAAGTCAATCGGGCGGTTAATGTCGGGTTCTGGTTGAGCGGCAATCAACGCCTTGGTGTATGGATGGCGCGGATTGTAGAAGAGTGTTTCGGGCGGGGCTTGTTCGACAATCAGCCCCCGACGCATCACGGCAACTTCGTCAGCGATACGGGCCACGACCGCAAGGTCGTGAGAGATGAAGAAATAGGACAGGTTCAGGCTGTCCTGCAGGTTTTCCAAAAGTGTCAGGATTTGTTCCTGAACCGACACATCCAGCGCCGAGGTTGGCTCGTCACAGACAATCAACTGCGGGTCCAGCATCATGGCGCGGGCGATGGACAGGCGCTGTCTCTGCCCGCCGGAAAACGCATGCGGATAGCGTTTCAGCATGTCCGCGTTCAGCCCCACACGCTGCAACATCTCGGCGGCCTTATCGCGTTGTTCCGAGACCGAACCGATGCGGTGGATTTCCAGCGGCTCAGTCATCGCATCCTGTATGCGCATCCGTGGACTGAGTGAGCTGTAGGGATCCTGAAACACCATCTGCGCTTTGCGTTGAAACGCAGTGCGCTGGGCGCGGGTCATCTGGTGGACTGGGATGGGGTCTTCGTCTTGGGCGGTAGAGAACAGAACCGCTCCGCCTGGGTCGGGCAGTTCGGCGCCAAGGGCAATCCGGGCGGCGGTGGTCTTGCCCGAGCCGCTTTCTCCGACAATCGCCAGTGTCTTTCCACGTGCAAGCTTCAGGTCGACGCTGCGACAGGCATGGATCTGTTTGTCCGCCTGCCAACCCTTGCTGGAGCGCATCGTGTAGGTCTTGGAGACGCCTTTCATATGCAGGATCAGGTCTTCGTCCGGCATCGGAATGCCGACGGCGTCCTGATCTGGAATGGCCGGGGCCGCATCGAACAGTTGTTTGGTATAGGGATGGGCCGGCGCGGTCAGGATGGGGGCGGCGGGGCCTGCCTCCATCACGCGACCTTTGTGCATGACGACGACCTGCTCGGCCATATTCGCAACTACGCCCAGATCGTGCGTGACAAGGATCAGCGCCATCCCGGTTTCGCGCTGAAGTTCCTTGATCAGGCCCAAAACCTGAGCCTGCGTTGTCACATCCAGCGCAGTAGTAGGCTCGTCTGCGATTAGCAGCTCTGGCTTGGAGACCATCGCCATGGCGATCATAGCGCGCTGGCGCATACCACCCGACAGCTCGAACGGATAAGAGTCATAAGCCCGCTGAGGGTCTGGAAAGCCCACGCGTTCAAACTGGGTCAGGACTTCCTTACGGGCCTGCGCCTCGGACGCGCCGCGATGCAGCCAGAGGACCTCGCTGACCTGATTGCCGATCTTGTGCAGTGGCGACAAAGAGCGCATCGGCTCCTGAAAGATCATCGAGACGCGGTTGCCGCGAATGCTGCGCATCTCCCGCTCGTTGATTTGCGTCAGGTCGGCCTGGCCCTTGGAATCATTCAGAATAATCGAGCCGCTGCGAATCTGCGCTACGCGGGGCAGGATACGCAACACGGCTCGGCAGGAGATTGTTTTGCCCGAACCCGACTCACCCACCAATGCTAGTGTCTGTCCGGCCTCCACGTCGAAATTCACGTCTCGCACGACTGAATCCGCCGTGCCGAAACCGATGCTGAGATCTCTGACAGACAACAACGCAGTCATTCGGGTTTTCCACCCGTTTGGCCGTAGATGAGCATCGGCTTTTTATTCTCCCCGTTTTTTGACTTACTGTCGCGCGGTTTCACCCGACTCGTCAAACCCGTTCTTAGGCTGAAATGTCGCGGGAATGTGAAACTTTTGCCTCTACAACTACACAAACAGTTGAGTTTTTGCCATCACGTTTGTGACCAGCACCATTTAAGCTGGCGATGAGTATCAAAGAGAGAATCCCCTGTGTCCGAAAACCAAAGCCGACTTGATCTGTTTATTGACCGCATGGTGTCGCAACGCGCCTGCCTGGATTTTGCAATCGAGCAGACAAGAGGCATGTCCGGGCCGGTGTTCGAGCTGGGCCTGGGTAACGGTCGAACCTACCACCACATGATCCAGTACATTCAGAATCGCCCAGTTTTCGTGTTCGAACGCGCGGTGGCTTCACATCCCGACTCAACCCCGCCCGAGGGTCGGGTGATTTTGGGCGATGTGCGGGACACTCTGCCAGCCTCTGTGGATCGGTTTGGTGCGACGGCCAGCCTGATCCATGCAGATCTGGGTGGGCACAATCGCGAAAAGAACGACGCCTTCGCGCGGTTTGTTTCGCCTTTGATTGAACCGCTTCTGGCGCCGGGTGGCCTGATGGTTTCCAGTGATCGAATGTATTTCAATGCGCTGACTGAATTGCCCTTGCCCGAGGGTGCGGTCGAGGGGCGCTGTTTTATCTACCGGCGGTGACGCCTTAGGCGCGTCCGGGTCCACCAAAAGGCTAAGCAAACCGGAGGAACGCAATGCAGGCCATCCTGACGCTGAACGCGGGAAGTTCGACCATCAAATTCGGAGTTTACCGCGCCGAAGCTGAACCCGAGTTGCTTTGGCACGGGCAGGTGGACAATCTGGGACCGGTCGCCCAATTGCAAATCAACGGCGACGGGTTTCATGAGACACGTGAGATCGGGCCTGCCGACCATGCGGCCGGGGTCACGGCGATCTTGCTGGCCCTTGAGCCTCTGCTTGAGTCGGATCTAATCGTCGGTGTAGGCCACCGCATTGTCCACGGCGGACAAACTTTTGAAGGGCCCACGGTTCTTGATAATCACGTGCTGGCCCAACTTGAAACGCTCTCGTCACTGGCCCCGTTGCATCAGCCTCACAATCTGGCGGCCGTCCGCGCTGCGCGAACGGCTTTCCCGGGTGCGCAACAGATTGGGTGTTTTGACACCTCTTTTCATGTCGGCCATCCGTTTGTAAACGATGCCTTTGCCATTCCGCGCCGCTTCTACGAGAAAGGCGTTCGGCGCTATGGGTTCCACGGACTGTCCTACGACTACATTACCGGCAAGATGGCTGAGGATTTCCCGGATCTGGCCGCAGGCCGGGTGGTTATCGCTCATCTGGGCAACGGGGCGTCGATGTGCGCTGTGGCCAACGGAAAGAGTATCGGCTCAACCATGGGTTTTTCCGCGCTTGATGGGCTCCCGATGGGGACCCGTTGTGGTCAGCTTGATCCCGGCGTGTTGCTTTATCTGATGGAGCAAGGTCACTCTGTCGAGGCGATCACGCATATCCTCTACAAGAAAAGTGGCCTGCTAGGCCTCAGCGGGATCAGCCACGATATGCGCACATTGCTTGAAAGCGATGATCCCCACGCGCGTGAGGCGATAGACTATTATGTCTTCCGGATCAGGCGGGAACTGGGCGCGATGGCGGCCGTCCTGGGTGGGGTGGATGCGGTTGTGTTCTGCGGCGGCATTGGTGAGAACGCCGCGCCTATTCGCCAGAGTGTGCTGGATGGGATGGGATTTCTCAACATCCATCTGGACGCCGAGGCGAACGCCCAAAACGCGACGGTGATTTCAGACGGCGGTATACCCGTGCTTGTGATCCCGACCGACGAAGAACGGGTGATCGCGCGGGCCGTCGCCAAGGCTTTGAGCTAAACACGACAGAGGGAAAACGGATGATCTTTTACGACTGCGCCACCGCTCCGAACCCGCGCCGCGCGCGTATGTTCATTGCCGAAAAAGGTTTGGAGATCGAAACTCGTCAAATCTCGATCGCGGAAGGAGAACAGCTGAGCGATGCTTTTCGCGCCGTTAACCCTCGGGCCACGATCCCTGTGCTGGTGACCGATGAAGGCACGATTCTGACCGAGAACCTTGGGATTGCTGCGTATCTTGAGGCGCAGAGCCCGGAACCCCCATTGATGGGCAAGACGCCGGATGAAAAAGGCAGTGTTCTGATGTGGAACGCAATCGCCGAGCAGCAAGGCGGTCTGCCCATCGCCGAGGCCCTGCGCAACGGCCACCCAGCCTTCAAGGACCGTCCCATTCCTGGACCTGAGAATTATCCGCAAATCCACGAACTTGCGCAACGGGGACGCGACAGGGTGGGGGCGTTCTTCGATTTGCTCGAGGACCATTTGCAGGACAGCCCGTTTTTGGCGGGCGAGCATTTTAGCCTCGCTGATATCACCGGGTTTGTCTTCGTCGATTTCGCCCGTGTGATCAAAATGCGTATCCCGGAAGCTAATACCGCGACTCACGCCTGGTTCGACAGGATCAAATCCCGGCCCAGCGCCAGCCTTTAATAGGCACCTGAATTGGCTGACACAAGCTTGTGTTCGACACTGTACAGAAATGTCTAGACAGAAGTGAACAGTGCCTCTAGCGTTTCACCCGAGTCGTGCAGCGGAGGGCAGGATGAAATCTCAGTATCGCGTTGTGGTCATCGGGGGCGGTGTCGTTGGGGCCTCGGTCCTGTATCATCTGGCCAAGTTCGGCTGGTCGGACGTCGTCATGTTGGAGCGGCGGAGGCTGGCCTCGGGGTCATCCTGGCACGCGGCGGGTGGTATTCACGCGCTGAACGCAGACCCGAACATGGCGTCCTTGCAGGCCTATACTATTGACTTGCTCAGTGAGATCGAAAAGGAATCGGGCCAGAATATCGGCTTGCACATGACTGGCGGTTTGACGCTGGCTGGCACCCCGGAACGCTGGGAGTGGCTGCAGGCAAACTACCGCATCTTCCAATCCATTGGCATTGACGATTGCGAACTTCTGACCCCGGAAGAGGCGCAGAGGCGTTGCCCGATCATGTCCACCGATGGCGTGTTGGGCGCGATGTGGGCGGATCGCGAGGGCTATATCGACACGACCGGCACGGTGCAGGCCTACGCGACGGCGGCAAAGAAGCGTGGCGCAGAATATTATGAGGAAACCAAGGTCGAAAGCCTGACGCAGACCGCCGATGGCTGGCAAGTCGTAACCGACAAGGGCACAATCACCTGCGAGCATGTGGTGAACGCGGCAGGCCTTTGGGCCAAGCAGGTGGGCCGGATGGCCGGAGTGGAGCTGCCGGTCTCTCCGCTCAAACACCACTACCTGATTACTGATACGGTCCCCGAAGTTGCCGAGGCCGAGTTCGAGATGCCCATGACTGTCGACCTCGAAGGCTTCACCTATATGCGGCAGGATCAGAAGGGCGTTCTGGTCGGGATCTACGAGGTCGACCATGAACACTGGGCCATGGACGGCGCGCCCTGGAACTACGGCGAGGAGCTGTTTCAAGAACAGCTCGACCGCATCGAGAACGAGCTGACGCTGGGCTTTGAGCGCTATCCCTCGATCCAGAATGTCGGCATCAAAACATGGGTCAATGGCGCGTTTACATTCTCTCCTGACGGGAACCCTCTGGTCGGGCCGGTTCCGGGCAAGCGTGGTTACTGGTCGGCTTGCGCCGTGATGGCCGGGTTCCTGCAGGGCGGCGGCGTTGGCAAAACTCTGGCCGAGTGGATGATCCATGGCGAGCCCGAGGCCGACGCGTGGCCAATGGACGTCGCCCGCTATGGCGATTTCGCGCAGAACAAACGTTACATCCGCGAAACTACCGGTCAGTTCTACTCGCGCCGTTTCGTGATGACCTATCCGAATGAGCAATTGCCCGCCGGACGTCCGCTGAAAATGGCCCCGGCCCATGATGCGATGACCGAGGCCGGGTGCAAATGGGGCGTCAGCTGGGATTTGGAGGTGCCGCTCTATTTCGCGCCCAAAGGGTTCGAGGAAACGCCGACCCTCAAGCGGTCGAACGCCCATGACATAGTGGCAGAGGAATGCAAGACGCTCCGCGAAGAAGTTGGCCTGTTGGACATCTCGGGCTTCTCGCGGTTCGAAGTGACGGGTCCGAATGCGCAGGCCTGGCTGGACAAGGTCATGGCCTCGAAACTGCCGGGACCGGGGCGCGCCAAGCTGGCTCCGATGCTAGGTGAGACCGGGCGGCTCAAAGGGGACCTGACCGTGCTGAACTGGGGTGACGGAACATGGTGGATCATGGGCAGTTACTACCTTCGTGCGTGGCACATGCGCTGGTTCGACGACCACATGATGGAAGGCGTGACTGTCCGTGATCTGGGCGAGGAATACTGCGGCTTTGCCGTGGTCGGTCCGAAATCACAGACCGTGATCGAGAAGTTAGCGGAACAGGATATCTCGGACCTGAAATTCATGAGCTGCGGAGATTTCGATATCGGTCTGGTCCGCGCCCGCGTCGCCCGCATGTCTGTAACCGGCGAAAAGGGCTATGAGATCAACTGTCGCTATGGCGATCACATCAAGCTGCGCCGGATGCTGTTGGAGGCTGGGGCTGACGAAGGTATCCGCGAGTGCGGGTTTAATGCCATGCTCTCAACCCGGTTGGAGAAGAGTTTCGGAATCTGGTCAGCTGAATTCACCCAAGCCTATACGCCGGGCATGACCGGAATGGATCGCTGGATCGACTGGGACAAGGATTTCGTTGGGAAAGCGGCCGCCTTGGCCGAGCGTGACGGCAATGGCCCGGCTCAGATACAGGTGACGCTTGAGGTCGATGCCGTGGATGCCGACGCCAGCGGGTATGAGCCGATCTGGTCCAATGGCGAGCGCGTGGGTTTTGTCACCTCGGGCGGCTACGGGCACTACACGGGCAAGTCTCTGGCGATGGCACTGATCAATCGCGACAAGGCCGAACTGGGGACGGAGCTGACCGTGCATGTGGTTGGTGTGGAAAGGCCTGCGCGCGTAGTTCCGCCATCTCCTTACGATCCGCAGGGCAAGGCGATGAGGGGCTGATGGTGATCTCGCAGACATCCGAGCGTGGTCGGCGACGGCGCGGGCGGGGTGCAGATGCCCCCCCACCGCCCTCGCGTGATGTGAACTACCGCCAGCTGCGCAACCCTTTCCCGCAGATGGAGGTGTTCCCCGAAGATCAGATCGCGGACATGCACGAGACGGCGCTGCGCGTGTTGCAGGAACTTGGGGTGAAAGTCCTGCTGCCCGAAGCCCGCCGCATCTTTGCCAAGGCAGGTGCGCGTGTGGACGAAGATACTCAGATGGTCTTTGTCGGGCGCGATCTGGTTGAGGCCGCCGTGGCCTCGGCCCCAAAATCCATCGCGTGTCGTGCCGGCGCGCGGGACCGTGACTTTTCGCTAGAACTGGGTTCGCTCGTGTTTCAACCGGGTGCAGGCGCCCCGAACGCAACCGATCTGGAACGGGGCAGGCGACCTGCGTCGGGTGAGGACTACATCGAGTTCCTGAAGCTGACGCATCACTTCGATGTCTTCCAGATGATTTCGCCTCAGGTCGAGCCGCAGGATGTGCCGACCCATCTTCGCCACTATTTCACAACGCAGGCGCAGATGGAGTTGACGGATAAGTTCCCCTTCTTCTTCTCGCGCGGCACCCCACAGGTGTTGGACAGTTTTGAGATGCTGTCTATCGCACGAGGGCTCTCGGATGATGAATTCCGGGGCAACGCGCATTGTTATACGATCATCAACACCAATAGCCCGCGCACGCTGGATATCCCGATGGCGCAGGGGCTGATCGATTTTGCGCGCCATGGTCAGATGTCGATCGTCACACCGTTCACCCTGATGGGGGCGATGGCCCCGATCACGGTCGCGGGGGCCATCACGCTTTCCCATGCCGAGGCTTTGGCGGCCGTGACCCTGACGCAATTGACGAACCCAGGCGCGCCGGTCTGCTACGGAACCTTCACCAGCAACGTCGACATGAAATCCGGCGCTCCGGCCTTTGGGACGCCATCACATTTTCAAGCGTCTTTGGCTGCGGGCCAACTGGCACGGTTCCTGGGCCTGCCATGGCGGTCAGCGGCCGGGTCGGCCTCAAACATCAACGACGTTCAGGCGGCGAATGAAAACCAGTTCGGCCTCTGGGGCTGTTTGATGGCCGGGGCGACGGTGATTATCCACTCGGCGGGCTGGCTTGAAGGCGGGTTGAGCGTATCGTTTGAGAAGATGATCTGCGATGCCGAAGTGCTGAACATGGTAGCTGAACTGTGTGCCGGTGCGCAGGCCGGACAGGCCGAAATCGGCTTTGACACCGCGCTGAGTGAGGTTGACCCCAGCGGGCATTTCTTTGCCTCGTCCCAGACGATGGAGCGCTACAATACCGAATTCTACCAGCCGCATGTCCATGACTACGCCAATTTCGGCACCTGGGCCGAGCGTGGATCTGTCGACGCCAATCAACGTGCAACGGGTGTTTGGAAAGGCATCCTGAATGATTTCAAACCGCCCGTAGGTGATAGTGATCGTCTGGGCGCCTTGCACGATTTCATCGCTAAGCGAACTGCCGAAGGCGGCGCGCCGCCGGAGAGTTGAATGAGCACCAAACCGATCCTGCACCGCGATGACCCCAAGGCCGAGCCTCTGGTCGGCAATATCAAAGTCACGCGAGATGACTGGCTGAATGTGGCGATGGACGTGCTGATCTCGGACGGGGTGGATCAGATTAAGGTCATGAACCTGGCCGAGCGCATGGCCGTTTCCCGCTCGTCTTTCTATTGGTACTTCAAATCGCGGCAGGAACTTCTTGATGCTTTGCTGGCGCGGTGGCAAGCGACCAATACGGCGGCGTTGATCGCGCAGTCCGAGGCCCCAGCCGAAACAATTACCAGTGCGGTCTGCAACGTGCAGCGATGCGTGGTGAATACGGATTTGTTCGACACGGCGCTTGATTTTGCCATCCGGGACTGGGCCCGCAAATCGGGCAAGGTGCGCAATGCGCTGGATCAGTCCGACGCTCGGCGCCTCAAGGCGCTGCACGCGATGTTTGCGCGTTTTGGCTATTCGGACATTGAAGCCGAAACCCGGGCGCGCGTCCTTTACTACATGCAGATCGGGTATGATCTGGCGCAGCTGAACGAGCCGATGGAAACGCGGCTTTCGTTGGTGCCCCACTATCTGCATGCTTTCACAGGGGTTCAGCCTCGGGCCGAGGAAATTGAAGAATTTCGCGCTTATTCCAAGCGCTTTTGGGAAGGAAAGACAGAATGAGCCAACCAGATGCAATCATAATCGGGACAGGCGTCATTGGCGCGGCCATCGCGTTCGAGATGGCCAAGGCCGGATGGAAAACCCTTTCGCTGGACCGCAATACGCAGGTCGGCCATGGCTCGACCGCAGGGTCCTGCGCGATCATCCGTATGCACTACTCGACGTTCGATGGCACGGCTTTCGCGTGGGAGGGGTATCACTATTGGCGCGATTGGGCCGCGTATCTGGGCTTGCCTGCAGATGCCAATCTGGCGCAGTTCCGCGAGACTGGGTGTCTGGTGATGAAAACAGACGCCAACGGGATGCTGGAAAAGCATATGCAAAACAGTGCGGATCTGGACTGCCCGTTCGAGGAATGGTCGCCCGAGACGGTCACGGAACGCCTGCCGGTCTATTCTATGGAAAGCTTCGCCCCCGCCCGCCGGATGGACGACCCGGAGTTCGGACAACCGAATGGGCGCAAAATGCGGGGCGGTGTGTTCTGGCCTCAGGCAGGCTATGTCACCGACCCGGCACTTTCGGCGCAGAACCTGATGGATGCGGCAATCCAGAACGGGGCTGAGCTGCGCACCGGGGCCGAGGTTGTTGAAATCCTGATTGAGGACGGGCGCGTGGCTGGTGTCAAACTGGCTACGGGCGAAGAAATTCGTGCCAAGGTCGTGGTAAACGTGGCGGGGCCGGGATCGGCCATTGTCAACGGCATGGCGGGCGTTCTGGACGACATGACCATCGAAACCCGCCCGCTGCGGCAGGAAGTGGTCCATGTTCCCGCGCCTGAGGGGTTCGATTTCGAAAACAACGGGACCATCGTCTCGGATAGTGACATCGCCTGCTATTGCCGCCCCGAGCATGGCAACCATATCCTCGTGGGGTCCGAGGATCCTGAATGCGATCCGCATCAATGGTGCGAGGATGACAAGACATATAACCGCGATTTCACAGACCAGTGGACGACGCAGGCGATGCGCTATGCGCAGCGGGTGCCGAGCTTAGGTATTCCGTCCAAAACGCGGGGCGTGGTGGACCTCTATGATGCGTCGACCGATTGGATTCCGATCTACGATAAATCCAGCCTGCCGGGGTTTTACATGGCCTGCGGCACCAGCGGGAACCAATACAAGAACGCGCCGATTGCGGGCAAGATGATGACGGCTCTGATCGACTATTGTGAGGGCGGCGCAGATCACGATGCCGAACCGCTGCAGTTCGAACTGCCTTACATCAAGCGCGTGATTGATGTCGGATTCTATTCGCGCAACCGCCCGATCAACGAAGAAAGCAGTTTTTCGGTCTTGGGGTAGTCAGCCTGACAATTGGCCCTAACATCACATAGACGCGAAAAGGAGCGGATACGTGATGCCTCAGACGCCAAACAAAGTCCTGATCCTTGGCAGTGCGCCGTCAGCGGTGGCCGCCCGGGATTGGGATCGGACGCCGTTCACGCATATCGTGGCCATCAACAACGCATGGCGTATTCGTCCGGATTGGGACATCCTAATCCACCCTGAGGATTTTCCGCCGGAAAACCGACCCGCAACCCTGTCGAAAGACCAAAGGATCGTGACAGCCGAAGACTACGTGCCTCGGCAAAACGCCTATGGCGGTTTTGTCTATGCGGGCGGCACCATGGCGTTTACCGCAGGCTATTGGGCGCTGTCCGCCCTTACGCCGTCGGTGATTGCCTATTTCGGCTGCGATATGGTCTATCCCGGGTCGGGGAAGACGCATTTCTACGGCAACGGAACCGCTGATCCGCTGCGTGCCGACATCTCATTGCGGTCGCTTGAGGCGAAGTCGGCCAGATTGGGCGTTTTTGCCGCCGCGCAGGGCTGTCGCATGGTGCGCTTGTCGGAGGGTGAAAGCAGGCTGCTCTATCCATCGCTTCGCGCGTCACGGATGGAAGACGCACCGATGCCGTCGATCGTTGGCGTGCAGGACGCGTTAGAGGCCGAAGCACGCCTCGGCTACTACGTGCCATCCGGGCGGTATTGGGAATCCGAGCAGCAGTTTGATCCTGACGAGTTGGATGCAGTCGACCGCCTTTGGATGTCCGCCTACCAGATCGCTCGAATGGACCGCGTCGCCTAAGACCTCAGACGGCGAAAGTGATCCAGGCCCAAACCATCGCAATATAGGTCAGGCTGTGCATCAGCTGGTCCAGCCCAGTTGCCCGCCAGAACGCGGCCTGATTGGGCTGTAGCTTCTTCTTGTCGGAATAGCTGGCCTTGGCGAAATCAATGTTGAAATGGATGATCCATTCTAGGGCCGAGATGATCAGGATAAAGCTGATCGGTGCTCCAAACAGTAAAAAAATAAGGGCCGAGCCCACAACATGCACCCCCGCATGTTGCGCGCGTCCCAAATGAAAATACTCGCCACGCCCGGTCAGCATCTTGGGCGTCTGTAGATAGAAGTCCGCGAACATATGTTTGATCTGCAACAAGCAGAGCAACAGCAACACGGCACCATAGCTTTCGGGCAAACGTATCCTCCCGATATCGTCCTAAAGGGAACTCTAGGCGCTAAAATGCGTGTAGGCAAATGAACTAGTTCACACATGCGCAAAGATTGGCACTTTGTCGGAAACTATTTGCCTAGCAAAGCAAGATTACTGTAAATTCAGACTGTTAATTTTCCGTGCATCGTTTCGAAACCGGATCATTGATCAAAAGCAGGGACAGGTTCCATAGAACGCACGATTTTCCGCTTCATCTGGAAATATTCCAAGCGCGACCAGTTGATCCTGCTGGCCGTGACCTCGACGTTGTTTCCGCTGCTTTACCTGACGTTGGAGTTGCCCAAACGTATTATCAATGACGCGATCGGTGCCTCGAGCAGCGTGGTTCAGGTTTGGGGCTACAGCCTGCCGCAGACGAATTTCCTGATCATTCTGTGCTTTGCTTTTCTGGCGGCGGTGCTGGCCCACGGCCTGATGAAAATGCGCATCAACACCATGAAAGGTGTCCTGAGCGAGCGGATGCTTCGCCGCTTTCGCTATCAGTTGATCAGCCGCGCCCTGCGCTTTCCCCAGCCCTATTTCGAGCGTGTCAGCCAAGGCGAGATGGTCTCGATGATCACCGCTGAAAGCGAGCCGATGGGCGGGTTGATGGGGGATGCGATCAGCCAGCCGGTTCTGCAAGCGGGGCAGATGATCACCATCCTGTCGTTTCTGTTTCTACAAAGCGTTTGGTTCGGCCTTGCGGCAGTGGCGCTGATCCCCGTGCAGGCCTGGCTGATTCCCAAGCTGCAGCGCCAGATCAACCTTCTCAACAAAAAGCGCATTCAGGAGGTACGCATCCTTGCCGCCCAGATCGGCGAGAACGCGGCGGGGGCCTCGACCCTGCGCGCAAATGGGGGCTGGCGGTATCGCAGGGCCATGATCTCGGATCAGCTGGGGCGGCTCTTCGGGATCCGGTTCGAGATCTACCAGAAGAAGTTTTTTATGAAGTTCATAAACAACTTCATATCACAGCTGACACCGTTCATGTTTTATCTGGTGGGCGGTCTGCTGGTCCTGCAGGGCTCGGTCTCGTTGGGCGCGCTGGTGGCGGCGCTGGCGGCTTATAAGGATCTCAGCTCTCCGTGGAAGGAACTGCTGACCTACTACAACCAGACTCAGGACATGTCGTTGCGCTGGGATGTTGTGATCGAACGGTTTGCGCCGGCCGGAATGCAGGATGAGGCACTGTTTGAGGGTGAGCCAAAGACCCGACCGCATCTTGATGGCGACATCGCACTGGATCGGGTGTCGGTGCGCGACATGGACGGCAACCAGATATTGGACGATCTGAACCTGACCTTCCCGCATGGCAAAACAATCGGCATCGCCGCGCCCAGCGAAGAAGACCGCCGCGCCATTGCCGAGTTGCTGACCCGTGAGATTCTGCCAAGCGCTGGGCGTGTCCGTATTGGCGAGCAGAATCTGGCCGAACTGCATCAGGGCGTCGTCGCCGCGCGGATCGGGTATGCGTCATCGCGACCAGTGATGTTTCAGGGATCGCTGGGCGACAACGTGATGATGCCGATGCGCTACAAGCCCCTGTCGGAGGGCGGCGACGATCCCGGATTTACTGAGACCTTGCGCGCGGGCAACAGCACTGATCCTTTCAAGGCCGAGTGGCTGGACCCGTCTCTGGCGGGGCTGGATTCGGCTGAAGACCTGCGGGATTGGTGGCTGCAACTGATTGACGGGATGGGGTCAGGCGCGGCCTTGTTCCAGCGCGGAGCCGAGCAGGTTTTCGACGCGGAACTTCATCCGGAACTGGCGCAGAAATTGGTCAAGCTGCGCCCGTTGGTGCAGCAGGCGGTGAAGCAGGCAGGGCTGGAACAGCAGGCACTGATCTTCGATAAGTCCACCTATAACCCGGCCTTGCCCGTGGCCGAGAATCTTTTGTTTGCCACGCCTCGCGTGCCGGTCACGCAAGCGCTGTTAGCACAGCAGAGGGTCTTTCTAGGTCAGTTGCGCGAGCTGGGGTTGGACGAGACTCTGATCGCGCTGACCCGTGATGTGATCGACATGCTGCGCCAGATCTTCGGTCTGGATGGAACGGATCACCCGCTGTTCCGCAAGCTAGGCCTTGAGGCGCAGACCTACGAGACAGCAGTCGAACTTGTCGAGCGCACCCGCAAGGAAGGCGCTGAGGGGCTGGACGACGAGCAGCTGGCCACCTTGTTGGCAGTGCCTCTGGTCGTCTCGGCTGAACAGATTGGCCCGGCCTTTTCGGATGAGTTGAAGGATCGCATTCTGGAGCTGCGCCACAGCCACTCGGATAAGCTCATGCGGCCGTTGATGGACGTGTTCGTGCCGCTGGACCCCGAAGCCGTCGCGCCCGGCCTGACCGTGATGGAGAACGCGCTGTTCGGCAAGGTCAGCGAGATCGGCGGTGCGCGTTCAGATGAGGTGCGCAAGCTGATTGTTGATGTTCTGGCCGAACACGGCGCGCGTCCGTTGGTGGTTGAGCTGATCTATGATGTGCCGGTCGCGCTGGGTGGTCAGAACCTGCCCGCAGTCTTTGCCGAACCCCTGGCGTTCACCCGTGCGACGATCAAGAAACCCGACATCCTGATCCTGGAAAACGCGCTGGCCAGCTATGACATGCAGACGCAGGTCGCGGTCTACAAAAACCTGCGCGCGCTGCTGCCCGAGACCACGGTCATCTATCTGAACGATCAATTCCAAAACCCCGATGTCTTCGACATGTATGTAGAGATCCGGCAAGGTCGGGTTGTCACGGATGAAGGACCGGGGGATGTGGAAGAGGATAGTGCCGCCTCGGCCGACTTGGCCCGCAAGCTGCGCGCCCTAGAGCAGACGCCGCTGTTTTCTGGCCTTGATCGGCGACAGTTGCGCCTGCTGGCCTTTGGTGCGCGGTGGTTTGACGCCTCTGCCGGGCAGGTGATCTTCCTCAAAGATGACCAACCCACGGATGGTGCATACGTCGTCCTCGAAGGCGAAGCGGGGTTGTATCTGCCTAAAACGGGCACGCCGGATGAGCTGATCCTGCGCGTCGGGCCGGGGGCGTTGGTGGGCGAGTTGGGCTTGATACGTAAGGAACCCCGCGCGTTGAGCATGGTGGCTGAAACCGATCTGTCCTGCCTGCGTATCGGGGAAGAGGAATTCCTGGCCGTGGTCGAAAATGACGCGGCGACGGCGTTCAAGCTGCTTCAGGTGGTTGCGGGATATGTCTCGAACTAGCGCTGTTTCAGGTTAACCCCAGAACACTCAACCGTCAGTCTTTCGGCTTGCAGAACAGTTGATAGAGTAACTCGATAACTTGTTTCGTGTTGCCATCCTCAAGCGAATAGAACACCGTTTTTCCGGCGCGCCGGGTCGAGACCAAACCGTCCTCGCGTAGGCGTGCCAGCATCTGACTGACGGCGGCTTGCCGGATCTGCAAAAGCGCCTCAAGTTCTCCTACCGATTTCTCGCCGTCTTCGAGGTGGCACAGGATCATCAGGCGGCCCTCATGCGCCAGCGTTTTCAGAAACGCGGCGGCACGGGCTGCGTTGCCTTTCATTTCCGCCAATCCGTCCGATGCCGGGGCTTGAGTGGTGCTGTCTTTCAGTGTCACCGGTCAACCGTTCTTCAACTAAGTTTTCTGACATTATGCCCTAAGAAACGTTATAATGTCACCCCTCGGTTGCGGGAGCCCCGCCCTGAAAGGCGTTACCATTGGCGTAATCGCAAGGTTCTTCCTGCATCTGAAGGTGAAGCCCGTCGCCTTTGTAGGGATGCGCGCGAGCCAGATCTTCGTCCACCTCGATCCCAAGCCCTGCAGCGGTCGGAGGGGTCACGAACCCATCCTCAACCCGGATCGAGCCCTTGATCAACTGGTCATGGAATGGCGTTTCAATGGTTTCCAGCAGCAACAGGTTCGGGATGGAGGCCGCCAGATGGATATTCGCAGCCCACTCCACCGGCCCGGCATAAAGATGCGGGGCCATCTGCGCGTTGAACACTTCGGCCATCGCAGCGACTTTCTTCATTTCCCAGATGCCGCCTGCACGCCCCAAAGCCGGTTGCAAAATCTCCGCCGCGCCTGCGCGCAGAACCGCGCCAAATTCGGCTTTGGTGGTCATGCGCTCTCCGGTCGCGACAGGTATGCGGACGTTGCGGGCGACGCGGGCCATGTCCTCGATATTGTCGGGCGGGGTCGGTTCTTCGAACCAAAGCGGAGAGTATGGTTCCAGCGCTTGGCCCAAGCGGATCGCGCCTGCGGTGTTGAACTGGCCATGGGTGCCGAAAAGCAAATCAGCCTTGTCGCCCACCGCCTCGCGGATCGCTTTGCAAAACGCAACGGACATAGAGATATCGGACATCGCAGGCATGTGCCCGCCCATGATCGTGTAGGGACCGGCGGGGTCGAACTTGACGGCGGTATAACCGCGACGGATCGCTTCTGCCGCAGCCTCAGCCGCCTGTTCGGGCGAGGTCCAAAAGTCGGTCAGGTTATGCTGGGGCAGGGGGTAGAGGTAGGTATAGGCGCGAATACGGTCGTTCATCTTGCCGCCCAGCAGCGCATAGACCGGGCGGTCGCGGTCTTTGCCCAGAATGTCCCAGCACGCGATCTCAAGCCCCGAGAACGCTCCCATGACAGTCAGGTCCGGGCGCTGCGTAAAGCCCGAGGAATAGGCGCGGCGGAACATCAACTCGATATTTTCCGGATTCTCGCCCTGCATGTGGCGTTCAAATACATCCCGGATCACGTGGCGCATAGCATCGGGTCCGATGGACGAGGCGTAGCACTCGCCCCAGCCGGCGATGCCGGTATCCGTGGTCAGCTTGACCAAAATCCAATAGCGCCCGCCCCAACCGGGGGCTGGCGGGGCCGTGACGATAATATCGAGGTCTTGCAGTTTCATCCTAGCCCTCTCGTGCTTGGTCAAAGGCAATGAGTTCGCGGTCAATCTCGGCCACCACCTCAGCGCTGCCAAAGAACGCCATGTCCGGGGCGTCGACGTCATCCATGAAGGCCTGAATTTCGATCAGCGCTGGTTTGCCGTCGAAACTGCCCTCGATCTGCCAACGGCTGCTTTGGTCCACGGGCAAATCCGACAGGTTGGCTGTGATCTGGGTGACCAGTGCTTCGGGCAGCCCAAACCGGGGGTTGTTGGCGAGGCCTGTCAGGAAAGGCGGTACCTCTGCCAGATCGAAATTCATCGACGTCTCCGAGGTGGACGGCGCAGGCTTCGCAGCCTCAGGTTTGAAGAGATCGGTCAGGAAACGCAGCATCGGCCTACCTGTCGAACAGGATCACGTTGCGTTTGGCAGACCCGGTTTTGGTATCGGCAATCGCCTCATTGATCTGATCCAGAGACCAGCGGCCCGAGACCAGCTCGTCCAGCTTCAGCCGCCCTTGCTCATAGAGATCGATCATCCAGGGGATGTCTCGCTGGATAACCACGTCGCCCATCTTTGACCCCACGAGACCCTGTCCCAACGCGGCGAGGATGACCGGTTCATAGCTAGCTTCGTCCCCGGAATGTGGCATACCGATCATCACGGCTTTGCCGCCCAGACCCAGATAACGTGGGGCCTGATCATAGGCGGGGATCGCGCCGACGGTGATCAAAACCGCATCTGCACCGCGCCCGCCCAGTGCTTTGTAGGCTGCTTTCCATGGTTCTTTCAGACTGGCGAGAACCCCGTGGGTGGCACCGAACTCTTTGGCGATTTCAAGCTTCTCTTCGGTCATATCGACCGCAACGATACGGCGCGCGCCAGCGATCCGAGCGCCTTGGATGGCGTTGAGGCCCACTCCACCCGCGCCGATCACCACCACGTCTTGCCCGGGGCGCAAACCTGCGGCGTTCACCGCTGCGCCGACCCCGGTGATCACACCACAGGACAACAGGCTGGCGAGGTCTTTGGGCAGGCTTTCCGGAATCCGAACGATCTGCCGGTGGCTGACGACGACTTTCTCGGCGAAGGCGCCGCAGGCCATCGCCTGCTCCAAAGGTCCCCCGTCGCTCGTGCGCAACGGACCTTTGACCGTGTCATAGGGGGTTTCGCAGATCGTAGGTTTGCCACCTGCACAGGACGGGCAAGAGCCGCAGGCCCGGATCAGTGTCACGACCACCGGGTCGCCCAGTTTGAAATCTCCTGCGGCCTCGCCCACTGCGGTGACCACCCCGGCAGCCTCGTGCCCATAGACAGCGGGCAGGAACCCGCCCCATGCACCATCGGCATATGAGATGTCCGAATGGCAAATGGCCACCGCGTCCAGTGTAACCTCGACTTCCCCGGTGCCGGGTGCGGCCAGTTGGACCTCTTCTATGGTCAGAGGCTCCCCGAACGCCCGGCATACGGCGGCTTTGATGGTTTGCATGTCGTCCCTCGCTTCGTTTGGAATACGGTGGCGCGGGAATTGGCATCTCGCAAGACGGAAACCGTCACGGGTATGTCGGTATTACGCCACGGCAGGTCGGGCGCGCAGAAACAGGACAAACCCTGCGGCCATGAGGACCAGTGCCAAGAGGAACGGCGCTCCGGGCAGGTAGAGCGCGGTGTCGGGCCGGATGAACCACGCAAACACGCTGGTCATCAACAGAGGCGAGATCACCATGGACAAGGCATGCAGAGAAGTCAGGACGCCTTGAAGCTCACCCTGTTGCGAATCCGGCGTCGCGCGCGAGGTCAGTGCCTGCAGGGCGGGCGTGATCACGGCGCCCAAGGCGGTGATCGGGATAAGCATCAGGGCGATGGTGCCATTGGTCAGAAAGGCCAGTAAAGCGAAGCTGATGACCTCAAAACCCATGCCGCAGATGATGGTCATGCGTTCCCCAAGATGACGAGTCGCGGGTCTGATCAAACCGCCCTGAACGGCGGCCATGCCGATGCCATAGACGCCGAGAGACAGCCCGATCATCTGAGGCGACCACCCGAAACGCTCGGTCGTGAAATAGGACCAGATCGCGGGGTAGACGTAGATTGACACCGAATAGAGGAAATAGACCCACAACAGCGGGCGAACGCCGGGCAGGGCGGCGATGGCCTTCAGCGCATTAACGGGGTTGGCGCGTCGCAGACTGAAGGCGCGGCGAGTTTTGTCTGTGACCGTTTCGGGCATGACCATCAGCCCGAGGCCGAATGAGAGGGCTGAAAGTGCCGCAGCCGCCCAAAAAGGCGCGCGCGTTCCGTATTCTGCAAGTAGCCCTCCCATCACGGGGCCCAGAACAAATCCCATGCCGAAGGCCGCGCCGAGCAGGCCAAAATTGGCGGCTTTGTCTTCGGGTTTCGAGACATCGGCCATGAAGGCAGCCGCGGTCGCATGGGTTGCGGCTGTGATGCCGCCGACAAGACGGCCGATCAAAAGCAACCAGATGCTGCCCGCGATGGCCATAACCACATAGTCCAAAGCCATCACAAACAACGAGACCAGCAAAACACGCCGTCGGCCATAGGCGTCTGACAGGTTGCCCAGAATAGGCCCGAACACGAACTGCATGGCGGCAAAGGCGGTGCTTAGGACGCCTCCCCAAAGGGCGGCGTCGGCGAGCGTTCCGCCCTGCACCTCGACGATCAGTTGCGGCATGATCGGCATCACAAGGCCGATACCCATCGCGTCAATCATGACGGTCAGAAGAACAAAGACAAATGGCAGACGCATGGAACCCGGCTATATGACCCGGCGCTTACCCTAGAGGGGCCAGCAGGATGTGGGAAGGGCGCAAAGACACCAACCCGGATGACGTCTCGTCAGGCGGCTAAAGTTTATCCGATAGCTCATCCAGTATTTGGGCAAGTTGCCGCGGGTGCGAGAAGAACGGAGAGTGGGAGCTGTCGATGTCTCGCCGCAAATGGGCCGGAATTCGCTCGCTCATGTCCTTCTGATAGGCCGGAGGAATAGTGTGGTCTTCGGTAGTGCGGATATAGGCCTTTGGGACCTGGTCAAAGTGATCCCCTATTGAAAGCGGTGTGTCCTGCGGCTTGATAGCCTGCGGGCAGAGCCGGGCAAAGGCATAGGGCAGGATCTCGGGCGTGCAATCATGATAGAACAGGTCCTGAACGCGGTCGGGATGCACAGTGTAGGACAGCCCATCGGTGGATTTTTCGACTGCATCGCCAATGGTTTGCGCTGGCCCGCGTTTGCGCATGTCGACCAGAGACAACCCATCCTGCGGGACATAAGCGCAAAGATAGATCAGCGCGCGCATGGCGTGCGGGTCGGCCTCGGCCGCGGCGCTGATCGGATAGCCGCCCCAGGAATGTCCGACAAGGATCGCGTCTGGTGTTGAGGCCGCCAGCACGGCGTCTCGGCAGCTTTCCAGCGTGACCTCGCAGATCGGCGTCGGGTCCGAGCCGTGGCTGGGCATGTCGATGGCACGAGCGGAGTGGCCGAACGCTTCAAGCTCGGGTATCAGGTCGCGCCAGCACCAGGCGCCGTGACAGGATCCATGGACCAACAGAAATTCGGCCAAGGGACGCTCCTTCAGATGTGACCGATCTCGGTCAGGAATTGCTGCAACAGGGCAGCGTATTCAGCGGGTTTTTCGACGCAGGGCAGGTGGCCCACCCGGCGCATCAATTCGAACCGCGAGCCGGGGATCAGGTCTACTGTTTCGCGTACCAGATCAGGCGGGGTCGAGCCGTCTTCATTGCCCGCGATCCCAAGGGTGGGCAGGCGCAGGCCGCTGGTCGGCGTATAAAAATCGGTGCCTGCAATGGCGGCACAACAGCCCAGATACCCTTCGGCCGGTTGGCTGACCATCATCTCGCGGCATGCGAGGTGCTGGTTGGCGCTGCGGAAATCGCGTGAGAACCACCGCTCCATCGTCGCATCGGCCAGCGCCTCGATCCCGCCGCTGCGGACGGCCTCCATCCGGTCCTGCCAGATTTTCGGCATCCCGATCTTGGCAGCAGTGTTCGACAGCACCAGCGCGCGGACCTGATCCATCCGTTTCACCGCCAGCCCTTGGCCAATCATACCACCAATCGACAAGCCGACGAAGACGCAATCCCGGATTTCGAGGTGATCCAGCAGCGCCTCGGTATCGCGGATCAGCGCGCCCATGGCGTAAGGCGCAGGCGGGACCGAGGATTGTCCGTGGCCCCGCTTGTCATAGCGAATGATCCGCAGCCCGTCGGGCAGGTATGGCAGCACATCGTCCCACAGATGCAGATTGGTGCCCAGAGAATTGGCAAATACGATGGGCGCACCGTCTGGCGCGCCATCAATCCGGTAGTTTAGCTGAACGCCACCCAGATCAGCGATCGTCATGCTTTGGTTCCTTGCTCGGCCTGTGCGTGCAGATTGCACAAACCCGATATGGGTGTCAGGTCAGGAATTCCAACGCACGCGCAAAGACGCCGGGATCAACATTTCCGCCCGAGGCGACAACGATCACGTCATCCCCTTCGATCTGGTCATTGCGGAAGAGGGCCGAGGCGAGCGACACCGCGCCGCCCGGCTCCAACACGATCTTGAGGCGCAAAAAGGCCAGCGCCATGGCGTGCAGCGCCTCGTCCTCGGTCACGGATAGGCCGGGGCCGCAGAGGCGGTTGAGGATCGGAAAGGTGATGTCACCCGGTTGCGGTGTCAGGATTGCGTCGCAGATATTGCCAGCAGTTGCAGGGTTGCTTTTGATCTGCCCCGCCTCCAGCGAGCGTTTGACATCGTCGAACCCGTCTGGCTCGCACGGACGTGCGCGCAGGCCAGGGGCGTGCGCCTCAAGCGCGAGCGCGATGCCCGACGTTAGACCGCCGCCACCGCAACAGACCAGAACGTCGGCATCGGTCACGCCCGCGGCTTTGGCTTGGCGCGCAATCTCGAGGCCGGCAGTGCCTTGCCCTGCGATGACTTGGGGTTCGTCGTAGGGGCGGATCAAGGTCAGGCCGCGTTCTGAGGCCAGTGCATTGCCAATTTCTTCGCGGCTTTCTGTAGCCCGGTCGTACAGAACAACTTCACCGCCCAAGGCGCGCGTGTTGTCGATCTTCAGCTGCGGCGCGTCCGAAGGCATGATGATCACCGAAGAGATTCCGTGCTTCGCCGCCGCCAAAGCCACCCCCTGCGCATGATTGCCCGAGGAATAGGCGATCACACCGCGCTGCCTTTCCGCCTCGCTCAACGCCGAGATGGCGGACCATGCGCCGCGGAATTTGAAACTGCCGGTGTGTTGCAGGCATTCGGGTTTGACCCACACCCGGCGCCCGGCGATCTCGTCCAGAAAGGGTGAGGTCAGAAGGGGCGTCTCGCGAACATGCCCCTGCAGCCGATCGGCGGCGGCTTCGATCAGGTCTATTGTACTCATACTTGGTCCAGAATCTTGCGAATAACGGTGAGGGATTGCGGCTCGTCCAGAAAAGGCACATGGCCGCGATCCGGGACTTCAGACGTGATCGGGCGCGGATGGCGGGACTGCATCTGCTTCAGTGTCTCTTGGCTGAGGATATCCGAGTTTGCGCCGCGCAGAACGCCCGTCGGAATGCCCTGTAGCGCCTCGAAGAAGGGCCATAAGTCCGGCACGTTGCCAGCTGCGGCCTGCTCCAATAAGGCCGTGCGCAGGGCCGGGTCATAGCGCAAGGCCAGCCCCTCGGATGTTTCCTGATACTGGTTCTCGGCCTGCATGCGCCAAACTTCCAAAGGGATGCCGGGGAAATGCGGCTCCATCACTGCTTTCAGGACGGCGGCGGCCTCGTCAAAAGTCTTGGAGTTGGGTGCTACGCCCACGTAGTCCATAATCCGAGAGATACCTGAGGGTTCAATCACCGGACCCACGTCATTGAGGATCACGCCTGCCAGCCGGTCCGGCTGCAGTGTCGCGAGCGTCATCGCATTCATCCCGCCGCGCGACGTGCCCAAAACCACCACTCGGTCGAGGGCCAGATGGTCCAGCAGCTCGACAACATCCTGAGCTTCGCGCAGGACGTTGTAATTGGCGTGGTTCGGATCATGATCCGACTGCCCGCGCCCCCGCGCATCCAATGTGATCAGGCGGGCATCGGCCATATGCGGCGCAAGCAGCGAGAAATCACGCCCGTTGCGTGTTAGCCCGGCCAGACACAGAAGAGGAGTGCCTGTGCCACTCTCCTCAAAATACAGCCGAAGCCCGTCAGACGTCTTGAATTCACCCATTACAGCCCGGCCAGTTCGGGGATCGAGGTCAGGTCGGACAAAACATGCGCCGGTTTCCACGGCAGACGATCCATCGGTTCGCCCGCGCGATTGACCCATGCGGTGACAAAGCCGTAACCGCTGGCCCCGGCAGCGTCCCAGCCGTTGGAACTGACGAACAGGACCTCATTTCGGGCACAGCCGAACCTGTCTTGCACCAGATCATAGACCTTGGCGTGGGGTTTGAAGATGCCGACGCTTTCGACCGACAGCACATCGTCCAAAACATCGCCAATTCCGGCCGATTGCACCGCGCCATCCAACATAGGCGGCGACCCGTTCGACAGGATCGCCGTTTGCAACCCACCCTGTTTCAGGGCCTGCAGCATCTGGGGCACCTCGGGATAGGCGCGCAACTCCCAGTAGAGATCCAGCAGCCGTTGGCGAAGCTTGGCGTCCCCTTGTAGCCCCGTCGCCTCGAGCGCCCAGTCTAGCCCGTCCTGAGTGACATCCCAGAAATCACAATGCGCGTCCGCGACGGCGCGCAGCCATGTGTATTGCAATTGCTTCAGCCGCCAGTGATTTGCCAAATCCAGCCAAGTATCGCGGAGCGCCTCAAAGCCCGGCTCGACAGCGGCCTGACGTGCCGCAGCGGCTACATCGAACAATGTCCCATAAGCGTCAAATACGCAGGTCGTGATTGCCATCTGCTCTCTCCCCTTTTTCTGGCGCAAGGTGGCACAAGAGGGCGGTGCAGGAAAGAGCCAAGGTCCGACAACATTTTGTAAGGCTTGGGATAGTATGGCGCGGTGCTTGGAATAGCTTGCGTTTTCGCAGAGACGAGAAATCAGGCATTTTTCCTGGCGGGTTAAATGCAAAAGAGACATTCCACCCCTGTTGCCTAGAAGAGTAAAACCAATTCGACAATGATCTGAGATATGGTGGAGCCTAGGGGAAACGCCGCCGAGCGCCTAATGCACTGATAGTAAACACTATTGTAGTGTGTTCGTTTGCCGTGTGAATCGCGTTAGTGTAACACTCCAATATGCACAACCTCTTCCACCAACCTTCGCACATGAAAGCCTTGGAACCTCTTAGCTGCCCTGCTTGGTCTACTGTTCCGACGAACTGCTTTTTCCGTTTCGAAGTGTTGCGAACGATTCAAAACGATCGTGTTCGGTTCTGTTCGGTAACTAATTTACCCGCGCTTTACTCAGCTGATCTAAAGCCACTTCGCTATCTGCAGCGAGATTGGTCTTTTTGATTTCAATCAATTATATTTGAATGTGATCGCTTGAAGGCGGGGTGGGGCAGGTGAACAGTTCTATTTCTGATGAGGCAATGGCAAGGCTCCCATTTTGGGTAACACCTCCGGGGGAGACAGACGGTTTTCTGATCGTTGTTGGATTGGTTCTAGTCATAGTGCTGTTGGGTTTTGGCGCGCTCTACTTCACTGTACAGGCCATTCCAGACCGCATGGCAGCAGGTGCTCACAAAGTGCAAATGCAGTTAGTCAGTGTGCTTGGATTGATCTCCCTCTTCACCCTCAACAACGCTTTCTGGATCGCAGCAATTCTGATCGCCGCCGTGCCCTTGCATGAAATCTTTCCGCTCAAGACCGACGTATACATCTCGGAGAGCGACGATGCTTGAGTTGGTCTTCTCTGCACTGATCACAATCGTTCCGGACTACCTCTATCGCCGCTACAAGCAGGGCAAGCGGTGGGGCCAGGAAATTACCCTGTTCAATGT
This sequence comes from Ruegeria sp. ABV3_008, assembly GCF_056161185.1. Classification (NCBI taxonomy): domain Bacteria; kingdom Pseudomonadati; phylum Pseudomonadota; class Alphaproteobacteria; order Rhodobacterales; family Roseobacteraceae; genus Ruegeria; species Ruegeria sp. ABV3_008. Next base: position 112,154 of record NZ_JBSWYP010000006.1, on the reverse strand, counting down.
CTGGTACGAGTTGCGGTGGGGTCTGACTGCATGTGCAATATTGGCTGTGACGCTGATCACGGTGATCTTCTTTTTCCACCCTTCAACGCGGAATGTCTCAGCTGCATTTCGCACAGTTACCATTCTCTCGGATCGTGTGGGGCGCGTCGCGGAAGTCTACGTTGCCAATAATGAGGACGTTATGGCTGGCGATGCGATTTTCCGACTGGACACCACACGCCAGGAGGCGGCAGCGGAAACGGCTCAGCGACGTATCGAAGAGATTGAGGCGGCTTTGGGCTTGACCGCAACGGAAGTCGCGAGCGCCACCGCTCGGGTTGAGGCGGCAGAAGCTGACCTTGCTCAGGCGACGAGCGATTTGGAGCGACGCCTGGAGCTTGCGGAACGAAACAACACCGTTGTTAGTGAGCAGGAACTGGAACGTTTGCAAACCGCAGTGAGTGGCACGGAAAGTCAGCGCGCAGCCGCAATTGCCTCGTTAGACGGTGCCAAATTGCGCCAAACCACCCTTCTCCCTGCACAGCTTGAAACTGCGCGTGCGGTTTTGAGAGAGGCTGAGAACGAGATATCAAAATCCACCGTATTTGCCGAGGTGGATGGGACGGTAACGCAATTTCTCCTCAAGCCGGGTGATATCGTAAATCCAATACTACGCCCTGCCGGGATTTTGGTGCCTGAGGTGACTGGACAAGGGCGTTTTATCGCGGCTTTTGGTCAGATTTCTGCCAGCGTACTAAAGCCGGGTATGCTGGTGGAAATTACCTGCGCGTCTAAACCGTTGACCATAGTCCCGATGGTTGTGGATGACGTGCAGGGGGCGATTGCTGCGGGACAGTTCCGACCGGGTGATGCGCTTCTGGATCAGCAGGATCGAGCGCGACCCGGTACAGTTACAGCGTTCCTAGCACCTATTTTTCCAGAGCATCTTGATAGCATCCCGCCCGGAAGTGCGTGCGTGGGCGTTGCGTATACGAGCCGAGCAAAGGAAATAGACGCTGGTGAGATCACGGGCCTGCCGGCCTTCGTTGCAAGGATTGTGGATGGTATGGGTATAGCAAATGCAATTGTCTTGCGTGCTCAGGCCATTCTGCTTCCTGTTAAGACATTGGTATTCAACTAGGCCCCCAAATGGCAGTGAGGTAGAGTTTCGCTATGGGTTGCGACGCCAGCTACATTTGCACGTTTCTATCAGTTTTCCTTTGGGACCTGATCTACCTGTCACCGATACTTCTTTTCCTGTCGGTTTTGGTTTGCATGCTGGGGGTATCAATTGGTCGGATCGAAGGCTGGTCGACCGGGGTGAGCCTTTACCATGCTTTCATAAACGCAACTACGGTTGGCTACGGAGACATTAAGCCGGAGAAACCCGCGAGCCGGGCTTTGGCGGTTATTAACGCATTTGTTGGGCTTATCTTTGCAGGCATTGTCGTAGGTATAGGTGTACATGCAGTCGAGGCTGCGATGGTTGCCGAGTTCTAGTTGTCTCTCTCACTCGTTTGCAGCTGTGCTGTGGGTCTACCAGTTTATGCTTTGTTGTGTACTCAGGATGTGTCACGGTACAGAGTTTGGAGCGGTCTAAACGCGATAGTATCGCCTATCCTGACTAGCAGATGAATTCGCTCCGTTGTAAACCTTTGCACGTAGGCAGTGTATTGCCTTAGCCGTATGAAGAAGTTTAGTCTTTTGCGCGTGCCCGTTATGTCGCTTGAGCAGTGTTAGTGAGACAACAATACCAAACTAAACCGTTAAACTTATGATGATCTACCCATTGGGAGAACTCTCGCTATCGAATACGATAGATACTGGCTCGGTAAAGTTCGCCAAAGTTTCTAGGTAAATTCGGTCAGCACAGCGGACATTGACGCGATATGAAGCGAATGACCCTCCTGAGCCCGAAACGGTCAGTTCCCAAGAGCATTGGTTTCAACGGAGTCGCTTCAAATAAAAATTTTTAATCGCGATGAAGCGCGAGCCAGATCAAAAAACCAATGTATAAAAAAACAGATATGTTCAAAACCGTATCGACGATCGAACCTGTCATTTGGCGACCTCTTTTGAAAGCGACTTGAGGAGACAGACCACAAGAATTGGTACGATGAATACAAACGCAATGGCCGAGAGTGCGATAATAGATCTGACAAGTGAAACATCGTTTACGAGGATCATGGCTAGCCCTAATGCGCCGAGCACCCCCCCCCAGACGGTTCGAACGCTCGGCGAGGGGTTTTCGTCTCCGCCTGTTCCAATCATTGCAAGTGTGAAGCCTGCGCTCACGACGCTCGTTACAACAAAGAGGAAAGCGGCAGTTATCGTCGCTATCTGCGTGATAAACTTTAAAGGAAACTGTTGCAGGAGCGCGAATGTCGTCGCATCAAGACTCTTTTCGTTGACCTCAAGAAGTTGACCGCTGCCATCCAAAACATCAAAGAAACCTACACCGCCGAGCACTCCAAACCAGAAGATCGAAAAAAGAGTGGGAGCAATTATGACCCCGGCCAGAAACTCGCGTATTGTGCGACCCCGCGAAATGCGTGCAATGAAAATGCCGACAAATGGAGACCATGCAAGCCACCAGATCATGTAATTAAGCGTCCAGTCCTGAAACCAGGTGGAAATGCTCTGATCAAAAAATTCTGTTGTCGAAAAACCGGCAGGTATGACGTTGTAAACATAACGTCCAAAACCCGAGACGATCGAATTCATCACAAAAGACGTGGGACCGGCAACAAGCAAAAAAACCAAAAGACCGATCGCAATCGCCATGGCCAAATTTGACAGTTTTGACATTCCTTCTCCTAGATCACGTCTCAGAGGAATAAGGAAAGCAACGCACATGGCGGCAAAAATAATTGCTGTCAGATAAGGAGAATTTGGTATTCCAAGAACCCCTGCCAGCCCTGTTTGAATTTGAAACACACCCATGGCCAACGAACCCGCTAGGCCGACGGCTATGGCGACGACAGATAAGAAATCGAACAACCAAGCCAATCCGCGGGTCCATGTTTTCTCGCCGTACACGTCCAGCAAAGGAGCGCTTAGCAGCAATGAGCGCTCACGTCGAAACGCAAAATAGGCAACTATGAGTGCAACGACGCCATAGATGGCCCAGGCGTGGAACCCCCAGTTCAAATAGGTGACGAACATGGCGAGCCTTGCGGCTTCTGGATCGGAAGAAAAATCGCGTATTACCGAAAAGTGAGTAAGTGGCTCTGATACGCCAAAAAACAGCAGGCCCACTCCCATACCAGCCGCGAAAAGCATTGCAATCCAAGCTGTAGTCGAAAACTCGGGCTCTGAACCTTCCGGTCCAATTCGGATAGAGCCGTACTTGGAAACTGCGAGATAAATTGCCAGTAACAAAAGTGCGCTGGCTTCCAGCATAATGAACCAGCCTCGGCTTTCGAACTGGATTGTGACAATTCTTGAGGAGACAGAACCCAAGCCGTGCGGGTCGACAACACCCCATAATGCAATACAGCTGCTGACGAAGAGAGCCGAAATCAAAAGCGCATTAACTTTCATAAACTACCCAATCGAAGAAGAATGGCTTCGCTCAATCGTATCAGCGATTATCCAGCTCTAATAGCTGGAAACTTTTCTTTCCGGATTGGAACAGATAGTCGTTTTGTCCCGCCTTACAGTCGTTCGATTCGTATAGACCAGCCAATTCCATCAGATGCCTAGTTTGAGCTCAAGGGCAACACAGGCATAGATGTTGATCGCCGCGCTCGTCGCTCAGGGCGAAATCTAACTTTCGCTGCAATCGCAAATATGCGTTTTGATTTTGACTGGTTTCGGGTTTCGAGCGGAATTGGAAACAGCTTACAGGGCTATGGGGAGCTTAAGGGTAATGCTCGCGCCTCTTTCGACTTGGTTTATTTCGACCATTCCTCCGTGGCGCTGCGCCACTGCCGAGACGATTGACAACCCCAATCCGCTGCCCTCGGAATACTCTATCTGGGAAAACCTGCCGAATGCTGCTTCGCTTTGGTCGGGCGACAGGCCAGCACCATCATCGGCCACCGTTAGCTTGACGTATTTGCCGTCACTCCGCAGCACAACTGAGATTTGGCTCAACTTTGAGCCACCGTGTTTGACTGCGTTGTCCAACAGGTTCTTTAGAGCCTCAATCAGAAAGATACGGTCGCCGAATACCGTGACTGCTGTCTCATGCATTGTGACATCAAACTCGATACCCTTTGCGAGGATGTGAACGCCCATCTCCGCGCAGGCCTCTTCCACGACCGAGCGGAAGTCAATTTTATCCATTTGGTCTTGGTGCGTCGGCTGCCTAAGCCTCTCAAGTGACAACAGCTGTTCAGCAACTGTTGCCGAGTTTTTTGCTGCCGCAACAAGTTCTGAGATGCGTTTTTCTCGGTCGTCATCCGTTTTTGCGTCCTGCAGCGCTTCGGCCATCGATTGCACGGCGGCCGCTGGATTCCGCAGCTGATGTGCAGCTTCGGAAATAAACACTTGATGGGCGTTGATACTGTTTTGCACCTGTCCAAAAAGCCGGTTCAAGGTTCTGACAACACCTTGCACTTCGATCGGGACGGGGCGCTTGATCTCACTGAGGTCATCTGGAGAACGCAAGTCAATAGCGTCCTGCAAATCCAACAAGGGCCTCAGACCACGCGCGACTCCGAACCATACCACAATTGCGAGAGTGGCCAGCAGAATTCCCATAAGAATTCCTGCGCGGATTGACAGTTCATTCGCGAAAGCGTTGCGATCCGCCGTACGTTGCCAAACCGTAACTGTCGCATCTCCGATTAGATTTTCTATGGTCACGCGTTCCGTCATCTTGAGAACGCGAACTGGTTCTTGGCGGTAGAGCGCTTCGAAAAACTGCGGCTTGTACACCTCTTGAGCAGACGGGTTGGTGGCTGCCGGCGGATAGGCATAACCAGTCACATAGATGCCGCCGGGGCCCGTTACGTGGTAAAAAATCTCTCCGCCCGACGCGTCCCGGATCATGCTGCGTGTCGTTGGTGACAGCGCGTCACCCCCCGAAATGGCAACATCTCGCGATATTGCGAGGCCAGCAGATAACAGGCTGTCGTCGAACAATTCCTGAGCCGTTTTCTGCGCAATCATAAAACGCCAAAGACCAAGCAGAGCGGCAATTAGCACCAAGGGGGTTAGGATAAGAATGAAAAGTCTTAACCTGAGCGAGCCGTGATTGATCACTTCTGCACCTCAAGCAGATATCCCAGACCACGAGCTGTCTTAATTCTAATACCGAGATCTTGAAGACGTTTTCTCAGCCGAGACACATGAGGCTCAACGGCCGAGGCCTCGACATCGGCACCCACGCCATAGACGTAATCTGTAAGTTGGCTTTTGGGAACAATTCTACCCCTGCGCTCTAACAGGCATTCAAGCACCGCGATTTCCCGCCGCGGAATATCCATAACTTCGCCCTGCACACTCACCTGACGGGCAGCGCGGTCGAATTCCATACCACCAATGCTCTCCTTTGCGCCGTAGTCGAGATCTTTGCGTCGAGAAAGCGCCCGGATGCGTGCTTCCAACTCGTCCATCTCGAACGGCTTAACCAGGTAATCATCGGCGCCCATATCCAACCCCGAAACCCGGTCGCTTGTTTCGGCACGTGCCGTAAGCAAGATCACTGGTACGCCGTCACCACGATTGCGAAGAGATTTCAGGATCTCCAGTCCTGACTGCCCGGGCAAATTGATATCCAGAACAACCAAGTCGGCACCCTCTTGCGCAAGATACAAGTTAGCCTCGTCGCCATCCGTAAGCACTTCTGCCGCATGACCGCGGTCACGCAGACGATAAGCAACAGCGTTGGCGAGGGTCTCGTTGTCTTCTACGATGACGATCCGCATCGAGTCTCCTGCAAGTTTCGCGCAAGGTTGGCGCTCCATGATTGCCAGATGGGAGGGGGAATCAACCCCACAGTTCTATTTGCGATCACGGTGGCGCAGAGGGCGCTAGCGTGGTTGTCTGGTCAACAGGGAGGAACCAATGACCATTTCCAACTTCACCCGTCGCGCCGTCGTGGGGCTGATCGCCGCCGCCGGTATCGCCGCACCTGCCGCTGCCGAGGTTGATTTCTCGGGCAAGACAGTTGAATGGGTTATCCCGTTCTCGGAAACAGGCGGGTCTGCCAAATGGGCCAACTTCTTTGCGCCGCTTCTTTCCGAAGCACTGCCAGGTCAGCCGACTGTTGTTGTGAAATTCATGCCCGGTGCCGGATCGACCAAAGGCGCAAACTGGTTCCAAGAGCAGAGCCATGATGACGGAACGCTGCTGTTTGGCACCTCCGGTTCAACTCAATTCCCCTATCTGCTGAGCGATCCACGCGTGCGCTATGAATACAACGACTGGATCCCGGTTATGGCGTCGGGCACTGGTGGTGTTGCCTATCTGAACGCCGAGGATGGCGCCAAGTTTGATGGCTCCGCTAATGCGCTGAAAGACACCAACTTCATCTACGGTTCGCAGGGCGCGACACGTCTTGACCTTGTGCCGCTGCTGGCATGGCAAATGCTGGGTATGAATGTCGAGCCTGTCTTTGGCATCAAAGGCCGTGGCGATGGTCGTCTGATGTTCGAGCGCGGCGAAGCCAACATCGATTATCAGACCTCGTCCGGTTACCTGGGTGGTTCGGCCCCGCTGGTTGAATCCGGTCAGGCTGTGCCGATGATGACCTGGGGTGCTCTGGATGCAGATGGCAATATCGTCCGTGACCCGACCTTCCCGGACATCCCGACATTCAAGGAAGTATGCGAAGCCACCGATGGCTGTGAAACCAGCGGTGAAGCGTGGGATGCGTGGAAAGCGTTCTTTGTAGCCGGTTTCCCGGTGCAGAAGCTAGCCTTCCTGCCGGGTGATACACCTCAGGAAGTGGTTGACGCATACACCGCCGCATTCCAGGCAGTAACCGAGCGCGGCGACTTTGCCGAAATCTCCTCGAAGCGCGTGGGCAAGTATCCGGTGTTCGTAGGTGACGGTTCCAAGTCGGCGCTGCAAACCGCGACAAATGTCGACGACAACGCCAAAGCCTACGTTTTGAACTGGCTCAAAGAAGCCTATGGTGTCGAGCTGAACTAAGCCAAACACCACCGCGCGTGCCCCAATGTCTGGCGCGCGCTTTTCCAAACACAAGACAATTTATGAAAGGCGGCCGCTATGGAGGTTTTCGCCACCGCTCTTCCTGCGCTCAATGACGCGTGGGGTCTGATCCTGCAACCTATTGTTCTGGGATATCTTATTCTCGGTGTCGTTATGGGACTGGCCGTAGGCGTCTTTCCTGGGCTTGGCGGTATCGCTGGTCTGTCTTTGTTGCTGCCTTTCATGTTCGGCATGGACCCCATCCTTGGGTTGGCGCTGATGATCGGGATGGTTGCTGTTGTTCCTACCTCTGACACATTCGCGTCAGTTCTTATGGGCATTCCCGGCAGTTCCGCCTCGCAGGCAACTGTGTTGGATGGCTTCCCGATGGCGAAAAAGGGCGAGGCCGCGCGTGCATTGTCAGCAGCCTTTGCGTCATCACTGTTTGGCGGTTTGGTCGGCGCAACTTTTCTGACCATGTTCATCCTGATCGCGCGGCCGATCGTTCTGGCATTCGGCTTGCCCGAGATGCTGATGATCACCATTCTTGGCTTGTCGATGGTCGCCATTCTCGCCGGGCGTATCCCGCTAAAAGGCGTTGCCGCCGCTGGGCTGGGCCTGATGGTCGGCACGATTGGCGAAGCGGACGCGGGTGGCTCACTTCGTATGGCCACTTATGACATTCCTTACCTGACCGACGGTCTGAAATTGGTCATCGTTGGCTTGGGTATCTTTGCGGTGCCGGAAATCGTCTCGCTGCTGCGTCAAGACCGATCCATTGCCAAGGGCGCTTCGCTCGGAGCTGGTTGGTTTGATGGCGTCAAAGACTGGGCTGCGAACATTTGGTTGTCGGTCCGCTGTTCGATCATTGGTGTAGTTGTCGGTGTCATTCCCGGCCTTGGTGGTTCGGTCGTTGACTGGATCGCTTATGGCCACTCTGTTCAATCGACCAAAGACAAAAGCAACTTCGGCAAGGGTGAAGTGCGTGGTGTCATCGGGCCGGAAAGCTCGAACAACGCCAAAGAGGGCGGAGGGCTGGTCCCGACGCTTCTGTTTGGCATCCCCGGTTCGGGTTCGATGGCGATCTTTATCGGCGCAGTTGCACTGTTGGGATCCGGCGATATCGAGGTCGGCCCGAGCATGCTCAAGGACAATCTCGACATCACCTATTCGATTGTCTGGCTGCTGGCTCTCGCCAACGTGGTAGGCACCATCCTGTGTATCGCCGCCTCGGGTGGCATCGCCAAACTAACGACGATCCGCTTCACCTATCTGGCGCCGTTTCTGTTCATGCTGATCAGCTTTGCGGCATTCCAATCCGGTCAGAATTTCGAAGACCTTCTGGCCCTTTTCGTCATCGGCCTGATCGGCATCTTCCTGCGCCGTTTCGACTGGTCGCGCCCGGCCTTCCTGATTGGATTCGTGTTGTCCAACCCGGTTGAGAAGTTCACCAACCAGGCGTTCCAGATCGCGTCTTTCCGCTTCCGCAAAAGCTTTGGCGAGGGGATGGAGTATGTCTTCAGCCCGATCGTTATCGTCCTGATCGTGGTCACCGTGGTTTCGGTTATTCTTGGCATTCGTCAAGCCAAGATGATCATGGCCGAAGGTGAGGTCAAATCCGGTAGCAAGCGCGCGCCTCTGATCTTCCTGCTGGTGATCATGGCCTATCTGATCGTGGCGTTGATTAATGCCAACATGATCCCTGACTACAACATGACCGACAAGATCATCCCGCTGGTGATCGGCAGCGTGTCGCTGTTCTGCTGCATCATTCTTTTGATCCAGATGATGCGGCGACCCGAAGGGGATGCGATCTTTGCTGACAAGGAACTCGCCGGTGAGGATGCGAACGCGCCGCATGGGCTTTGGTCAACGCTTGCGTGGTTTGCATGTCTGATCGCGGCCACTTGGGTTGTGGGGTTCATCCTGGCGTTGATCGGGTTCCTGATCGCATTCTTCCGCATTCGCGCCGGGTCCAGCTGGCAGATGACGCTGCTCCTTACGGCATGCGGCATCGGTTTCATGTGCTTCATGGCTGGCGCTCTGAACCGGGATTTCCCGCCAGGTCTGCTGCAAGACATGGTGAACCTGCCATGGCCGCTCAAGTAGGCGCTCCATGTTTGTCCGGCCTGCCAATCTGGCGGCCGGGCAGCACAGAAATCAGAAATTTCAACGGTTTGTAAAGGAGGGTTCGCAATGACCCAGACAGCAATCCCATATGTTTTCATGCGCGGCGGCACATCCCGAGGGCCTTATTTTCGACGCTCTGATCTGCCTGAAGATAGGGATAAGTTGGCTGATGTTCTGGTCGCTGCCCTCGGGGCTGGACAAGCGCTCAATATCGACGGGATCGGTGGCGGTAACGCGGTGACGACCAAAGTGGCGATGCTGTCTGTCAGCGAGGACGACTGGGCCGATATCGACTATTTCTTCGCGCAAGTTTCTGTTGAAGAAAAGCTGGTCGATTTCAAACCCACCTGCGGAAACATCCTCTCAGGAGTTGGTCCCGCTGCGATCGAAATGGGATTGTTTCAGCCCAATGGCGATGAGACCGAAATCCGCATTCGCGCCGTCAATACAGGCGCCCGCGTCGTTGCCAAAGTGCAGACCCCGGGCGGCGAGTTGGTCTATGAGGGTGACGCGGAAATCGCCGGAGTTCCCGGCCATTCTGCACCGGTGAAACTGAGTTTCATGGGCGTTGTGGGCTCAGCAACAGGTGCATTTCTGCCCACTGGAAATTTGCGCGATACTGTGCAGGGGATCGAGCTGACGTGCATGGATGTCGCTATGCCGATGTCTATAGCCCGAGCGGAGGATTTCGGACTAACGGGATATGAAAGCGCCGAAGAGCTGGATGCCAATCGTGCTTTCTTTGATCGTATGGAGGCCGTGCGGATCGAAGCCGGGGAACTGATGGGCATGGGGGACGTATCGAAATCGGTAACTCCCAAATTCGGCCTGATGGCGCCCGCCAGAGAGGGTGGAACCCTTGCGGTTCGGTATTTCATGCCATGGAAAACCCACCCAAGTATGGCCGTTACGGGAGCGCAATGCATGGCGTCTTGCGCTTTGACGCCCGGAACCGTCGTAGACGGGTTGCTTGATCGCCCGGATTCAAGCCCGGCTGAAGTTGTGTTGGAACATGCTTCAGGCAAGATCGACGTGCTGGTGGACTTCTCGAACGGCCAGGAATTCAACGTGAATGCCGCCGGTCTGGTGAGAACAGCGCGCAAATTGGCGGATGGGCACGTTTATGTACCGGAATCTGTGTGGAACAACAGTTGAAAAGGCGGATCTCAAAAGGTATACTATGGTATACATAAAGAGGATGTTCCGATGGATGACTATTCTGAATGCCTTGGTATCGCGCGTCAGGAACTCAGACTGGCGCAGTCGGCTCTGCGGAGGGACATTGCGGACTACCCGACACCGATTGCCGGGTGTGATGAGCAATTCAACCATTTGCTGGATCAGCGCGAACGTGTTCGCAACGCGCTAGAAGCGCTCGACACACGTCATTTTGTGCCGACGCCAAGAAAACTGAGCACCGAGTAGGGTATAGAGAGTCGATGAAAGTTCACATTCTGGATGATTGGTTTGATACTCTGCAGGGCCTGCCCTGTTTTGAGAAGCTATCTCTCCATGACGTGAAGGTCTGGACAGACCATGTCGAAGATACCAGCGAATTGGCTGAACGCTTGCAGGAGGCTGAGGCGCTGGTGTTGTTTCGCGAGCGCACCAAGATCACCCGCGATTTGGTTGAAAAACTCCCAAACCTGAAATTGATCAGTCAGCGCAGCGTGTATCCGCATGTTGATGTGCAGTCATGCTCGGATAACGGTGTGCTGCTTTGTTCGAACATGCATGGCGGAACGCCCTCATATGCAGCAGCTGAACTTACATGGGCGCTGATCATGGCCGGGATGCGCGATTTGCCAGCGCAGATGGCCTCGGTCAAAGCTGGGCGTTGGCAGGCCGGAGTTGGCAAGACCCTGAGGGGGCGGCAACTGGGACTGTATGGATATGGTCGCATCGCCCGCGCTGTTGCTGGCTACGCCGAGGCATTTGGGATGAATGTGGTCTGGTGGTCCTCGGATGAAGGCCGGGCACGCGCGCAAGCAGATGGTGTTCAGGTCGCTGCAAGCCGCGAAGCGTTCTTTGCCGATAGCGATGTTGTCTCGGTGCATGTTCGCCTGAAGCCAAACACACACGCCATCATCACAGCGTCGGATTTCTCGCAGATGCACCCGGGAGCGTTGTTTGTGAACACTTCCCGGGCCGGGCTAATCGCTGCGGGTGCTTTGTTGGACGCGTTGAACGCCGTTCGCCCGGGCAAGGCCGCAATTGATGTCTTTGATACCGAGCCGCTCACCGACCCGAATGACCCTTTGCTATCGCACCCAAACCTGATCGCGACCCCGCATATCGGCTTTGTGACCGAGGACGAATTCGACCTGCAATTCGCAGATATTTTCGATCAGGTGAACGCCTATGCTGAGGGCGCTCCCATTCACATGATCAACCCCGAGGTTTGGACCAGCGCAGGATAAGATTGGCCGCTATTGGCGCGCCGATGATTACCAGCACGATCCTTGTCAGATGGTGGGTGATTACAAAGCCCAGATCCGCGCCCGAAACGATAGCTAGCACTGTCATCTCAGCCTGCCCGCCGGGGGCAAAGGCCAAGAAAGCCTCGACCGGTTGGCCGAAGCCCAATGTGGTGACAACGGCGGTGAAAGCGGCGGCAAGGATGGCAAGGACGATGACATAGGCGAAGCCCGCTGCAACCACCCGGCGGAGTTCGACCCAAGTGACGCCCACGAACTTCACGCCGATCCCGCAACCGATAAAGAACTGCGCTGCAAGGATGGCCTCGCGCGGTGGTCGGGTATGAATGAAATCCCCCAGTGACAGGGCTGCTGTCAGGATCATCGGGCCGAGGATGGATGCTCCGAACAGGCCGATCCGCTCACCGCCTTTCCAGCCTATAAGGGCGGCCAGCACCATCAGCGCCAACTCATGTATTGGCAGGTCGCGCGCAGGCTCTCCGATCGGATTGGTGAGTTGGGCATCGTAGAACACTGTCAGAAACAGCGGGGCCAGCGTCACGATGATCAGCACGCGCGTACCGTGGATCAGGGATAGCGTTCGCGGGTTGGCGCCTGCTTCGGCTCCAAAGATGATCATGTCCTGCAATCCGCCCGGCATGGCGGCGTAGAAGGCGGTCGTGGAGTCAAACCCCCAGATCTTGCGAAAGAAGGGCACGCCGACCAGTGCGATCAGCAGGATGAAGAACGGGACTAGTGCAATAGACGCGGCCATCTTCGGCAGCTCTGCGAACATGGCAGGGGTAATCGAAGCCCCAACCGCAACGCCAAGTATCGTGCGCGCTGCAACCGAGACCTGACCAAAACCTTCCATAGGGGCATGCGCCAGGGCAGCGATCAGACACGCGCTCATCGGGCCGAAAAGAAAGGGCAGCGGCAGGTTCAACGACCAAAATACTCCGGTGCCCAGTAGTGCAAGGACCAGTGTTACGGCCCGCTTTGTCAGGAGAGAAGGTGTTTTGTTTTGGGCGGGCAAGGCGCGGCTTCCGACAATATTGACTCGCTATGTATCCAAATGTATACAACTGGACGCAAGAAGACAAGAGAGCGTTCGATGACCATTCAAGACGACCCCTTACAGCCTGGTCCACAAGGCAATTCAGCGTATCAACGCCTGCTGGATGAGGTTCGGGATGGCACACTTCTGCCTGGCGAACGCCTGCGCGAGATTGAGTTGTCGGAACGACTAGGCGTCAGCCGTACTCCCGTGCGCGAGGCTATCCGGCAGTTAGAGGCCGACGGGCTAGTCACTCATGTGCCAAGGCAGGGCGCAACTGTACGCAGCCTTGATTACGCCGAAGTAATGGAGCTCTATGAGATGCGCGCGGTGCTCGAGGGAACTGCGGCCCGTTTAGCCGCGCGTGCTGCGTCGGATGTCGAGTTGGACGAGCTGGGCGTCTTGAATGATCGCTTGGCTGAGGCTGGCACCGGTTCGGAAACGGCTCGGATCAACCGGATTTTCCACGCCACACTTTTGGACGCAGCAAAGAACCGGTTTCTTGCCAAGTCTATGTTGTCTTTGCAAAAAGCGCTGTTGATCCTTGGGCCGTCGCAATTGCTGGACGGTGATCGGGCCGAGACAGCAGTGGCAGAGCATAAGCGCGTCATGGCTGCCTTAAAGGCCCGCGATGGCGCAGCGGCTGAAACAGAAATGCGTGCGCATATTCAGGCCGCACAACGGATGCGTATTCGGGCGTTGCAAGAGCGCGACCGGACAACCGACGAAAATCAATAGGTAGACAGGATATGGCCACCCAAAAGGAAGCTTATGATATCGCTGTGATCGGCGGTGGGAACGCAGCCCTCTGCGCCGCGATGACCGCTGCCGAGGCAGGCGCCCGTGTTCTGATCCTTGAGACGGCACCAAAACCCTATCGTGGTGGAAACTCCCGCCATACGCGCAATTTTCGTTGTATGCATGGCGCTCCTCTGGGCCCGCTGGTCGAAGAATACAGTGAGGATGAGTATCTTGAAGATCTGCTCAAGGTCACTGGCGGCAAAACCGACGAACATCTTGCTCGCCTCGCGATCCGAACCTCCGAGGAATGCCTGCCGTGGATGGAAGAACACGGGGTGCGGTTCCAACCCTCTCTGTCCGGGACATTGTCACTGGCGCGGACCAACGCCTTCTTCATGGGGGGCGGGAAGTCTTTGGTAAACGCATATTACCGAACTGCTACTGGTTTGGGTGTCGATGTTCTGTACGAAGCTGCTGTCACGCATCTGGAGTTGAAAGGTGATCGGATCGAGTGGGTCGACTACACCTATGAGGGCCAGTCTCATCGCATCACGCCCAAGGCAGTCATCGTTGCCTCGGGTGGGTTTCAGGCCGACACCGATTGGCTGACCCGTGCATGGGGTGAACCTGCCAAGAATTTCTTGATCCGGGGCACACCCTATAACCGTGGCGTGGTTCTGTCCGATCTGTTGGATCAAGGTGTCGACAGCGTCGGCGATCCGACCCAGTGCCACGCCGTCGCCATTGACGGGCGCGCGCCGAAGTTTGACGGCGGTATCGTCACCCGCCTGGACTGCGTGCCGTTTTCAATTGTCGTGAATAAGAATGCAGAGCGGTTTTATGACGAGGGCGAAGAAGTATGGCCCAAGCGCTATGCGATTTGGGGGCGTCTTGTCGCGGCCCAGCCGGATCAAGTTGGCTATGTGATCATCGATGCGAAGTCGCTGAACCTGTTTATGCCCTCGGTCTTTCCACCGCTGAAGGCGGACACCTTGGAAGAACTGGCCGGAATGATGGATCTGCCCGCCGACAAGCTGAAGGCGACCGTTGCTGAATTCAACGAAGCATGCGGTGATACCAGTGGGTTTCATCCGACCGAGTTGGACGGGGTCACGACCTCGGGTCTGACACCGCCCAAGACGAACTGGGCGCGTCCGATCACCGAGCCGCCCTTTTATGGCTACTCACTGCGCACCGGCGTGACCTTCACCTATCTGGGTCTGAAGGTCGACGATACCGCCCAATGTTCGACCGCCAACGGCAAGATCAAGAACCTTTGGGCCGCCGGCGAGACGATGGCCGGGTCAATCTTGGGGCAAGGCTACTTGGCCGGGTTCGGCATGACCATCGGAACCGTTTTTGGACGCATCGCAGGACGTGAGGCTGCAGCCTATGCAAACTGAACTTATTCAAGAAGCCCGGCGTCAGGCCGAGATTTGCAACGCCTGTCGGTATTGCGAGGGCTACTGCTCAGTCTTTCCATCCCTGCATGCGGAACGTGCGTTTTCCGATGGAGATATCACGCAACTCGCCAACCTCTGCCACAACTGCCGAGGTTGCTACTACGCCTGTCAGTACACAGCTCCGCACGAGTTTGACCTGAATCTACCGAAAGCTCTGGCCGAAGTGCGGCGGGACAGCTGGGAAAGCTTCGCCTGGCCGCAGCCTCTGGCGCGCCGGTTTCACACTCACGGCGGGGCTATTGCCTTGGCACTGGCAATTGGATTTGCCCTGTTGTTCTGGGCAATTCGCGCCATTGGATCAAGCGGAGGAGAGGGGTTCTATGCCGTCCTGTCCCACAATGCGATGGTGGCAATCTTTGCGCCGGCATTCTTGTTGCCGCTCGTTAGCGTGGCTATCAGCCTAAGGCGCTATTGGGCGGAAGTCGGTGGCAAACCCCTCCAATTGTCCGATTTAATGTCCGCCTTCAAACGCGCTGGCAAGATGCAGGACCTGGCTGCCGGGCATGGTGAGGGATGTAACTTTGAAGATGAAGATCGGTTCAGCCAGGGGCGCCGTCACATTCACCACGCTATCATGTACGGCTTCTTGCTGTGTTTCGCGTCGACTTCGGTGGCAACGGTTATGCACTACGGGTTCGGGTTGCACGCGCCTTACGGGTTCTGGTCCCTGCCAAAACTCTTCGGCGTTTCCGGAGGTATCCTGCTGACAGTGGGATGCGGAGCTATGGTTCTGCTCAAGCAAAAATCTGATCGAAAGCTTGGCGACCCGTCTGCTTGGGGAGGTGACATCGGTTTCATCCTGCTGCTCGGTTTTGTCGGCCTGAGCGGGCTGGTCCTTTACGCCCTTGGTTCCACGTCTCTGATGCCTGCGCTGCTTGCTATCCACCTTGGATCAGTTCTGACCTTCTTCCTGCTAATGCCCTACACCAAGATGGCTCATGGCTTCTATCGGCTCGCGGCTTTGATCAGAGACGCGCAGCGGAAGAGAGAAATGTCAGTTGGTTCCTGGTAAATAACCAAAGCTAGGCGCGTTTCTTCATCTTCCTTCAGCCGGAAGTTGTAGTATGCGGCATTGATTTGTTGATCTGATCTGAGGTCAGTTCAGTTCAAGCTTCCTGTCCTTGGGCTTTGAGCAAACATAGGTGGCGTCATATTGTTGGTCGACCTCAACGGCAGCGAAACGGACCTTCCGAATAGCATCGGCGTTTTCCTTCGTCCTCAAAGAGAACGTTTCTTCGGTCTTCGGGTAGGTCGCCGCGATGTCTGCAGAGACGTTTGCGCGGTGATAGTAGAAGTCGCCATGTCGATAGAGTCGGGGGTGTCGAGGCATCTTCTCAAGCGTCCTCACTGTAACACCTCACTTCAACAGAATCGTTTTTAAACTCTTGTAAATAAGTGGGATAAACTCAAATCAACAGCATATGAAGATTTGGTGGAGCCTAGGGGAGTCGAACCCCTGACCTCTTGCATGCCATGCAAGCGCTCTCCCAACTGAGCTAAGGCCCCTTCCAGGTACTGCCGAAGCAGTGGGCGGACGTTTATGAGACAGCGCGCACGAGTGCAAGAGCAAAATTCGAAATCTGCGAAAAACTCTGTGCGGTTTTGCACAACGAAAAAGGGCGGCCACTGGCCGCCCCCGTATCGGATCAGTTTTCGTCTTCCGACGACATGTCCTTGATGTCGTCGAGCGAAACATCATCATTGCCGTCGTCATCATCGTCCAGCAGATCGTCATCCAGATCGACGTCGACATTGTCGTCATCATCCAGAACCAGATCATCCTCGGATGCGTTTTCGCGCGCTTTCTTGGTTGCCGCATCTTCGGCATCGGCGGCGATCATCCGGCTCTTGCCGGTTTCAAGTTCCACGATCTCGCCCGTGTAGGGGCTGACGATCGGGTCTTTGTTCAGGTCATAAAACCGCTTACCGGTGGTCGGACAAACGCGCTTTACGCCCCATTCTTCCTTGGGCATGTCAAATCCCCTTGATATCAGGTGAGTCGTCTAAAAGATTCAGTTCACCTGCCACAGGCGGCGGGTGCTGTCAAAGCCTTTGCGCGGAAGAGGACGGGATATGGGGGAACACGCTTTGCCGGGCAGGCCGCCAGTGCCGCTGACGCTGCGCAAATCCGCGCGGGCGCGGCGGATCAGTCTGCGGATTTCCCAATTGGACGGGCGGGTTACCCTGACATATCCAAACGGCGTGCCCGAGGTCGAGGCGTTGAACTTCGCGCGCAGCAAGGAAGATTGGATCCGTAAGAATCTGGCGGGTCAGCCCGAGAGGGAGGACGTTCGCGTCGGCGGCCTGATCCCTGTCGAAGGCGTCGAACGCCGAATCGTCTCGGCAACTGGTCGGCGCGTTCAGTTGGGCGCGGACACGGTGGCCGTCCCGGCAGGGGTTGAGGGGCGTCGATTGGCCCGTTTTCTCAAGGAACTTGCTCGGGATCGTCTGAGCGAGGCCTGTGATGACTACGCCGCCATTCTGGGCCGGTCCTACACGACCCTGTCGCTGCGGGACACGCGGTCGCGTTGGGGGTCGTGCAGTTCCCACGGCGGGTTGATGTTCTCATGGCGATTGATTCTCGCCCCGCCCGAGGTTCTGCACTATGTCGCTGCGCATGAGGTGGCGCATCTGGCGGAGATGAACCACTCGCCGGCTTTCTGGGCGCAGGTGGAGCGCATATTCGGCCCCTACGATGCCCCGCGTCGCTGGCTGAGAGACAACGGAGCCGTGTTGCATCGTTTCCGATTTGATTCACCAGCGAGTTGACGTCACCGAATTTTGTGATCACATGAGGGCATGATAACGACAAGGCCCACGGACTCGAGAATCGCAACGCATGATCGGGTCTATCGCACCCTGAGATCGCGCATCCTGCACGGAGAGATTGCGCCGGGCGAGGCTTTGACCCTCAGGGGAATCGGCAAGGAATTCGGCGTCTCGATGACGCCGGCGCGCGAAGCGGTGCGCCGACTGGCGGCTGAAGGGGCTTTATTTTTGTCGTCATCGGGGCGCGTCTCGACGCCCGAGCTGACAAATGACCGGATAGAAGAGCTGGCAGCCCTAAGGGCGCTGCTGGAGGTTGAGTTGGCCAGCCGTGCTTTGCCTCGCGCGCATATGGCGCTGATCGACCGGTTGCAGAGCATAAATATGAATGTCGCTGAGATGGTGACCAAGCGCGATGCGGTGGGCTATATCCGAACGAACCTGGAATTTCATCGAACGCTGTACCTGCGTGCGCAGGCGCCTGCGATGCTGGCCATGGCGGAAACTGTTTGGCTGCAGCTTGGCCCGACCATGCGCGCGCTTTATGGTCGTTTGCGGCGAACAGAACCGCCCCACTACCATAAGCTGATCATTGCTGCGCTGAAGGCGGGGGACGAGCCTGGCCTGCGCCTTGCGGTCCGGTCGGATGTGACGCAGGGCTTGCGGTTGCTGGTCAGTTAGATCGCTTTGCGTTGATTTGAATCGAAATACGTTGCGTCGCCCTAGGGTCGACGCGCATTTCGATGGTCCTCCCCAAAGTGAAACGCAAAATGCTTTAGGCGGCCAATTGCCGACTTGCCCAGTCGGCTACCGAAGGGGTCAGTCGTTCTGGTTTGCGGGCGCGGACTACGCTACGCTGGGGCAAATCACAAACCAGAGCAGATTTCAGTCATGATCAATAGACGCAGTTTTTCACTCGGCCTCGGTGCGGCGTTTTTGGCGGCGTGCAGTGATGCGACCATTCCGGCGCGCGCGCCTGCATCCCGAATGCAGCCTGTTTCCAATGCGGGTTACGATGCCTGGGTGGCGGGTTTCAAATCCCGCGCTTCCTCACAGGGCATCTCACAATCCACGCTGAACCGCGCTTTTCAGGGGGCAGGCTATCTGCCCGGCGTGATCGAACGGGACCGCAATCAGGTCGAGTTCAAACGCTCGCTTGAGGACTATTTGGCCATCGCTGCCTCGGATGAGCGGATCAGTACCGGTAAAAAGATGCTGCAACGCCATAACGGTGTTCTGTCGCAGATCGAGGCGCAATATGGCGTCGACAAAGAGGTCGTCGTGGCCGTATGGGGGCTGGAAAGCCGCTATGGCGCGCGCCGCGGTGATGTGCCGGTGATCTCGGCAACCTCGACCTTGGCCTATGACGGGCGGCGCGGTGCGTTTTTCGAAAAGCAATTGATCGCGGCCTTACAGATTATTCAGGCGGGCGACACCTCGGCGGACAACATGACCGGCAGCTGGGCGGGCGCGATGGGGCATACGCAGTTCATTCCGACCTCGTATCTGGCTTATGCGGTCGATTTCACCGGTGATGGGCGACGCGATATCTGGTCCGAGGATCCGTCGGACTCACTGGCTTCAACCGCTGCCTATCTGGCCCGCGCGGGTTGGGTGCGTGGTCAGCCCTGGGGCGGAGAGGTCGGCACCGTTTCCGGCACGCCCGTCGCGGTCTTGCAGCCGCAGGTTCCCGGCCCAAAGATCGCCGTGTTCCGCAATTTCAACGTGATCAAACGCTATAACAACTCGGACAGCTATGCGATCGGTGTGGGCCATCTTTCCGACAGAATCGCCGGAGGTGGCCCGTTCAAGGCGTCGTTCGGACCGGATGAAACAGGGCTCACGCTGGAAGACCGCAAAGAGCTGCAACGCCGCCTGACCTCGGCCGGGTTCGATACCGAAGGCGCGGACGGGGTGATTGGCAAGAAATCCGAAGCCGCGATCAGCGGCTATCAGCGCGCCAATGGTCTGCCGGTCACCGGCAAGCCTTCGGTTGAACTGTTTCGCCGGTTGGGCGGCTGACGGTTTACGCCGCCAGCCCTTTTGAACCTATATCCAGGAACTTCTGACGGCGGTCCTTGATCAGGGCTGCAGCATCCTTACCGTCCAATTCTTTCAACATGGCGGCGATGGCGGCGCGGACCGATTCAATCGCGGCAGGGCGATCCCGATGGGCCCCGCCTTTGGGCTCGGTGATGATGCGGTCGCAGACACCCAGCTTGTAAAGGTCCTGCGCGGTCAGGCGCAGCGCCTCGGCAGCCTCGCGCATCTTTTCGGCGTCCTTCCAAAGGATCGAGGCGCAGCCTTCGGGTGAAATCACCGAATAGACCGAATGCTCCAGCATCGCGACGCGGTTCGCGGTGGCAAAGGCCACAGCCCCGCCAGAGCCACCTTCGCCGATGATGACCGAAACCAGAGGCACTCCGATTTTCAGGCACATCTCGGTCGAACGTGCAATCGCCTCGGACTGGCCACGCTCTTCCGCGCCCTTGCCGGGATAGGCCCCTGCGGTGTCGATCAGGGTCACGACCGGCAGACCAAAGCGCCCGGCCATCTCCATCAGGCGGACGGCTTTGCGGTAGCCTTCAGGGCGGGCCATGCCGAAATTCCGCTCGATCCGCGACTTGGTATCCGAACCTTTTTCATGGCCGATCACCATCACCGGCTGGTCGTAGAACCGGGCCAGCCCGCCGATCACAGCCAGATCGTCGGCAAAGTTACGATCCCCGGCCAGTGGAGTGAATTCGGTAAAAAGCTCTTTGACATAATCCTGACAATGAGGCCGCTCGGGGTGACGTGCGACCTGACATTTCCGCCAGGGGGTCAGATCGGCATACAGCTCATCCAGCAGCTTGGCGGCTTTGGCGTCCAGAGCTGAGGCTTCCTCGGCCACATCCATCTCTTCATTTGCGCGGGCCAGGGCGCGCAGCTCTTCTGCTTTGCCTTCGATCTCGGCCAGCGGTTTTTCGAAATCCAGATACTGGGTCATGACGCCTCTCAACGCGGAAGTTCCCTGCTATATGACGCGTGGTCGCTTGGGATGCAACTCAGCAAGATTTGTGAGAGCCGATTATGCGACCACGATTGGGCAGAGAGAAGGAAGGGATGCCACATGGCAACCAGTTACGAGGACCGCATCCTGCGGGTGCTGACCTATATCCACGAACACCCCGATGGGGATTTGTCACTGGATGCGCTGGCTGATGTCGCCGCGATGTCGCGGTTCCACTGGCATCGCGTATTCCGCGCGTTGACAGGCGAGACCTGCGCCCAGGCGGTGCGTCGGATACGGCTTCACCGTGCTGCGGTCCAGCTGGTCCGGTCAGACAGCTCGGTTTCGCAGGTTGCGCATTCCGTTGGCTACCCCAACCCGAACTCTTTCATCCGGGCCTTTACCGAGGCCTATGGCAGCAGCCCTGCCGCTTTTCGCAAAGCCGGTCAGTTTCTGCCAGCCCATCCAAACTTCAAAACCGGAGGATATCCGATGCATCCCGTGACCACCCGAACCGAACCCGCCCGCCGCGTGATCGCCCTTCCGCACAAAGGCGCATATTCCGAAATTGGCAAAAGCTTTGAAGCGTTCGGCGCGCTGTGCGAATCCCGTCAGCTTTGGCCGCAAGTTGGCCCTGTCGTGGGTATCTACTTTGACAGCCCAGATGAGGTGTCAGAGGATCAGTTGCGCAGCTATGCCGGGGCCGAATTCCGTGGGAAAGGTACTCCCGATGGGATGGAGGACGTGCAGATCGCCGGGGGAAAGACAGCGGTGCTAACCTACAAAGGGCCCTATTCTGGCCTAGAGGCTGCCTACCACAGTCTGTTCGGGAATTGGTTGCCTGAGTCAGGGGAAGAGCCAGCAGATCAACCCTGTTACGAGATCTACCTCAACGATCCGCGCGATACTGCGCCAGAAGATCTAGTAACCGAGATCTGCCTGCCGCTGAAGTGATCAGCTCGGCCACAACACCGGATAGAGCGAGGCCACAAGCAGGGCTGCCATTGTCCAGTTGAACACCACCAACCGGCGCGGATTCGTCAGGACCCGCGCCATTTGCTGCCCCAGAACCGTCCAGGTGCTGACTGAGGGTAAGTTGACCGCTCCGAACACAAGCGCAACGATGATGATGACATTGAAGGTCTGCCCTGGCGCATAGGCCGTCGTCGCGGTCAGCGCCATCGCCCAGGCCTTTGGGTTGACCCATTGAAAGGCGGCGGCCTGTAAAAAGCTCATCGGCGTGCCCACCTCAGCGCCTTTCTCGGCCGGAGCGGCATGCGCGATTTTCCACGCCAGATACAACAGATACGCGACCGAGGCTGCCTTCAGCACCGTGTAGCTGACCGGGTATTGGTTGAACACCTGCACCAGACCCGCGCCCACCAGAAGCACCATGAAGGTAAAACCAAGCCCGATTCCCAGCATATGAGGAATCGTGCGCCGAAAGCCGAAATTGGCGCCAGATGCCATCAGCATCAAGTTGTTCGGTCCCGGCGTAATGGACGAGACGAAGGCAAACGCGATCAGGGCCAGAAGGATGTCGTAGGTCATGCGAGGGATGTTTACCGCAAATGGCACAAATGAAATTGCGTTATTGTGCGTAAATGACCTAGTTTGGCAACTAATGACTAAGATGGATCGTATAAACCGCGAAATATTGCGCGAACTCTCGACGGACGGGCGCATCAGCAATCTTGAGCTGGCAGATCGTGTCGGGCTATCTCCCTCGGCCTGTTTGCGTCGCGTGCAAGAGTTGGAGAAGGCCGGAGTCATCACCGGTTACCGCGCTATTCTGGACCCGACCGCGCTTGGCAAGGGGTTTGTCGCCTATATCGGCGTTGGTCTGGGAGAGCATACAAAAGCCGCTCAGGAAGGGTTTGAACGGGCCTTGCAGCGCGCGCCCGAAGTGGTTGAATGCCACAATATCACCGGCACGATCGAATACCTTTTGCGCGTGGAATGCGCGGACCTTCCGTCGTACAAGATTTTTCACACCGATGTGCTGGGAACACTTCCCCATGTCACTTCGATCACGTCATATGTGGTCATGGGTTCGCCGAAGGATTTGAGAGCGTAGCTTGCCTTTCGCGCTGGCATCACACCCTTGCGAGGTAAAAGCTCAGGTCTTAGGGTCTTTGGCAAAGACGCCCAAGGCAAAATGGGCGCGTATACTGGGAGACCACTATGAACCATCTTCAAATTGGGTTGATCGCGTCCGCGCTAACCATTCTTGCTGGACACGTCGGGGCGGCGCCGCTCAAGCTGGAACCGGCTAACCCGCAACCTGGCAATGTGCAATCCGGCCTCAATGTGAAATATGCATGGAACGGAACGCAGCGCAAAATTCGCGATCTGAGCCACGCCAAGTCCTTACTGCCTAATGCCGAAGTCGGCACACCTCTGCTTGGATTAGACTACCGAGACACTAACAAGGGTGACCCTGTTCTGACTTTCGGGGAATCCGTCAACGTCGTGGCTGATATCAACGGCTACATTCGCTTTGATTCCCCTGGCATTTATGAGCTTGAAACATGGTCCAATGATGGGCTCGAGGCATTTGTCGGAGGGCAACAAATCGGGTTTGTTAGGGGCATTCAGGGTTGCGAGGCCAACCAAAGAACCGAAGTCGAGGTTCCGAAAGCCGGATGGTACCCACTTCACATCGTCTACTTTCAGAAGCTCGGCACTTCTTGTTTGATGATGAAATGGGGCAAGCAGGGCGAAGACTTTACTTGGACACCTGACAGCGCGTTCGGCCGCTGAAAGCAGTACCTGCAGTAGGAAGAGCGCCAAATTGGCGCTCTTTCATTTTTAGTTTAACCGTTCGCTGCGATCAGCTCGGATTGCGCCACGATGACCTCGGCCTGTTTTATCGACGCGATGTCGACCAGACGGCCTTTGTAGACAGTGGCCCCTTCACCGTTGGCCTTGGCCTGTTCCATCGCGGCCAGGATTTCGCGGGCCTCGGAGACCGCCTCGTCCGACGGGGTGAAGACCTGATTGGCCAGTGCTATCTGCTTGGGGTGGATCGCCCATTTGCCGACCATACCCAAAGTGGCCGAGCGTTTGGCCTGTGCGATATAGCCATCATCGTCGCTGAAATCACCAAAGGGTCCGTCGACCGGTAGAACGCCATGGGTGCGGCACGCGGCGACGATGGCTGCCTGTGCCCAATGCCATGGGTCTGACCAATGCTTTTCACCTTCGCGAAGCATGTAGTAGTTCTCTTGCGTGCCACCGATCCCTGTGGTCTGCATGCCCATGGAAGCGGCGAAATCCGCAGCACCCAAGCTCATCGCCTGCATCCGGGGCGATGAGGCTGCAATTTCCTCGACATGGGCAATGCCGGCCGCGGATTCGATGATCACCTCGAACGAGATCGGCTTGCTCCGACCCTTGGCGCGCTCAATTGCGGTGACCAGAGCGTCGACGGCGTAGACATCCGCCGCGCAGCCGACCTTGGGGATCATGATCTGGTCAAGGCGGTCTCCGGCCTGTTCCAGAACGTCCACCACATCGCGGTACCAATAGGGCGTATCCAGCCCGTTGATCCGCACGGACATGTATTTGTTGCCCCAATCGACGGAGTTCAGCGCTTCGATGACATTGGCGCGGGCGACGTCCTTGTCAGAGGGTGCAACCGAATCCTCAAGATCCAGGTTGATCACATCCGCAGCAGAGGCCGCCATCTTCGGGAACAGCTTGGTGTTCGAGCCGGGGCCGAACAACTGGCAACGGTTTGGCCGCGCCGGAGCGGCGGGTTGGATGCGGAAACTCATCGGGACCTCGCAAGAGTAATGAAGTTACGTTTTGGTTCTCGTTCGGGATATTAAATTGCGCAATGCGGCGCAAGGGTCATTGTGCAGATGCGGCAATGCGCGCGCAGCATTTCTTGCGCAAGGCGCAGTTCGCGGGCGCTTAAAGTTTGTTCAGTTTAAAAACTTCGAAGAATTTTGCGACCAGACGTCAAAGCGCGCGAAAAAATATTGGTAAGGGGACGTATGTGGTGAAAATTCGCGAAACGCTCGTTCACGTGGTTCTTTAGTTTGGCGCGGAATCAAAGGAGTGCGATGCAATGATCGAGACACCGTATCTGTTGTTTTTGGGCGATGCGCCCGACCAGTTGGCCGCCAAAGTTGCCATCGGCATCCGTGACTGGCGTCCGGAAAACGCCGTAGGCCAGTACCGTATGGAGGGCTGCAAGGCCGATCTGGGTATGACCGACATGACTTTGGCCGAGGCGAAAGAGGCCGGCGCGAAGACGTTGGTGATCGGTGTTGCCAACCGCGGCGGCGTGATCAGCGAGGCCTGGAAAACCGTTCTGATCGAGGCGTTGGAAATGGGCTACGACATCGCGTCGGGCCTGCACAACCTGTTGCGGGACGAAGGCGATCTGGTTGCGGCCGCTCAGACCCACGGCTGCACCCTGCACGATGTGCGCGTGCCGACCGTTGGATACCCAATCGCAAACGGCAAGAAACGCAGCGGCAAGCGTTGCCTGGCTGTTGGCACCGATTGCTCGGCGGGCAAGATGTATACGGCGATGTCGATGGATGCCGAGATGCGCAAGCGCGGCTTGAAGTCCACTTTCCGCGCCACCGGTCAGACCGGTATTCTGATCACCGGCCAAGGTGTTCCGCTCGACGCGGTTGTTGCGGATTTCATGGCGGGTGCGGTCGAGTACTTGACGCCTGACAATGACGATGATCACTGGGATCACATTGAGGGGCAGGGCTCTTTGTATCACGTGTCCTATTCGGGCGTCACCATGGCGCTGGTCCATGGCGGTCAGCCTGATGCGTTGATCCTGTGCCATGAGCCGACCCGGACCCATATGCGCGGCCTGCCCGAGTATTCGCTGCCGACGCTGCAGCAGCTGCGCGACACCGCACTACCACTGGCGCGGGTTGGCAATCCAGCTTGCCAAGTTGCTGGCATCTCGGTCAACACTCAGCACCTTAGCGAGGACGAGGCCAAGGCCTATCTGGCCAAGGTCGAGGAAGAGATGGGCCTGCCCACCACCGACCCTTACCGCTTTGGTGCGGGAAAACTGGTGGATGCTCTGTCCGCTCTGTGATCAAAGAAACCCGCCGGAGGATCGCCTCCGGCGGGGATATTTTTGAAAAGATGAAGGAGCAGGCGCGTGCAGGTTGAGGTCGCTCGTGATGTGTTTCGGCTGGCGCAGGTGTTTACCATCTCGCGCGGGTCGCGGACCGAAGCAAAGGTTCTGACGGTTCGAATTTCGGACGGAACCCATCAGGGCTGGGGCGAATGCGTGCCTTATGCGCGCTATGACGAAACGCTCGAGTCGGTCGAAGCTGAAATCGTGGCGCTGCCTGCCGAGTTCACGCGGCAATCGCTGACGGACCTGCTGCCCGCCGGGGCCGCGCGGAACGCTGTGGACTGCGCTCTTTGGGATCTGGAGTGCAAGCGTGCGGGCAAGCGCGCTTGGGACTTGGCCGGTCTGCCAGCTCCGGGTCCTGAAATCACGGCCTATACCCTGTCTCTGGCGACGCCCGAGGCGATGCAAAAGCAGGCAGCAGAAAACGCGCATCGGCCGCTTTTGAAGATCAAGCTGGGCACACCGGACGATATGCCCCGGTTGGAGGCCGTGCGTGCGGGTGCGCCGAAATCCAAGATCATTGTTGATGCCAACGAAGGTTGGTCGGCTGAGGTTTATGCGGATCTGGCACCTCATCTAGTTCGGCTGGGCGTGGAATTGGTCGAACAACCGCTGCCCGCAGGCGAGGATGACGCGCTGGTCGGAATGGAACGTCCGGTGCCTGTCTGTGCTGACGAATCCTGCCATGACCGGACCAGCCTGCCCAAACTAAAGGGCAAGTATGATGTGGTGAACATCAAGCTCGACAAGACCGGTGGTCTGACTGAGGCCTTGCTGCTGCGTGAGGCGGCGTTGGCTGAGGGCTACAAGGTTATGGTCGGATGCATGGTGGGCAGCTCTCTGGCCATGGCCCCTGCGACATTGCTGGCGCAGGGTGCGATGGTGACAGACCTTGACGGCCCGCTTCTGTTGGCCGAAGACCGCACCAACCCGCTGATTTTTGACGACGCCGGAGTGCATCCGCCTAGCGTGGACCTCTGGGGCTGAGGAGAGTGACATGACCCGCACCGTTTACGTGAATGGCGAATACCTGCCCGAAACCGAGGCCAAGGTCTCCATTTTTGACCGTGGTTTCCTGATGGCAGATGCCGTCTATGAGGTGACCAGCGTTCTGGATGGCAAGCTGATCGACTTTGAGGGCCACGCGGTGCGCCTGAAACGTTCTTTGGACGAGCTGCAGATGGCCGAGCCCTGTACCAAGGATGAACTGCTGGAGATCCACCGCAAGCTAGTCGAGTTGAACGAGATTGACGAAGGTCTGGTCTATCTGCAGGTCTCACGCGGCAGCGATGGTGACCGGGATTTTGTGTTCCCCTCCGCCGACACCAAACCGACGCTGGTTCTGTTCACGCAAAACAAGCCGGGTCTGGCGGATAGCCCTGCAGCGCAAAAGGGCGCCAAGATCATCTCGATCGAGGATATCCGTTGGGGACGTCGTGACATCAAAACCGTGCAGCTGCTCTACCCGTCGATGGGCAAGATGATGGCCAAGGCGGCCGGGTGTGATGATGCGTGGATGATCGAAGACGGTCATGTCACCGAGGGCACCAGCAACAACGCCTATTTTGTGAAGAACGGCAAGATCGTCACCCGTCCGCTGTCGAATGACATCCTGCACGGTATCACTCGCAAGGCCGTTCTGCGCATGGCTGCCGAAGCGCAGATGGAGGTCGAGGAACGCCTATTCACTATCGACGAAGCAAAAGAGGCGGACGAGGCCTTCACCACCTCGGCCAGCGCCTTTGTCATGCCGGTGGTTGAGATTGATGGCGTGGCGCTGGGCAATGGCACCCCGGGCCCTATCGCCAAACGCCTGCGCGAGATCTATCTGGACGAAAGCCGCAAAGCGGCGGTTTAAACTCGCTGGATCAGGGCCTTTTGTGTAAGGCTCTGAATAATACACATTGGTTGGCCGCAAGCAGGGCCAACCAATCCGTGCAAGAACTTTAATTGCTCTGAGTTCTGACCCGATCCGCGATTTCCCTGCATTCTGCGGTTGTCCTGCGCGCATGAAGTGCCCAGCGGTCATGTAAGCCTGCGCGAATTGCATGGTCAGCAAGGTCGGCTGGTCATTGCAGGGGTTTTTCGCCGATCGCCTTCCAATCAGTGTCGGATATGTCCGCCTTGCATAGCGGCTAGACCGTAACTGGCGTTGTTGGCCGCGCGACCTCTTCCTATCTGCTCGCTGTATCCAAAAGGAACACAAAATTTGCCGGGGAATACGCCTCGGTCTGAAAGGAAAGAAAATGGCACATACTGCAACACTCACCCCCTCGACCTTCAATTTCGGCGCACGCGTTTCCGCACTTATTGAACGCATCAAAGTCGCGCGGGCTCGGGCTGCCGAATACCAGCGGACCTACTCCGAACTGCAGCGGCTCAGCAATCGCGAGCTGGACGATATCGGAGTCCGTCGCTGCGATATCGCTGATATTGCGCACAAGCACGCTTACTGCGCCTGACCTACCCCACCACTCACACGCGAAGAGGCGTCCTTCTGGGCGTCTCTTTTGCGTTTGGCGGGCCACGCATCCACGCGCCACTTGCAACGCGGGCCACAAAGCTGTAGAGCGCCCCGGTGGCATTGCGTCCACGAGAATCAAAACCAAGAAACGCCGTGTTTGGCCCATCACGCTTCGGGGTCACTTCCGGCTTAGGAGAAGCGATATGAAACTGAACGAATTGCGCGATAACCCAGGCGCCGCACCGAAACGGACCCGCGTTGGCCGTGGTCCGGGCTCCGGCAAGGGTAAAATGGGTGGCCGTGGTATCAAAGGTCAGAAATCCCGTTCGGGTGTGGCCATCAACGGCTACGAAGGCGGCCAGATGCCGCTGTACCAGCGTCTTCCCAAGCGTGGCTTCAACAAGCCGAACCGCAAGGAATTCGCCGTTATCAACTTGGGCCTGATCCAGAAATTCGTCGACGCCGGGAAGCTGGACACATCGGCTGCGATCACCGAGGACGCTCTGGTTGCCTCGGGTCTGGTTCGTCGCAAGCTGGACGGTATCCGCGTTCTGGCGAAAGGCGAAGTTAGCGCCAAGCTGAACCTCGAAGTGACAGGTGCTTCGAAAGCTGCCGTTGAGGCAGTTGAAAAAGCGGGCGGCTCACTGACGGTCACAAAAGCTGCTGCGGCAGAGTAAGCGCTTGTGAGCGGGCGAAGACCCGCTTACATAGAGCACTAAGTTTTCCCAGACGCCGCCCGAGCCGGAAAACGGTTCTGGGCGGTGTTTTCATAAGAGAGACCGATTTATGGTATCAGCAGCAGAACAAATGGCAGCCAACACAAGCTGGTCTGCCCTTGGCAAAGCCACCGATCTGCGCAACCGCATCCTGTTCACACTGGGTTTGTTGATCGTTTATCGCCTTGGCACTTTCATTCCGGTGCCGGGCATTGACGGACAAGCGCTGCGTGAATTCATGGAGCAAGCGGGGCAAGGCATCGGCGGTATGGTTTCGATGTTCACCGGCGGGGCGCTGGGTCGAATGGGTATCTTTGCCCTCGGCATCATGCCCTATATCTCGGCCTCGATCATCGTGCAGCTGCTGACTTCTATGGTTCCCGCGCTCGAGCAACTCAAGAAAGAGGGAGAGCAGGGGCGCAAAAAGATCAACCAATACACCCGTTTCGGTACTGTGGCGCTGGCCACCGTGCAGGCCTATGGTCTGGCCGTTTCGCTGGAATCGGGCGACCTGGCGACCGATCCGGGCTTGTTCTTCCGCATGTCGACCATGATCACTCTGGTCGGCGGTACCATGTTCCTGATGTGGCTGGGTGAGCAGATCACTGCGCGCGGCATCGGCAATGGGATCTCTCTGATCATCTTCGTCGGTATCATCGCCGAGGTTCCGGCCGCTCTGGCTCAGTTCTTTGCCTCGGGTCGTTCGGGCGCAATCAGCCCGGCCGTGATCGTTGGTGTGATCCTGATGGTCATCGTCGTGATCACCTTTGTGGTGTTCATGGAACGGGCCTTGCGCAAGATCCACATTCAATACCCGCGCCGTCAGGCCGGTATGAAGGTTTACGAAGGCGGCTCGAGCCACCTGCCGGTCAAGGTCAACCCGTCGGGCGTTATCCCCGCGATCTTTGCCAGCTCGCTGCTGTTGCTGCCGGTTACGATCTCGACCTTCTCGTCGGGTGCGGCCAACGGTCCGGTCATGTCGTGGCTGCTGGCGAACTTTGGTCCGGGACAGCCGCTCTATCTGCTGTTCTTCGCGTCGATGATCGTGTTCTTCGCGTATTTCTATACGTTCAACGTCTCTTTCAAACCGGATGACGTGGCCGACAACCTTAAAAAGCAGAACGGTTTTGTGCCCGGCATCCGCCCCGGCAAGAAAACCGCCGAGTATCTCGAATACGTGGTCAATCGCGTTCTGGTGCTGGGTTCTGCCTACCTCGCGCTGGTCTGTCTGCTACCAGAAATCGTTCGGAACCAGTTTGCCATCCCGTTCTACTTCGGTGGCACCTCGGTTCTGATTATCGTCTCTGTAACCATGGACACGATCCAACAGGTTCAGAGCCACCTGTTGGCGCACCAATATGAAGGGCTTATCGAAAAGTCCCAACTGCGCGGCAAAGGCAAGAAACGCGGCAGAAAGGGAGCTGCTCGTCGATGAATATCATTCTGCTTGGCCCCCCGGGTGCCGGTAAAGGTACCCAGGCGCGTCATCTGGTCGAAACACGCGGCATGGTGCAGCTCAGCACTGGTGATATGCTTCGCGAGGCCAAGGATAGCGGCACCGAGATGGGCAACCGTGTGGCCGAGGTTATGGCCAAAGGGCAGCTTGTGACCGACGAGATCGTGATCGGCCTGATCCGTGAAAAGCTGGACGCAGGCGCAGAGGGCGGTTTCATCTTTGACGGCTTCCCGCGCACACTGGCACAGGCCGACGCGCTGGGTGAGTTGCTGGACAGCACCAGCAATAGCCTGGATGCCGTGATCGAGATGGAAGTCGACGACGCCGCTCTGGTCGAACGGATCACCGCGCGCTCGACATGTGGTGGCTGTGGCGAGGTCTACAACGACATCACAAAGCCGATTCCTGCGGACGGCAAATGCTCCAATTGCGGCAAAGAGAATGACTTCAAGCGCCGCGCGGATGACAATGAGGAAAGCCTCAAGACCCGCTTGATGGAGTACTACAAGAAAACCTCACCGCTGATCGGCTACTATTATGCCAAGGGTCAACTGACCAAGATCAACGGTCTGGGCGAAATCGAAGAGGTTCAAGGCGCGATCGAAGCTGCCCTGAGGTAACATATCTTGACAATTGAATGCGTGCGTTTGACGAGGTATCACTTCGGCCAACGCGCGCATTTTTCGTTGGGAGATAGCTATGAGCCTATCGCTTAAAACGCTTGCGGCGACGTCCGCTCTGACTATGGCAGCAATCGGTGCTTGTGCAGAATCGACGCCGGTGACCATCGACAACTTTGTCCGTGCGGCGACAGATATCGAATTTCGGAAGTACCTAGCGCAGTCGGGCGGCGTCAACACGCTGTTTCATGTGCGCGAGCCTACACCGCTGGATATGCAGCCGACGATCCGCATGAACCGGGATACGCTCTATAGCATGGCCGTCGTCGATATCTCGGATGGCGCTGTGCTGACCGTGCCGGAGACCTGGGATCGCTATGTCTCGGTGCAGGTGGTCAATCAGGATCACTACGTCAATGATGTGTTTCTGGGCGGTGGCACTTATGAGCTGACGGTCGACAAGTTCGATACGCCCTACGTGGCGCTGTTGTTTCGATACCTCGTCGACTCGGAGGACCCCGCAGATGTAGCCGAAGTGACCGCGTTGCAGGACGGGGTCACGCTGCAGGCCAATTCCGCGCGTCTTTTCGACGAAGCGCATTACGACAAGGATGCGTTTGAAGAGGTGTTGAGCGCCGCGTTGGAGCTTGCCCGTTTCTCGCCAGACAGTACTGGCACATTCGGTTCGAAAGAGACGGTTGACCCTGTGCGCCACCTTCTGGGAACAGCGTTCGGCTGGGGTGGCTTGCCAGAGGCGCAGGCCTTCTATCTGAACGTCGAACCTGGACTGGAGCTGGGAGCGTACAAGCTTGAAGTTCCCGCAAAGGTGCCGGTTGGCGCGTTCTGGTCGGTCAGCCTGTATAACGCGGCGGGGTTCTTTGAAGAGAACGGTCTGGGTGTCTACGTGATCAACTCGGTGATGGGCGACAGTAACCCGGATGCGTCGATGACGGTTCATTTCGGTGGTTGCGACGACGGCCGTGTGAATTGCCTACCGATCATGGAGGGATGGAACTATACCGTGCGTCTCTACCAACCCGCGCCCGAAGTGATCGACGGGAGCTGGACCTTCCCTGAAATCGAGCTTGCGGAGTAAATCAGGATCAATATGCGATCTGCGCTTGACGCGCGGGTCGCGCGACACTAATTGACGCTATCTCGGAAGAGAATCGAATTGTGCGCGGGTATTCCGTTCACATGATCATATCATAAAATGCTGAGCCCTCTGGCGACACTGCCACGGTTAGGCGTTGTGAAAAAAGGTTCTGGAGTTACGGAACCGCAACGAAAAGGAAAGTGACACGTGGCACGTATTGCCGGCGTAAACATCCCGACTGCAAAGCGGGTACCAATCGCCCTCACATATATCACCGGAATCGGCAACACCTCGGCCAAAGCGATCTGCGAAGCCGTGGGCATTGAAGCGACCCGTCGCGTCAACGAACTGTCCGACGCCGAAGTTCTGAAAATCCGCGAATTCATCGACGAAAACTTCACCGTCGAAGGTGACCTGCGTCGTGAAGTTCAAATGAACGTCAAGCGCCTGATGGATCTGGGCTGCTACCGCGGTCTGCGTCACCGCCGCAACCTGCCGGTTCGCGGTCAGCGCACCCACACCAACGCTCGTACCCGCAAAGGCCCCGCAAAGGCCATCGCTGGTAAGAAGAAATAAGGGAGGGTCTGACTTATGGCACGTGATAAGACTCGCGTTAAGCGCAAAGAGCGTAAGAACATCGCATCGGGCGTCGCCCATGTGAACTCGACCTTCAACAACACCAAGATCCTGATCTCGGACGTACAGGGCAACGCCATTTCGTGGTCGTCTGCTGGTACAATGGGCTTCAAAGGGTCTCGGAAATCGACACCCTACGCCGCTCAGATGGCTGCAGAAGATGCAGGAAAGAAGGCGCAGGAACATGGCGTCAAGACGCTAGAAGTCGAAGTTCAGGGCCCCGGATCGGGTCGTGAATCGGCTCTGCGTGCACTGGCTGCCGTGGGCTTCAACATCACGTCGATCCGCGACGTGACTCCGATCGCTCACAACGGCTGCCGCCCGCCGAAGCGCCGCCGCGTCTAAGCGATTTTGAATTCAGCTGGGGCTGCGTTTTTGCGCGGCCCCAGCATGTCATTTTGAACCTCGGGCGTCTGCACCTTGTTGGTCATGGGGCGCGGACAGGAATGGAGGGATTACATGATCCACAAGAATTGGGCAGAATTGATCAAGCCGACCCAGCTGGACGGCAAGCCGGGCAACGACCCTGCGCGTCAGGCAACCCTGGTTGCTGAACCGCTGGAGCGTGGCTTTGGTCTGACACTGGGCAACGCGCTGCGCCGCGTTCTGATGAGCTCGCTGCAAGGTGCGGCCATCACCAGCGTTCAAATCGACAACGTCCTGCACGAGTTCTCCTCGGTTGCGGGCGTACGTGAAGACGTCACCGACATCATCCTGAACCTCAAAGGCGTATCGCTGCGCATGGAAGTCGAAGGCCCCAAGCGCCTGTCGATCAATGCCAAAGGCCCCGCAGTTGTCACCGCTGGTGACATTAGCGAAAGCGCGGGCATCGAGGTTCTGAACCGTGATCACGTCATCTGCCACCTGGATGATGGCGCCGACCTGTTCATGGAACTGACCGTAAACACCGGCAAGGGCTACGTCTCGGCTGAGAAGAACAAGCCTGAAGATGCACCCATCGGCCTGATCCCGATCGACGCGATCTACTCGCCGGTCAAGAAGGTTGCCTATGACGTTCAGCCGACCCGTGAAGGTCAGGTTCTGGACTATGACAAGCTGACCCTGAAGATCGAAACTGATGGCTCGATCACTCCGGAAGATGCACTGGCCTATGCGGCTCGTATCCTGCAGGATCAGCTATCGATTTTCGTCAACTTCGACGAGCCGGAATCGGCTGGCCGCCAGGACGAAGACGATGGTCTGGAGTTCAACCCGCTGCTGCTGAAAAAAGTCGACGAGCTGGAGCTGTCGGTCCGTTCGGCAAACTGCCTGAAGAACGACAACATCGTTTACATCGGCGACCTGATCCAGAAGACCGAAGCCGAGATGCTCCGCACTCCGAACTTCGGCCGAAAGTCGCTGAACGAGATCAAAGAAGTGCTGTCCGGCATGGGTCTGCACCTCGGCATGGATGTCGAGGATTGGCCGCCCGACAACATCGAAGATCTGGCGAAGAAATTCGAAGACGCGTTTTAAGCGCGTCTTCCCAAATGCCCGGGATTTCCGGGGACAATACGGGCACTTCCGCCCCAAGGAGAGCCGGTGACACGCATCGCCGGCCAGACAAAGCAAAACGCAAGATAGGAACTGAAAAATGCGTCACGCACGTGGTTACCGCCGCCTGAACCGTACTCATGAGCACCGCAAAGCTCTGTTTGCAAACATGGCAGGCTCGCTCATTGAGCATGAGCAAATCAAAACAACTCTGCCCAAGGCAAAAGAACTGCGCCCGATCATCGAAAAGCTGGTCACTCTGGGCAAGCGCGGCGACCTGCACGCTCGTCGTCAGGCCGCAGCACAGCTGAAAGAAGACAAAGACGTCGCAAAGCTGTTCGAAGTTCTGGGCCCCCGTTACGCGGAGCGTCAGGGCGGTTATGTCCGCATCCTGAAAGCTGGCTTCCGCTATGGCGACATGGCCCCGATGGCGATCATCGAATTCGTTGATCGTGACGTCGACGCCAAAGGCGCGGCTGACAAAGCCCGCGTTGCAGCCGAAGAGGCCGCAGAAGAATAAGAAAGCCTACAGCTTTCAAAAAAGAACTCCGTGTCCTCGACGCGGGGTTTTTTTGTTTTGCGCATTTGCAAACTGCTTGCATCGGCGCGACCAAAATAGGCTTTCTCATACAGCGACCAGCTTGCCGTCTCGCAATTCCAGTCTGTCCGGGGCAAGCGCATCGCGAAATGCAGGAGAATGGCTGACCAGTAGGATAGCTTGAGGCAGAGATTGCAGGATTTCGAGCAACCGCGCCTCGTTTTTAGTGTCCAGCGCATTGGTCGGCTCATCCAGCAGCAGGGCCTGTGGCTCCATCGCCAGAACCGTTGCCAGCGTGATCAGACGCTTTTCCCCGCCTGACAGTTTATGCGTGGTTCGTTCCTTCAGATGCATGAGGTCGAGATCGCGGAGAACGCGATCCACGATTGCCAAGGCCTCGTCGCGCGTCTTGCCGAGGTTCAGTGGACCAAAGGCAATGTCCTCGGCCACAGTGGGACAGAACAACTGGTCGTCGGGGTCCTGAAAGACAAGGCCGATATGGCGGCGCACGTCATGGAAATCGGCCTCGGCCTGCCTTGGTTTGCCAAAGACGGTCACCATACCCGAGGACGGTCGCTGCAGACCAAGTGTGATACGTAGAAGCGTGGATTTCCCGGCCCCGTTCGGGCCGGTCAGTGACAGGCGTTGTCCGGGCTCCAGCCGCAGGTTTGCGCCGTTCAGAACCGGTGCTTGTCCGGGATAGGCAAAGCAGATGTCGTCCAGCGCGATGAGTGTCATGCGAATTCCACTAGGATCAGGGCGAGGCAGAGGCCTCCAAACCCGGCAGCAAAGACAATATCCCGGCGGGTCAGGCTATAGTCTTGCAGCAACAGCATCTTGCCTGAAAACCCCCGACATTTCATCGCGCCGAGGATGCGCTCGGACCGTTCGATTGCCCGGACCAGCATCATCCCGACCAGGTAGCCGAAGCTACGGTAGGTGTGCCAGTTGGTGCCGGGGCGGAAGCCTCGGACTTTCATCGCGGCGCGGAGGCGTTGATATTCCTCATGTAGGACATCGATGTAGCGGATGGTGAACATCAAAAGATGCACGAGTGTTTCCGGGCAGCGCAGCCGGTGCAGGGCGTGGCCCAGAGTGACAGGCTCCATTGTGCCGACCAGAACCATTACGGTCAGGATCACGGCGTTGGCGGTCAGCGCGATTTCCACGGCTTTCCAGAGCCCCTGCCAGCTGGCTGGAAACCCCCAGATGGTAAACATCGGGTCGCCGGGCATCGTGAAGGGCAGGAGGACCAGCATGAAGATGATGAAACTGTCCATCATCGCCATCCGCTTGAGCATTTTGTGCCAAGGCAGTCGGGATAGCACCAGTAGAGCCAGCGCGATCATCAACGCCGCCGCAAGCGCGGGCAGGGCGGATAGGGAGACCACAACGACCGCAAACAAAACAGACATGACGATGCGCACGCGCGGATCAAGCGAGGTAATCAACCCTCGTTGACCGATCGTGCCAGCCTCGGCCAGCGTCCGTTCCTGTAGTTCCAGTACGTGTGCCATCAGCCTGCGAGTTTCCTCCGCGCCGCGAGGTAGAAGCCCAGCCCGAAGAGGCCAAAGATGTATCCGATGCCGCCCAGAATGGTCTGGAGGTCGTTATGTTCGCGATAGGCGGCGATTTCCCGGCGCAGGGGGCGTATTTCGTCACGCACGGCGGCCGCAATGGCCTGACGTTCCTCATCGCTGAGGGAGGCCACTTTGACACCACCCGAGGCAGGCGCTGGCGACGCTGACGGCGTGTTCTGGACGGCGACGCCCATGATCTTGGCGACGTCCTCGACGGGCATGGTGACCTCGGCCACGTGACCGGCGCCAAGGTCGGCAAAGAAGGTATGGGCGACGGGTGCGGTGGGTGTGTAGATGAAGAACCCGTCGGCGTCGGTCGTGGCTCGACCCAGCTCGACCCCGTTTGGATCGGTCACGACGACCTCGGTATCGGTCGCCATGGTGCCGTTGGAGAAGCCGATTTCCCCTTCGATCGCATCGCCGGACGCAAAGACTCCGGCAATCACCTTATGGGCCAGCGCGGGCAGAGGGGCCGCGCATAGGGCCAGGATGAGCGCAATCTTTCTCATGTGGCGGGCCTTGTCAGGAACAGTTCAGGTTTGACTTTTCGCGCGAGAAGAACGGCAAATCCGGTCAGGACGGCCTCGACTATCATAACCGGGATGTGGGCAAAGAAGACCAGCTTGGCGGCAGGGAGGAATTCGTCCCCTGAAAGGGCCAATGAAATGCCCACCATGACGGTCGTGGCTGCAATGGCAAAGGCACCACCTATGCCACCCCAAATCGCTCCATGGACCGGCGAACCGCGCCCGATCAGGGGGCGGAACAGCAGCCCCGCCAGAACGGCCGGAAAGGCGATGTTAAGCGTATTGATCCCCAGCACCGTAAGCCCGCCGAAGCCGAAAAAGACTGCCTGCAGGAGCAGACCCACAAACAGGGCCGGGAAGGCGGCCCAGCCAAGCAAAAGCCCGGCCAGACCGTTGAGGATCAGATGCACCGACGACGGCCCAATCGGCACGTGGATCAGAGAGGCCACGAAGAAACTGGCCGCTAGCACCCCTGCTGTGGGGATGCGGTCCAGATCCAGCGACCTGAGGCCCATTGCGACCCCACCAGCGGCGGCAACGGCTCCGCCGATGACCACCGGGTTGGACAGGGCTCCGTCGACGATGTGCATCTGTGGTTACTCCATGTCCCAGGCGCGGATCCAGATCACCGCGTCCTGGCTCAGCTCTTTGCCTTCATGTTCGGTTTCAGGACCAGCGCCCAGGGCGGCAAAGCCCCAGTAACCAGCTTTCGGGACACCGAAGGAGAAATAGCCATTCGCGTCGGAAAGGGCGACAACAGCACCACCCGGCATCGGCGAAACAGTGGGATCGGACGAGGCTTGGCTGTCGAAACTGGGTTTGGCGGCCATATATTCGATCTCGATCTCAGCGCCGGCAACCGGTTCGCCATTTGCCAGAACCTGACCGGTGAAGGTCGAGCCTGCGATGATGTTGTAGGGCTTGTTCAGCGGTACGATCTCAG
The DNA here is from genome assembly GCF_056161185.1 of Ruegeria sp. ABV3_008. Classification (NCBI taxonomy): domain Bacteria; kingdom Pseudomonadati; phylum Pseudomonadota; class Alphaproteobacteria; order Rhodobacterales; family Roseobacteraceae; genus Ruegeria; species Ruegeria sp. ABV3_008. Next base: position 74,313 of record NZ_JBSWYP010000006.1, on the reverse strand, counting down.
TCGCCAGACCTGCAGGGTTCATCCAATCGGTCGGCAGTTCGTTGCGGTTCAGGAACGCCTTGGTGATCTGCTGGATATAAATATCCTCGGCCTCTTCGTAGTAGGGCTGAGGCACAGTGACCATTACGTAGTCGCCCGAACGCTTGACCGGAACAGATCCCTGGAAGGCCGCACCTTCGTTCTCTGGGCTCGAAAAGCGGATGGGTTCCAGCGTGTCCAGCAGGTCGGTCTTTTCGCCGTTGTGGATCACATAGAATTCCTGCGGCTTTTCCAGATCCATGACATGGCCGTTTTCAAACGGGTGCCAGAAGATCAACTTGACCGGCACGTCGCCCGGTGCCTCGATCAGCGTGTCCGTGGTGTATTCCAGCAGAAAATGTGCGTGCGCCATCGCTGGAATCGCCAGCGCAGCAGCAGCCGTGCAAAACAGTTTCTTCACAAGGTCTTTCCTTCGTCCTTCGTGCCAACCCCGGCACGTTTCTTGCTTGATATCGAGGTGAACGAGACCATTTGCCCGAAAAGAGGGCATTGGCCCAATGCACACCCCGGCATCGGTGACACACCCCTTCCGAGGGTGTATATCCGGCAGGTCTCCTGACTTGCGGGTCAAAGCATGGGGCTGGCCTTCCCGGGTGGAACCCAGTGGCGTGTCAGCCCTGCTCACCGCCTACAGTTGCGGGGGCAGTTGCGGCATTGGGTGGATCAGAATTCCCCGCACCGCATTCCCTTTTCTCCGGCGAACCCGGAACCGGACATAAGGATGCTGATGACAGAGATTCCCATTACCGGTCAATCTCTATTTCAACCCTTAGCGATAACATCCTGTCGATAGGATCGGGTGTTCTTGTTCTGCCAACCGGGTATCGTTTTTAGCGAAGACGTGCTTGCAAGCGACGACCAGAGAATGCGCGCGTTTACAACGCAATCTGGACATCAGAATCAGATGGATGCATCCTGCGCGGCGTCAGACTCCGGCGTAGCGCGCTTGTGTTCGGCGCCCTATTCCCCACAAGCCCCGGAGGCCCAATGTCTGAGATCAAACAAGGCGACACAGTTCGCATCCACTATACCGGCACGCTGCTGGACGACACCGTCTTTGACAGCTCGGACGGGCGCGATCCGCTGGAATTCGTTGTCGGTTCGGGCCAGATCATTCCCGGCCTCGACAGTGCCATGCCAGGACTGGCGGTTGGCGACAAGAAACGGGTCGAGATTGCCTGTGTCGACGCTTATGGCCCGATCAACCCGGCGATGCGGCAGGACATCCCGCGTGAGGGTATTCCGGATGACATCCCGCTAGAGCCTGGAACCCAGTTGCAGATGCAGACCCCCGACGGTCAGGCGCTGCCTGTTACGGTTGTCGAAGCGAACGAGGCCACGGTGACGCTGGACGCCAATCACCCGCTGGCTGGTCAGGACCTGATTTTCGATATCGAGGTTGTCTCAGTGAACTGAAGGGTTGGGGGATTAGCCCCAAAGCCCGTCAAGCGCTGCGCGGACCTGCGGTTGCGTGAGGAACACGAACAAGACCAGCAATGTGGTCAGCGTCAAAAGCAGAACACGGGCGCGGGGGCTCAGGAACCCCGTTTTCCGTTTGGTCTGGGTGCCACGCGTATTGCTGGCAAGGATCTGGTCGGTTTTGCTCATGCCCATATCCCTGACGCCGAAAGATGGTCAAATCTTGGCGGCGTCTGGGAAAGATATGGTCACATGAAATCCGGCTGTGGCATTCCAAGCACGTGGAAACCGCCATCCACCCGGATGATCTCACCCGAGGTGCAAGCCCCCGCGTCCGAGGTCAGGTAAACCGCTGTGCCGCCGACGGCCTCCAGCGTAGCGTTCGAGCGCATCGGTGCATTCTGGTCGCAGAACTTGTACGTCTTGCGCGCGCCGCCGATTGCAGCCCCAGCCAGGGTCTTCATCGGACCGGGCGAAATCGCGTTCACGCGGATGCCCTCTGGGCCGAGATCGTTGGCAAGATAGCGTGTCGCCGATTCCAGCGCGGCCTTGGCAACGCCCATCACGTTGTAGTTCGGAACCACACGATTCGAGCCCTGATAGGTCAGTGTCAGCAGCGAGCCGCCATTGTCCTTCATCAGCGGATAGGCGCGGCGGGCGACCTCGATGAACGAGTAGGCCGACACATCCATCGAGTGCTTGAAATTGGCCCTTGTGGTGTTCAGAAACCGGCCTGTCAGCTCGTTCTTGTCCGAATAGGCAATCGCGTGGACGACAAAGTCGATGGTGGGCCAGCGTTCGCCCAACTCGCCAAAAGCGCGATCCAGCGAGGCGTCATCGGTGACATCCGCATCCACCATGAAGTCGCTGCCGAGGCTTTCCGCTAATGGCTGCAGACGCTTCCCGAACGCGTCGCCCTGATAGGTGAAAGCCAGCTCAGCCCCTGCTTCATGCATCGCTTTCGAGATACCCCAGGCAATCGACCGGTCATTGGCGACACCCATGATCAGGCCGCGTTTCCCTTTTAGAACTTCCGACATCTCGTTCACCCGTTATACTTTGACAGGATCATGGATCCGTTCGTGCCACCAAAGCCGAAGCTGTTGGTCATGACCGAATCCAAACCTGCATTTTCAACCACTTGAGTTGCAATTTCACCGGGCTGGATGCCTTCGGCTAGTGTGTCGACATTGATCGACGGAGTTATGAAATCATTGTCCAGCATGAGCAGGCAGAAGATCGCCTCAAGCGCGCCAGCCGCGCCCTGTGCGTGCCCGGTCATCGACTTGGTGGATGAGATCGGAGGTACCTGACCTTCGCCGAAGATGCGACGCACGGCTTCAACCTCGCCCACGTCCCCAACCGGGGTCGAGGTGCCGTGCGCGTTGATGTAGCCAACCTTGCGGCCTTCGGGCAGGGTCGACAGCGCTAGGCGCATCGCGCGCTCACCGCCTTCGCCGGATGGGGCCACCATGTCATGACCGTCCGAGGTTGCGGCGTAGCCGGTCACCTCGGCGTAGATCTTGGCACCGCGCGCCAGCGCATGGTCCAGATCCTCAAGCACGACAATGCCGCCGCCACCCGAAATCACGAAGCCGTCGCGGTCCTGATCGAACGCACGCGAGGCTTTCTGCGGAGTGTCGTTATACTTCGACGACATCGCGCCCATTGCGTCGAACAGGCAGGACAGGGTCCAGTCCAGCTCCTCGCCGCCACCCGCGAACATCACGTCCTGCTTGCCCAGCATGATCTGTTCCGCCGCGTTGCCGATGCAATGCAGCGAAGTCGAGCACGCCGAGGTGATCGAGTAGTTGATACCCTTGATCTTGTAGGCAGTGGCAAGGTTCGCGGAAATCGTGGAACACATGCATTTCGGCACGGCAAAAGGCCCGATCCGCTTGGTGGCGCCGTTCTTCAGCACCGTCTGATGCGCGGTCAGCATCGCGCTGGTGGACGGTCCGCCGGACCCGGCAACCAGTCCGGTGCGCGGATTGATGACCTGTTCCTCGGACAGCCCGGAATCGGCAATCGCCTGTCCCATCGCGATGTGTGCGTAGGCCGCACCCGGCCCCATGAAGCGCAGGGTGCGTTTATCAACGTGTTCGGACACGTCGATCTTGAGCGACCCGGCGATCTGGCTGCGAAAGCCATGTTCGACCATCTGCTCATTGGCCTCGATGCCGGATTTACCTGCTTTAAGCGAGGCGAGAACCTCTTCGGCATTGTTCCCGATCGAGGAGACGATCCCCAAACCGGTGACGACGACGCGACGCATATGCGTTCTCCTGTGTTCCGTTCTTGTTGGCGTAATGTCCGCTGGCGTCAGCTTTCGGACAGTGCAACCTTCATATCTTTGACTTGGTAAATCACTTCACCATCCGCTTCGACACGGCCATCCGCGACGCCCATGGTCAGACGGCGTGTTTGTACGGCTTTGGTAAAATCAACATAATAGGTCAGCATCTTACGGTCCGGGCGGACCATGCCGGTAAGTTTGACTTCGCCCACGCCCAACGCATAGCCACGCCCCTGCCAGCCACGCCAGCCCATGTTGAATCCCGTCAGCTGCCATAGGCCATCCAGACCCAAGCAGCCCGGCATGATAGGGTTGCCGGGGAAATGGCAGTCAAAGAACCAAAGATCAGGCGTGATGTCGAATTCTGCGACAACATGGCCTTTGCCATGTGCGCCTCCGTCACCCGAAACATCGGTGATCCGGTCCATCATCAGCATCGGAGGGGCAGGCAATTGCGCATTGCCGGGGCCAAAAAGTTCGCCTCGCGCGCATTTCAGCAGATCCTCTTTGTCAAAACTGCTTGGGAATTGGGCCATTCTTGCCGCCTCTTCTGCCTTGGGTCCGTTCATTACATTTGGCCTCACCTAGCACCCGTATGCAAGGTCCTGCAAGAGCAGTGGCCGGATGATGTTGCGACCTAGCGGTCTTTGCGAATGAATTTCATTTGAAATTGGCATCCCTGCGCCCCTATATATATAAGCAGCAAAAATGAGTATCGGATTCATGACACCTCAGAGCCGTAAGATAGCTACAGACTGGTTGGAGAGCGCCGGATTGCGCCCGACGCGACAGCGTGTTGCGCTGGCCGAGTTGCTTGTGGGCGATGGTCGTCACCGGCATGTCACGGCGGAAAGCCTGTTTGACTCTGCCAAGACAAAGGGCGACGCCGTGTCGCTTGCGACCGTCTACAATACGCTGCGCGCTTTCTGCGATGCGGGCGTGCTGCAAGAGATCACGGTGGATGGGTCGAAAAGCTACTTTGACACCAACACCCATGATCACCCGCATTTCTATTGGGAAGACGAAAGTCGGCTGAGCGATGCTCCCTCCGAAGAGTTGGTGATCCAGCGCCTCCCGCAGGCGCCGGAAGGGGTCGAGATCGCCTCGGTCGACGTGGTTATCCGTCTTCGCAAGAAACCTCAGGTCTAGTTTCGGACAGCGCATCAAACAGGACACGTTCCGCTGAGGCCAATGTGGTTTCGACGGGGCCGGTTCCGTGGCGCGCCAAGACGACAGGTTCGGCAGCATCCTTGTCTAAGATTGGCAGGCGGGTTAGCGTTCGATTGTCGTAACTCATCGAATTGTTTGGGCTGGCATAGCTGATCGCAATTCCCTCCCCATGCGCCGCGATGCTGCGCTGAATCTCAAGCGTAGCGGCTCTATGGGCGACCGTTGGGTTCAGGCCCTTGCGCCGAAATAGGTTCAGGACGTGCTGCGCGGACAGCCCCTCTTTTGACAGGATCAGGGGTTCCTGTTCCAGAGTGGCCAAAGTCACACTGTGGGCAGAAGCAAGCGTGTGATCCGGTGGGAGCAAGGCGTGCGGGACACTGTCGAACAGCTCTTGCCGGGTAAACCCTGCATCCATCCCAAGTTCATACGTGATCGCGATATCCGTCTGACCGTTGATCAGACCGTCCAGCAAGCCCTCGAAACTGTCTACCTGATAAGTGACGGTCACATTGGGCAGGGCTGTTTGCAAACTGCGCAAGGCAGAGGCCAGATGAAACGGCGCCAGGTCAATGAAACAGCCCAACCGCAGGTGCGAAGACCCGTGCGGTGCGTCTGTCGGATTTTCGATCTGCGCGGCAGAGTGCAACAGCTTTTCTGCCTGTTCGATGAAAAGGCGCCCCTGTGGGGTCGTGGTCATCGCCGCCCCTCGTCGACGCATGAACAGCGGATATCCCAGAAGCGACTCAACCCGCGTCAGGGCTGTCGATAAGGCAGGTTGCGATACGTTCAGCGCGTGGGCTGCGGCAGACAAGCTGCCATGGCGGCCGATGGCGCAGACATATTCGTATTGGCGCAGCGAGATATATAACATCACGTTAATTATTACTTCGAAAGATATGATTTGAACAGATGGCTTTGTTGCCCTTTAAACGAGTCAAGCACAAGGAGAACGCCATGCCACACCCTCTTGTTTCTCAGGACATGATCGACACCTACCAGGAAGACGGGGTTGTCCTGATCAAAGGGCTTTTTGCCGATCACGTGGACGCGTTGCGCGACGGGGTTGCCGCCAATATGACCGAGCCGGGACCCTATGCCTCGGACAACAAGAAAGAGGGGCAGACCGGGCTGTTCTTTGATGATTACTGCAACTGGACCCGTATCCCGCAGTTCCGCGAGGTGATCGAGACCTCTCCGGCAGCTGAGGTCGCGGCGGACCTGATGCAGTCGAAAACCGTGCAGATGTTTCACGACCATGTACTGGTGAAAGAGCCGGGCACCTCGATGGCGACGCCCTGGCATCAGGACGGGCCATATTACTTTGTCGAAGGGCAGCAGACCATCAGCTTCTGGTCGCCCTTGGATCCGGTGAAGCAAGCCACCCTGCGCTGTGTTGCGGGATCACACAGGTGGGGGAAAGAGGTGCTGCCGACCCGCTGGGTCAGCGAAGAGGGGTTCTTTGCTGATGAAGGCCAATACATTCCGGTCCCCGATCCGGATGCGGAAGGGATGAAAGTGGTCGAGTTCGAAATGGAGCCCGGCGATGCGGTTGCGTTCAACTACCGCACCCTGCATGGGGCGCGGGGGAATCACTCGGACAGTCGTCGCCGGGCGTTTTCATTACGGCTGGTTGGGGATGATGCGCGCTATGTCGAGCGTCCGGGCCGCACGTCGCCTCCGTTTCCGGGGCATGACATGACGCCCGGTCAGCGTTTGCGGGAAGACTGGTTCCCGATGCTGCTGCAGCGATAGGGGGCTCTGCCCCCGCCGCCTGCGGCGCCTCCCCCGGGATATTTTCAGCCAGATGAAGAGCGGATCAGAACCACTGGCCGGGCTCGATCAATCCCAGATCGAGCAATTGGCGCGATGTCCATTCGAACGAGACGGAATTGTGCCAGCTGAAGCTCGAGATGTCGAAGGCTGAACCGGCGTTGCTTTTCAGAGCTTTTGCCGCCCGGAATGAGCAGATCGCAGCCGTCAGATTGTGGTGCCATGGGCAGGCATAGGTGTTGTATTCGGCCTCGCTGAACGTGTGGTCGGGCTGCAGGATTAGGTCTTTACGGGTCTTGAACAAAGCGATTCTGTCAATACGGCGGCGTTCATAGGGGATGTGATCTTCGAACCGCCAGCGCAGGCCGCCGGACATGTCCAATTGGCGCTCGATAGGGCGGCCCGTTGGATCGTGGCGGGTGTGGGCATAGTAACCGGTGCTGTCCAGCATGGCCTGGTCAGGGGCTACGCCGTTCGGGAACTGGGTCAAATCACCGGCATAGAGGTCGATCACGTGGCACAGCATTGCGTTGCGGCGTTCCTCGGTGTGGAAGGCCAGCAATTCCCCTACGCTGCGCGTTTCACAGAAAGGGTAGAACAGGTATTCAGCGTTGTAGCAGTAGTACATCCAGACGCTGGGTGCGGCTTTCGTGATGCGGTTGATCGCGTCGAACACCACGGTCCGGGGCGCGCATTTGAACGTCACGCGATGTATCCGCGCGGACAGGTCCTCGCTAAGGGTGAACTCAACGGGCATGAAGGCCACAACGGACTTGAAGCCGAGGCCTAGATGGTGGTGCAGCGTGCTTTCGACCTCGGTCTCGTCTTCGGCGAAAATCAGGGCTACGGGGCCTTTGGACAGGGCGGATTGGCCTGAATTCAGAAAGCTGTCGAGGGATTCGTACTGCATCGCCGTTTTCATTCGCGTCTTGCTGGAAAGTTTCGCCAAATTCGGGTAATTGCGCCGGCATTGCAAGCGGCGTTCGAAGCATATAGATGACGCCGATCCAGCGACTGCAAAGGCCCGATCCATGTCTGAACCCAAAAAGCTTTTTATCAAGACCTATGGCTGTCAGATGAATGTCTATGACAGCGAGCGTATGGCGGAGGCCTTGGGCGGGCAGGGGTATGTCGAGACCAAGTCGCCGGACGATGCAGACATGATCCTGCTGAACACCTGCCATATTCGAGAAAAGGCCGCCGAAAAGGTTTATTCCGAACTTGGCCGGTTTAAGGGTTTGAAGGCGGAAAAGCCCGACCTCAAGATCGGGGTGGCGGGCTGTGTTGCGCAGGCCGAGGGTGAAGAGATCATGCGCCGTCAGCCTCTGGTCGATCTGGTGGTCGGACCACAAAGCTATCACCGTTTGCCGGAGATGGAGGCCAAGACTCGTGAAGGTGCCAAAGCTCTGGACACGGATTTCCCCGAAGAGGACAAGTTCGAAAAGCTTAAGAACCGCCCCAAAGCCAAACGCGGCCCAACGGCGTTTTTGACGGTACAGGAGGGTTGCGACAAGTTCTGCGCTTTCTGCGTTGTGCCATATACCCGCGGGGCCGAGGTCAGCCGCCCGGCCGACCGCATCATTCGTGAAGCGCAGGATCTGGTCGAACGCGGCGTGCGCGAGATCACTCTGCTGGGCCAGAACGTCAACGCCTATCACGGTGCCGGCCCCAATGGAGACATGACGCTGGCTGGGCTTATCTGGGAATTGAACAAGGTCGACGGGCTGGAGCGTATCCGCTTTACCACCTCGCATCCCAATGACATGGCAGATGATCTGATCGAAGCGCATGGCACCTGTGAAAAACTGATGCCCTACCTCCACTTGCCGGTGCAGGCGGGATCGGACAGGATTCTCAAGCGGATGAACCGAAGCCACACGGCGGACAGCTATTTGCGCCTGATCGAACGTATCCGCGCTGCCCGGCCGGATATCGTGATGTCGGGGGATTTCATTGTCGGTTTCCCGGAAGAAACCGAAGAGGATTTCCAGGCGACTTTGGATTTGGTTGAGCAGGTCAAATACGGCTATGCCTACTCGTTCAAGTACTCGACTCGTCCGGGGACTCCGGCGGCGGAACGCGCCCAGGTTGATCCGGCGGCGGCGGATGACCGCTTACAACGCTTGCAAGCTCTGATCACCAAGCATCAACGCGAAATTCAGGATTCCATGGTCGGTCGCACTGTCGGCGTTCTGTTCGAGAAACCCGGGCGGCTCGAAGGGCAAATGGTTGGAAAATCAGACTATCTGCACTCGGTGCACGTGGTTGGGTCTGACCTGAACGTGGGAGACCTGCGGAAAGTGCGTATCGTGAAGTCTGGCGCGAACTCTTTGGCCGGGGAACTGTTGCAATAAGGTGGTTCTTTGCGGGCACGTCGTGTGAGTACGAATATATCTAAAATTTACCCTTGATTTATGAATTGGAACTATGCTCCGAGAGGAGCCAAGTTTTCTGATGGGCCTCGACCGCGTGCGGAAGGTTTGTTTTTTCCGATCACGAAAGTGGCGTCGATGGAGGGTATTGAGTGGTAGTTCTGAAGTGCAGAGGTCTCTGGTCTGTGTCGGTCGCAACTTTGGTGGCTTTTGGGGCCAGCGCGACGTGGGCGAGTGATCAAACAGGGGACATATCTGATCCCGAGGTGATCAGTAACAAGCGCTTCAGCGACGATGTCAGTGCTTTTTATCTTGGTTTGACGGCTGGGTATGGCGGTGGGGGCGATGACCGGTTCGGCCTGACCACGCCAACCGATACTTTTGCAATCGGGGATCAGGACATCAGCGGAACCTATGGCGGCGTGCGTGGCGGCTGGCGCGGTGTCCTGCCGGCTCGGGGCGGTCGTGACTATGTATATGGGTTTGAGCTGGGATATGATTTCGGATCGCTGGACGACAGTGTATCCACCGTAGTCGGCACTGAGACGGTTCAGGGCGGGTCAGAAGTCTCGGATATTGTCACCTTGCGGTTTCGGAATGGCCTAACCAACCGCAGCGGGCGAATCCTTTATTTCGTCAGTGTCGGTTACCTTTGGGGTGACGTAGAGACCACAAACAGTATTTCGTCCACCACTGGCACACAGTCATTTGAAACTTCGGATCGCCGCAACGGGTTCTCGCTCAGCATTGGTGCGGAACATTATCTGACGGAAGACTGGTCGATCACAGGTGAGTTTGAATATGTCCAGTTCGATTCCAAGGATATTGAATTCTCTTCGGGTTTTTCGACAAAATCCACACCGAACTATCGCGGTCTGAGGTTCGGTTTGAACTACAAGTTCTAAACCGGGGCAAAGCGCCCGATCGGCGCTTTTGTCATCGCCGAGCGAATTTTTGAAACTGTGGCTTGCACCTGGTCCGAGTTCTTGTCTACGCTCAAGGTGAAACGCCAAGACAGGAGAACGGATTGGCCATCGGTGCCCTTACCCCACCGCAAGATGAGATGCCCCAGCGCGAGGCATTTGTAGAATTCCCCGACAACCGCTTGTTGATTGATTTATGTGGCGAATATGACCGCAACCTGACCGAGATCGAACAGAAGCTCTCGGTCCAGATTGTGCGCCGCGGCAATCAGTTGGTGGTGATGGGCGAAGAGGATTCGCAAAAAAACGCCATCGAGGTTTTGCAGGCCCTCTACACCCGTCTGGAAGGCGGGCGCGATGTTGAAGCCGCCGATGTGGATCGAGAGTTGCGCATGGGAGGCTCGGAACAGGGGACTGGCAGTCGGGACGGCGACCAGCTTGAGATGTTCAAGGGCGGCACCGTTGAGATCAAGACCCGCAAAAAGCTGGTCGAACCTCGTACAGACGCGCAAAAAGCCTACGTGCAGTCGTTGTTCCAGAATGAGCTGGCCTTTGGAATCGGCCCGGCGGGTACGGGCAAGACGTATCTTGCCGTTGCTGTTGGCGTGTCGATGTTCATCGGCGGCCATGTGGACCGCATCATACTCAGCCGTCCCGCGGTCGAGGCCGGGGAAAAGCTGGGCTATCTGCCCGGCGATATGAAGGACAAGGTCGATCCGTACATGCAGCCACTTTATGACGCGCTGAACGACTTTTTGCCCGGAAAACAGCTCGCCAAACTGATCGAGGAAAAGCGAATCGAGATCGCTCCGCTGGCGTTCATGCGAGGGCGGACGTTGGCCAATGCTTTTGTGGTTTTGGACGAGGCGCAGAACGCGACGACCATGCAAATGAAGATGTTCCTGACCCGTCTGGGCGAGGGCAGCCGCATGGTCATCACGGGCGATCGGTCTCAGGTCGATTTGCCGCGTGGGGTTCAATCCGGACTGGCGGATGCTGAACGCCTGCTGAAAACGATCCCGAATATCAGCTTCAACTACTTTACTTCGAAAGATGTGGTGCGGCACCCGCTTGTCGCCGCAATCATCGAAGCGTATGAGGCCGATTCAGGGCGCGAGACAGGATAACTCAAGGCCTAACATCAGGCTTTGAGGCGACAGGATGAATCTTGAACTCACCGTGGAAGACGACCGCTGGCAGGGGCTGGAGCCTCTGTCTTCGCGCGCGGTTGAAGCGGTTCTGCACCATTGCGGGCTGGATCCGGATTTGTGTGAGGTCAGCCTGCTGGCCTGCGATGACACCAGAATTGCCGAACTGAACGCAGAGTTCCGGGAAAAGCCGACACCGACGAACGTTCTGAGCTGGCCCGCCGAAGACCTCGCAGCGGAAGTTGCGGGTGAAACGCCCGAACTGCCGGAACCCGATTTCACAGGCGAAATCGCGCTTGGGGATATCGCGATCTCATACGACACCTGCGCGCGCGAGGCTGCTGAGGCGGGCAAATCCATGTCTGATCACGTGACTCATCTGATCGTTCACGGAACGTTGCATTTGCTGGGGTATGATCACATTCGTGACCCCGATGCGACCTTGATGGAAGGGATTGAGGTCAAGATACTTGGCAAACTGGGTATCAATGACCCATATAATAGGTGAAGCGGGTTATTTCACCCGATCAATTGGAAGAGGACAATGGGCGATACAGACGGCAGTTCTAGGGCGGCGCAAAGCGCGCAGTCTGAGAATTTGGACATTGAAGAGAAAAGCGGTTTCTTTTCGCGGATTATGGATGCCATCTCAGGGGCCGAAGAGGAGCAAAGCGCTCCGGTCAACGGGCATGAAATAGCCGACAATCAACATCGCGGCATGGTTAACCTGCGTCGCAAGCGGGTTGAGGATGTCGCCATTCCGACCGTTGAAATCGTCTCGGTTCCCTCAACGATTTCCAAGGATGAACTGGCTCAGGTCTTTCGCGAAAGCGGCCTGTCGCGGATACCCGTGTATGAAGGTACGCTGGATACGCCGCTGGGTTTTGTCCACCTCAAGGATTTTGCTCTAACCCATGGGTTCAATGGTGGCGGAGCCGAGTTCGACCTGACCTCGATGCTGCGCACGCTGCTGTTTGTGCCGCCCTCGATGCCTATCGGTGTTTTGCTGACCAAGATGCAGACCGAACGCCGTCACATGGCGTTGGTGATCGATGAATATGGCGGCGTTGACGGATTGTTAACCATCGAAGACCTGATTGAGCAGGTCGTCGGCGAAATCGCCGATGAGCATGACGCGCATGAAGATCAGCTTTGGCTGCAGGAAAAGCCGGGTTGTTACGTCGTTCAGGCCCGCGTTCCGCTTGAGGATTTTGAGGCCGAGATCGGACGTTCTCTGACCAGCCACGAGGATGTGGACGAGGAAGAGATCGAAACTCTGGGCGGTCTAGTCTTCATGCTGTCGGGTCGTGTTCCGGCGCGGGGTGAGGTTGTACTGCATCCCGAAGGCCCGGAGTTCGAGGTGATCGATGCCGACCCGCGCCGCATCAAGCGTCTGCGCGTCATGTTGCCGGACGTCGCTGCATGATCCCTGTCCGGGGTTGGCCTTTCTGGCTTAGACTTGGTGCCGCAGCTGCCTTGGGGGCGCTGGGCGCTTATGGCTTGTCGCCGTTTGGCTACTGGCCGCTGACGCTGATTGCGCTGACCCTAATTCCCGCGTTCTTTCTCGCCTGTGAAACCCGCGCGCGGGCCGCGTGGTTGGGCTGGGCCTTTGCCACCGGCTACTTCGCCCATGCGCTGAGTTGGATCATCGAGCCTTTCCAAGTGGACGCCGAGCGCCATGCGTGGATGGCTCCGTTTGCGCTGGCCTTCATGGCTGGCGGCTTGGCTTTGTTCTGGGCGGCGGCATTCTGGGCGGCGCGGCGGGTTGATGCTCCGGCTGTACGACAGGCTGTGTTGCTGGCCCTTACAATGTCGCTGGCTGAGTTTGGGCGTGGCTATCTTCTGACCGGCTTCCCCTGGGCCGGGGTTGCGCAGGTCTGGGTCGACACACCGGTTGCGCAACTTTTGTCTTTGGTTGGTCCGTATGGGCTGGCTGCGCTGACCTTCGCAGTGACGTTTCCGCTTGGGGTGGCGATGTCGCAACCTGTGGCTCTCCGCTCGCTTTTGGTTCCGGTCGTTGGGTTCGCCGGTGCCGCCGCTCTTGCCATGGTCTACGCCTCCAGCAGGCCGACCATAGAGTATGGTGAAAACACTGTCCGACTGATCCAGCCGAATGCGCCTCAGCATCAGAAATGGGATCCTGCATATGCGCCCCTTTTCTTCGCTCGGCAGATCGAATTCACCGCGGCACAGCCACGTCCCGACCTGATCGTCTGGCCCGAGACTGCAATTCCGGCGTGGCTCAGCAGCGCCGATCCTTATCTTGAGGCCGCCACGGACGCGGCTCAGGGCGTTCCGGTTATTCTGGGCATTCAGCGAGGGGACGGCCCGCGCATCTACAACTCCATGATCTATCTCGATGAGAACGGGCAGCAGACGGGCCTTTATGACAAGCACCATCTGGCCCCGTTTGGCGAATATGTACCGTTCGGAAACCTGATGGCCCGGTTCGGTATTCACGGCATGGCCACAACGGCTGGTCATGGGTTCAGTTCTGGGCCAGGGCCTGCGGTGATGCAGGCGGGCAAGCTGGGTAAAGCCCTGCCGCTGATCTGTTACGAGGCCGTCTTTCCCCAAGACGTCAACGGCGCGCCGGAACGGGCCGATTTCATCTTGCAGATTACCAATGATGCATGGTTCGGAACCCGTTCCGGCCCTTACCAGCATCTTGCCCAGGCCCAGATGCGGGCGATTGAGCAGGGGCTGCCACTTATGCGGTCCGCCAACACCGGCATTTCGGGGATGATCGATCCTTTGGGTCGGATTACCGCATCGCTTCCTTTGGGGCAGGCGGGGTTCGTAGACGCTGATCTGCCGCTGCCTCTTGCGCCAACCGTCTATTCCCGCATTGGGGACCTGCCCGTGTTCTTGGTCTCGCTCTTGTTGGCCGTGTTGTTGTGGCGCATGCCGCGGCCGCGCAGCACCTAGTTTCCGATTGACGCCATTTCGCAAGGCGCGTATGCCCTTGGTGCCTGTCACAACGGCTTCCTGGCGTGGCAGAGGAACTTCAATGGAGCACATTTATGTCCCGACAGAACTACACCTTTACTTCGGAATCGGTTTCCGAAGGGCACCCGGATAAAGTCTGTGACCGGATTTCGGACGCCGTACTCGACGCATTTCTGAATGAAGAACCCGAAGCGCGCGTGGCGTGCGAAACCTTTGCTACGACCGATCGGGTCGTCATCGGTGGCGAAGTAGGTCTGTCTGATCAGGAAAAGCTGCACGACTATATGGGCCGCATCGACGAGATCGCGCGCGCCTGTATCAAGGATATCGGCTACGAGCAGGACAAGTTTCACCACGAAACAGTCGAAGTGACGAACCTGCTGCATGAACAGTCCGCTCATATCGCTCAAGGCGTTGATGCCTCGGGTGATAAGGATGAGGGTGCGGGCGATCAAGGCATAATGTTTGGCTATGCCACCACGGAAACACCTGCGCTGATGCCAGCCCCGATCCAGTATTCGCACGCGATCCTGCGTCGTCTGGCCGAAGTGCGTAAAAACGGCACCGAGCCTGCTTTGGGCCCGGACGCGAAATCGCAGCTGTCCGTTGTTTACCGCGATGGCAAGCCGGTTGGTGTCAGCTCGATCGTTCTGTCCACGCAGCACCTGGATGAGGCGCTGACCTCAGACGACATTCGCGCGATCGTCGAGCCTTACATCACTGAGACCCTGCCCGAAGGGTGGTTGAGCGCCGATACCGAATGGCACGTGAATCCGACCGGCAAGTTTGTGATCGGCGGCCCGGACGGGGACGCAGGCCTGACCGGTCGCAAGATCATCGTCGACACCTATGGCGGCGCAGCCCCTCATGGTGGTGGGGCGTTCTCGGGCAAAGACCCGACCAAGGTGGATCGCTCGGCGGCCTATGCCGCGCGCTATCTGGCCAAGAACGTGGTTGCTGCCGGTATGGCAGAACGCTGCACCATCCAGTTGAGCTATGCGATTGGCGTTTCCAAACCGCTGTCGATCTATGCCGATACCCATGGAACCGGTCAGATCGCAGACGCGGTGATCGAAAAAGCCGTTGGTCAGGTCATGGATCTGACCCCGCGCGGCATTCGTGAGCATCTGCAACTGAACAAGCCGATCTACCAGCGCACCGCAGCTTACGGTCATTTCGGCCGTGAACCCGCAGCCGATGGCGGTTTCAGTTGGGAACGCACTGATCTCATCGAAGCCCTGAAAGCGGCAGTCTGATCCAAGACAAAAGGGGCGCGTCTCGCAGGATGCGCCCTTTCTCTTTTTCGAGATACTCCTGTGGTCAGCCCCTTGCCACACAGCGCGCGCCACAGTAATGGCACCGCCATGAGCAACCAGACACCCCAACGCCCCCGCAGAAACTTCTATGGTCGCTTCAAAGGCAAAACCCTGAAGCAAAGCCAGAAGACGTATCTGAACGAAGACCTCGATGCCCTATCGCCTGGCGCTGTTGATTGGGAGACGAACCCCGAACGCCACCCGCTGGACCTCGACGCGTTGTTTGGCGGGAAGGATGTCTGGCTTGAGGTTGGCTTTGGCGGTGGTGAACATCTGGTGCATCAGGCCGCAAACAACCCCGATATCGGAATCATCGGGGCCGAGCCATACATCAACGGTGTCGCCATGCTGCTCGGCAAGATCCGTCAGGCAGGGGTCGAAAACCTCGCGGTGCATCCCGGTGATGCGCGCGACCTGTTCGATGTGCTACCCGAGGCCAGCATTTCACGCGCCTTCCTGCTCTACCCAGATCCGTGGCCCAAAACGCGCCACCACCGCCGCCGCTTCGTGACGCCCGAACATCTGGAGCCTCTGGCGCGTGTCCTGAAGCCCGGCTCGATCTTCCGTGTTGCCACCGACATTCCTGACTACGTGCGCCAGACGCTTGAGGAAGTACCCCGCGCTGGTTTCGAGTGGTTGGCTGAACGCCCTGTCGATTGGCGCGAGCCTTGGGACGACTGGATCTCGACCCGCTATGAGCAAAAGGCCCTGCGGGAAGGGCGGACACCGCACTATCTGACCTTCCGCCGGACAGACGCCTGATCCGTTTCAAATTTCTGTAATCCTGCACGCTATGCTAGTCTGTGCGCGTTACGCGTTTTCAGCATAGCTTATTTCAAGGATTACCATGTCTGATTTTCGGATTACCAACTGCCACACGCATCTGTTTCATTCGCGCCACGTGCCCGAGGACTATCCCTATCCGGCGCTCAAACCGTTCAAGAAGATGCCGTGGTTGATCAAGGCTCTGGCTTTTGGTGCCCGACTGATCGGCCAGCCCGGTGTCGCAGATAAACTGGATCGGCTCTATCGCTTTCAGCAGGAAACGGAAGAGGGTAGCCAGCGCGAGATTCTGGACAACCTGCGGCGACACTACCCCAGCAATACCCGCTTTGTCGTTTTGCCGATGGATCTTTCGGCCTTTGGCTTCGGCGCGCCCGAGGTTCTGCTGCGCGACCAGCACGACGAACTGGCGCAGCTCTCCACTGACCCTGAGGTTGGCCCCTCGGTGGTTCCCTTCGCAACGATCGACCCGCGGGCCGATCCCAATGCCACCGAGCTGTGGCGCGCCATTGACGATCTGAGGTTTCGCGGGGTCAAGCTCTATCCCCGTTTAGGCTTTGCGCCGAATGACCCGGTCCTGATGCAGCATGTCTATCCGCGCTTGCAGGACAAGAACCTGCCGGTAATGTCGCATTGTTCGCGAGGCGGTGTTCAGGGGCGGCATCTTTCCGACTATTGGGCCGACCGCTATACGGAACCAGAGGCGTTTATCCCGGTGATGCGCGCCTTTCCCAACCTCCGGATCTGTCTGGCACATTTTGGTGGGCAGCGAGATTGGCATGCCTACGTCAATCCCGATCACAGCGACCCTTTGGACGATGCATTCAACCGGAATTGGCTGAGATCCATTCGCGACTTGATCGGCAGCGGAGACTACGAAGGCCTGTGGACGGATATCTCCTACACCCTTTTCCAGTTCGAAGACTATGCTCCATTCCTGCGTTTATTTTTGATGGGTGAGGATGAGGAAAGCGAACGCCTGCGGTCGCGTGTTTTGTTCGGCTCAGACTATTACATAACCCGGCAACAGGCATTGTCGGAAAAGGCGGTCTGTATCCGGTTGCGCAACGTTCTGGGCGAAGAGATCTTTCGCCAAATCGCCGAGGAAAACCCGGCAAAATGGCTGGGAGAGACCTGAGAGGCACCCATCCCCTTATTGCCGCTGGACCAACTGGTCCCAATTCGCTAATCGGCATGGACTGATAGCGAAAACAGGAGCCCCCATGTCCGGACACGGCACGCCCATCCCGATGACCTCGCATCCCTGCGGCCCGTTGAACGGAACGGCTGAGGTGCCCGGCGACAAGTCGATCTCGCACCGGTCACTGATCCTTGGCGCGATGGCGGTTGGGGAAACCAAGATCTCGGGCCTGCTTGAGGGCGAGGATGTTCTGGACACCGCCAAGGCCATGCGTGCCTTCGGGGCCGAGGTGACCGACCATGGCGGCGGTGAATGGACCGTGCATGGTGTCGGTGTCGGTGGCTTTGCCGAACCCGATCAGGTGATCGATTGTGGCAACTCGGGCACCGGCGTGCGGCTGATCATGGGCGCGATGGCAACCTCTCCGATCACGGCGACCTTCACGGGTGATGCCAGCCTGAACAAACGTCCGATGGCGCGGGTTACCGATCCGCTTGCGCTGTTTGGCGCGCAGTCGGTTGGCCGCTCGGGCGGGCGCCTGCCGATGACCATCGTGGGCGCAGCAGATCCGACCCCGGTTCGCTATGAGGTTCCGGTTCCTTCGGCGCAGGTGAAATCTGCTGTACTGCTGGCTGGCCTGAACGCACCCGGCAAGACCGTTGTGATCGAGAAAGAAGCTACTCGTGACCACTCGGAACGGATGCTGGTCGGTTTCGGTGCAGAGATCACTGTTGAAGATACAGATGAGGGCCGCGTGATCACGCTGACCGGTCGGCCCGAGCTGAAACCTCAGGTTATTGCCGTCCCGCGTGACCCGTCGAGCGCGGCTTTCCCGGTTTGCGCGGCGCTGATCACCCCCGGTTCGGACGTGTTGGTGCCTGGCATCGGCCTGAACCCGACCCGTGCGGGCCTCTTCTCCACTCTGCGCGAGATGGGCGCGGACCTGACCTATGAAAACGAACGCGAAGAGGGCGGTGAGCCAGTTGCCGATCTGCGTGCCAAATACTCGCCCGACATGAAGGGGATCGATGTCCCGGCCGAGCGCGCCGCCTCGATGATCGACGAATACCCGGTTCTGTCTGTGGTGGCCGCCAATGCGACCGGCACCACGATTATGGGCGGCGTGAAAGAGCTGCGAGTCAAGGAAAGCGACCGGATCGACGCGATGGCGCGCGGGTTGCGGGCCAATGGCGTGACCGTGAATGAAGGTGACGATTGGTGGACGGTCGAAGGGCTGGGCATCGGCAACGTTCCCGGTGGTGGCACCTGCGAGAGCTTTCTGGACCACCGGATCGCGATGTCCTTCATGGTGATGGGCATGGGCGCGAAAACGCCCGTTTCGGTCGATGATGGCGGCCCGATCGCGACCTCTTTCCCGATCTTCGAGCCGCTGATGGCCTCGTTGGGTGCCAAGGTCGAACGGGTATGAGCTTTACCGTCGCCATTGATGGCCCAGCGGCGGCGGGCAAGGGGACGATCTCGAAAGGCGTCGCGTCGCATTTCGGGTTTGCTCATCTGGATACGGGGCTGTTGTATCGAGCGGTAGGACGGCGCGTGCTGGATGGGGTTGATCCCGTCGCTGCGACCCAAGCTCTGACCGCAGAGGAACTGGAGCAAGGCGATCTGCGTACGGCTGAGATCGCGCAGGCGGCGTCAAAAGTTGCTGTTATCTCCGAGGTCCGGGCGGCTCTGGTCGATTTCCAACGTGCCTTTGCCCGGCGCGCGGGCGGGGCAGTACTGGATGGGCGTGATATCGGGACGGTGATCTGCCCCGAGGCTGAGGTAAAGTTGTTCGTCACCGCCAGCGCGGAGGTGCGGGCTGAACGCCGGTTTTTGGAACTTAGCGCCAAAGGGTCTGATGTATCGCGTGATCAGGTCCTGGCCGATGTGCGCGAACGGGATGCACGCGATGCGGAGCGTAGCACCGCCCCCATGAAACCCGCCGAAGATGCCGTTCTGCTGGACACGTCCGAACTGAGCATCGACGACGCTCTGGCAAAGGCTGTCGAAATCATCACACAGAAAAGACCCGCAGCGTAGCTGCGGGCCGTTGTTTTTGGGAGATCAGAGTTCGCCGACGGCGATGCTCTTGATGTTTGCCCACTGGTCGTTGGCAGTTTTGGCCGTGCCATCCACGTCTTTTAGGAAGGCTGCGCGGGTTTCGGCGTTCAGGAACAGGAACAATTTGCCGTCCGCGATCAGGTACTGATCCGGGTCACCGTCGAACTTCTTGCCAACCGAGACACCAAACGAGCAGAAGCCGCCGTGCTGGGGCAGGTAGGCCGCCGGGTTGGCCTCGAACGCCTCGCGGTTTTCGGTGGTGGTGAAGTAGTAGGACGCGCCATTATAGGTGGCCGAGTGGGTTGCAAAACCCTCGACCGGGTTGCCGCTGTTGACCAGCTCGACCAGATCCACCCCATGCGCAGCAAGCGGCGCGCCAGCCGCCGAGATGCCTTTGGAGACGTTGATTTCATCCACAGCAAAGGCCGGGGCCGACAGGGCAAGCGCAGCAACAAAAGCAGTGAAGACGAGCGATTTCATTTGGGTCATCCTTTCATTTTCAGATCAGGGCTGAGGTATCCCCTCGGCCGATGTGACAAAGTTAGGACAGGAGTTTTGTACGTGTAATCGCAGAAAAGCCGCGAAACTGTGCAGATCGTTCAAATATCTGGATTGCACGCAAAAACACTTCACACAGCTTTGTTTGGCCAGTGACCCGGTTGCTTTCTAAGGTAGGGGGGTAACTATGGGAGCGGCCTCATGATCCGACTAGCTGTGATTTTGTTCCTCATCGCCGGCAGCGTGAGCGCGCAACAGGCCGAACCGCCCGTGCCTGAGGGCGAACCTCCGATGACATATGAGCGGTTGGGCAGGATTCTCTTTGCGCTTGACCCGGAAACGCAGCCCAGCGGGCCAGGGTTCCAGATCACCATTGCGGATGTGCCGGTTCTGGTGATCACCGATGTAGTGGCCGATCGAATGCGCGCTATGGTGCCCATCAGCAGCACGGCAGATCTGTCTGTGGAGGATCTGCAACGGATGATGCAGGCCAATTTCGACAGCACGCTGGACGCGCGCTATGCGATTGCCAACGGAACCCTGTGGGCCGTGTTCATCCACCCGCTGTCGCCGCTGAAAAAGGATCAGCTGATCTCGGGCCTGGCGCAGACGGTGAACATCGCAAACACTTATGGCACTCTGTATTCGGGCGGAGCGGCTGAGTTCGGAGGGGGTGACAGCGGCGATCTGCAGCGTGCGCTGATCGATGAGCTTTTGAAAGAGGGCGAAGAGATCTGAACCTGGAACGTGGTCGAGTTTCAATTTGACACACCTCGCCGTTACCGGATTTTTATCGCCATCAAATTGGGGCTAAAAGATCAAGTGAAACCTAGTAAGCATCTGCGCAAGAAGGGTAAAATAGCCACATCGACAGGACCCTAGCCAGATGTAACAAAACTGTTATGCTCCCCTCACAAGCAATAAAGGGAAGGCCGCCGTAAACCTCCAAAAAAGGGGGAAGTAGCCACAAAATTCCCTAAGCCAACAGGGACAGACAAACATGACCAAACGTTTGCGCAAAATCACCATCGTGGGTGGTGGGACCGCGGGCTGGATGACCGCGTTGATTTTAGAGATGGTGCTGTCGCGCACCTCCGCGCCCAAGGATCGCCCACGTATCTGCCTGATCGAAAGCCCCAATATCTCGACCGTCGGTGTGGGTGAGGCAACGGTTCCGAGAATGCCGGTCACACTCAGGCAAGCAGGTATTTCCGAGCGGGACTTTTTTCGCGAAACCAATGCCTCATTCAAGCTGGGCGTGAAGTTCTGCAATTGGAACAAGGACGCCAAGGGCAATCGCATCGACTATGTGAACCCGTTTGCCCATGGTCAGATGCTGGAGGGGTTGGAGACGGCCGAGTATTTCCTGCGTTTTGGCAACGGAGATCGGGATTTCACGCAGTCCATCTCACCGCATGATGATCTGGGACGGATGTGCAAAGGCGCGCGGCCCTTGGGGGCACCGGAATTCGAGCAGCGCTTTGGGTACGCCTATCACCTGGACGCCGTGAAGTTCGCGGGCATGCTGACCAAGGTGTGTACCAAGCGCGGTGTTGAGCATATTCAGGATGAGGTGCAATCGGTCGAGCTGGATGAGCAGGGCAATGTCAGTCACCTGATGCTGGAGCGGAAAGGCCGTCACGACATCGAAATGGTCATTGACTGCACAGGGTTCCGTGGGTTGATCATCAACCAGGCTCTGGGTGAACCCTTCATGGATTACTCGGACTATCTGCCGAATGACCGGGCCATGGCGTTGCAGATTGAACATCCGGATCCGGAAAAGATCGAAAGCCTGACACGCTCAACCGCGCTTGGGGCAGGGTGGACATGGCGCGTGCCGCTCTTCAACCGAGTGGGCACGGGCTATGTGTTCTCATCGGCGCACCGGACGGATGATCAGGCAGCAGATGAATATCTTGAGTGGCTGGGCGACAGCGGCAAGGGTTTGACGCCGCGCGTGATCCCGATGCGCGTTGGGCGCGTGCGTAACGCATGGGTCAAGAACTGCGTGGCAATCGGCCTGTCTGGCGGGTTCATTGAGCCTTTGGAAAGCACCGCGATTCACATGATCGACCATGCCGTGCGCTGGTTCGCCGAGCATCTGCCGACGCAGGACATCGAACCAGCTTTGCGGACGCGTTACAACCGGCAGATGGACAAGCTCTATAACGAGGTTTTGGAGTTCATCTGTCTGCACTACCGCCTTGGTAACCGCACCGATGACCAATACTGGATCGATGCGCGGACCGAAATGAAACTGCCTGACCGGTTGGCCGAGAACCTTGAACTCTGGCAGCATCGCTTGCCGATGGAGCATGATATCGAGTTCGTATCCCTGTTCGATCATCGCGTCTACCAGACGGTTCTGTTGGGCAAACAGGTCTATGATACTGGCTATGGAGAAGGCATCCGCGACCGTCTGCGCCCATTGAAGAAACCGATCTGGTTCCATTGGTGGAAGGGCGCGCGCATGCACCTCAATGAGATTCTGCAAACAATGCCGGATCACAAAACGCTTCTGCGCGATATTCGGGGTGAACTGAAGAAGCCAGCTTTTGGCAAGTCGGCTGCAGTGAAACCCACTGTGGCCATGCCGGGCGCAAAGCCGGCTCCGGTTGTGGTTCAGAACATGCCGAACCTGGCCGAAATCCAAAGCGGTGCGAAGGACCTGCAATTGTTCTAGGGCGCTTGGGCATGGGCAGAGTAATCTTCGACACCCGCTGCGGTGCCGAGATTTCGGCTTTGCCCTTGCGTATCTGGCTGAAACAGCCTATACGCGCGCTGTCTGAACAAGGGCGGTCAACGTCCGGATGACGTATCTGAGCAGGGCCGGGTTACCTCGGCCCTTTGTGTTTGTGTAGTCAGATGCGCACTGGGTCACGCCTGCAGACACCATGAAACAAGACCGGCGGAAACAACCGCTCGGCCAGCAAAAACGTATGTAAAGGAAAACAACGCCACATGGCTAACGCATCCATGGAGGAATTCGAAGCCCTCCTGAATGAAAGCTTCGAAATGGACACACCCGAAGAGGGTTCTGTTGTCAAAGGTAAGGTTCTGGCGATCGAAGCCGGCCAAGCCATCATCGACGTAGGCTATAAGATGGAAGGCCGCGTTGATCTGAAAGAATTCGCAAATCCCGGCGAAGCCCCTGAAATCGCTGTAGGAGACGAGGTCGAAGTTTACCTACGCGCCGCAGAAAACGCCCGTGGCGAAGCTGTCATCTCGCGTGAGATGGCCCGCCGTGAAGAGGCATGGGACCGTCTGGAAAAAGCATATGCCGACGACCAGCGCGTCGAAGGCGCAATCTTTGGTCGCGTCAAAGGTGGCTTCACCGTTGATCTGGGTGGAGCAGTTGCGTTCTTGCCCGGCTCTCAGGTTGACGTTCGCCCCGTGCGCGACGCTGGCCCGCTGATGGGTCTGAAGCAGCCGTTCCAGATTCTGAAAATGGACCGCCGCCGTGGCAACATCGTTGTGTCGCGTCGCGCAATCCTGGAAGAATCGCGTGCCGAACAGCGCGCCGAAGTTATCGGCAACCTGTCCGAAGGTCAGACCGTCGAGGGTGTTGTCAAGAACATCACCGAATACGGTGCGTTTGTTGACCTGGGCGGCGTTGACGGCCTGCTGCACGTCACCGACATGGCATGGCGCCGTGTAAACCACCCGTCCGAGATCCTGACGATCGGCGAAACCATCAAGGTTCAGGTCATCAAGATCAACAAAGAGACCCATCGCATCAGCCTGGGCATGAAGCAGTTGCAGGAAGATCCGTGGGATCTGGTTGCTGCCAAGTACCCGCTGGGCTCGGTCCATCAGGGTCGCGTCACCAACATCACCGACTACGGCGCGTTCGTCGAGCTGGAAGCCGGTGTCGAAGGTCTGGTCCACGTCTCCGAGATGTCCTGGACCAAGAAAAACGTCCACCCCGGCAAGATCGTTTCGACCAGCCAGGAAGTCGACGTCATGGTTCTGGAAATCGACGGCGCCAAGCGCCGCGTGTCTCTGGGCCTGAAGCAGACTCAGCGCAACCCATGGGAAGTGTTTGCAGAAACACACCCCGAAGGCACCGAGGTTGAAGGCGAAGTCAAGAACATCACCGAATTCGGTCTGTTCATTGGCCTCGAAGGCGACATCGACGGCATGGTTCACCTGTCCGACCTGTCCTGGGACGAGCGTGGCGAGGATGCGATCCAGAACTACCGCAAAGGCGACATGGTTTCGGCCGTCGTTTCGGAAGTTGACGTTGAAAAAGAGCGTATCTCGCTGTCGATCAAAGCCCTGGGCGGTGACAAGTTCGCCGAAGCCGTGGGCGGCGTGAAGCGTGGCTCGGTCATCACTGTTGAAGTCACTGCGATCGAAGATGGTGGCATCGAGGTCGAGTACGAAGGCATGAAGTCGTTCATCCGTCGTTCGGACCTGTCGCGTGATCGTGCAGAGCAGCGTCCTGAGCGCTTCAACACCGGCGACAAAGTCGACGTCCGCGTCACCAATGTCGACAGCAAGACTCGCCGTCTGGGCCTGTCGATCAAGGCACGCGAGATCGCCGAAGAGAAAGAGGCCGTGGAACAGTACGGTTCCTCCGACTCGGGCGCATCGCTGGGCGATATCCTGGGTGCAGCGCTGAAATCCGGCGACTAAACCCGGTCTCTGACCCGATACAATTCAACGGCCCCGTACATATGTGCGGGGCCGTTTTTGTTGCGAATCAACAAGTTCCCGAATTGGGCGATTAAATGTACATACTATGTGCATGAACGGGATTTTGGGTGTTCAAGCCAAAAATCATGCGAGTTTGCCCGAAATAGCAGCTTCTACACACAGAGTTTACGTTCCCCCGAACAGGGTTTTTTTCTATACTGTCCAGAACACTAGAGATGGTAAACCGGTCGCCTGGGAGGGTAGCGCGCATGATCCGTTCTGAATTGATTCAAAAAATTGCTGATGAAAACCCGCATTTGTATCAACGCGATGTCGAGCGGATTGTGAATACAGTTTTCGAGGAAGTCACCGATGCGATGTCGCGTGGCGACCGGGTCGAGCTGCGCGGATTTGGCGCGTTCTCGGTAAAAAAGCGCGACGCGCGGGTGGGTCGCAATCCGCGCACCGGCGAAACTGTGCAGGTCGAAGAAAAATGCGTGCCGTTTTTCAAGACGGGTAAGTTGCTTAGGGACCGATTGAACGGTAAAGCCTGACCTTATGATGCGCTACATTCGATATGCTTTTCTGGGGGCACTGGGGATCATCTTGGTCTCGGTCTCCCTTGCCAACGTAGAATCCGTTGAACTCAAGCTTATGCCCGACCCTCTGGCCGAGCTGCTGGGTTTCAACCTGTCTACCTCGCTACCGCTGTTTCTGGTGGTGCTGGGCGGCGTTGTGGCCGGTCTGGTCATCGGGTTCCTGTGGGAATGGATGCGCGAACATAAGCATCGTCGCGATGCGACCGTCAAAAAAGGCGAAGTGCGCAAGCTTGAGCGCGAGGTCAAGAAGCTCAAGAAAAAGCAGAATGAAGGCAAGGACGAGGTTCTCGCCATTCTGGATGAGGCAAGCTGAGCCAAAGCAATGCCTGATGTGTCTGTCAAAATCTGCGGTTTGACCGCACCTGATCACGTGCGCGCTGCTGTTGATGCAGGCGCGCGGTATCTGGGGTTCAACTTCTTCGCCAAATCCCCCCGCTATGTCTCGTCCCAGCAGGCCGCCGAGTTGGCGACCCATGTGCCGGCGGGCGTGGCCAAGGTGGCCTTGGTGGTGAATGCCTCGGATGAGGTACTGGACGACATCACGCAGAACGCTCCGTTCGATATCCTGCAGCTGCATGGGGGCGAGTCGATCGAGCGCGTGCAGCAGATCAAGGACCGGTATGGCTTGCCGTTGATGAAGGTGATCGGTGTGGCCGATGAGGCAGACCTGACCGCCATTGATGCGTTCAGCGACGTGGCGGATCAGCTATTGATCGACGCCAAGCCGCCAAAGAATGCTGTTCTGCCTGGCGGCAATGGGTTGGCTTTTGACTGGCGTCTGCTGGCGGGGCGCAAATACTGGCGCAAGCCGTGGATGCTGGCCGGTGGCTTGACTCCTGACAATGTGGCCGAGGCGATCCGCATGACTGGCGCGCGTCAGGTTGATGTCGCATCCGGCGTCGAAAGCGCGCCGGGGGTGAAAGATGCCGCCCTGATGAAGGCATTTATTGACGCGACGCGGTGATCTGATCTCGCATGCGCGCCGTATCTCTCGACGGAGGGGTACAAACATGCTGGCGGCAATAGGCGGCGTTTCTCTGAAACACTGGTACAACGCGCCAGAGTTTTTCTGGCGAGCAGGGCAGGCTTTGCGTCAGGCGCGGGGTGATCCGCTATGCTTGCACGCGGCGACTTTCCGTCAAGACGGTCTCTATTTCTCGCTCAGCGTCTGGCACGATATCGAAGCGATGCTGACCTTCGCCCAATCAGGCCCACACCGTCGCCTGATGCTGGAGGCGAACCGATTGGCGGATGTGAACCAGTTCCACCATTTCCCTTGCATAGGGGTCCCAACGACTGAGCAAGCGCTTGAGCTTTGGCGGCATCATACCCTGGCTGCCGAATGAGGCGTTTTGCCCATGGCAAAACCTGCCGCTACCTCCTATGAACAACGGATACGACGCGGGAGACTTCCATGGCCAACGATCTTTTCAATTCCTTCATGTCCGGCCCTGACGAACAGGGACGTTTTGGCATTTTCGGAGGGCGTTTTGTCAGCGAGACGCTGATGCCGCTGATCCTGTCGCTGGAAGAAGAATATGACAAAGCCAAGGATGATCCGACGTTTTGGGCCGAGATGGACGACCTCTGGGCAAACTATGTGGGCCGCCCGTCGCCTCTGTACTACGCAGAGCGCCTGACCGAGCATCTGGGCGGGGCGAAGATTTACCTCAAACGTGATGAGCTGAATCACACCGGCGCGCATAAGATCAATAACGTGTTGGGCCAGATCATTCTGGCGCGCCGCATGGGCAAGACCCGGATCATCGCGGAAACCGGGGCAGGGCAGCACGGCGTGGCCACAGCCACTGTCTGTGCCAAGTTCGGCTTGAAATGTATCGTCTATATGGGCGCCCATGACGTGCAGCGCCAGGCGCCGAACGTGTTCCGCATGCGTCTGCTAGGTGCCGAGGTGATTCCGGTGACCTCGGGCCGTGGGACGCTGAAGGACGCGATGAACGACGCGCTGCGCGACTGGGTGACCAATGTGCGCGACACGTTCTACTGCATCGGCACCGTGGCCGGTCCGCACCCGTACCCGGCTATGGTTCGCGATTTCCAGTCGATCATCGGCAAGGAAGCCAAAGAGCAGATGATGAAGGCCGAGGGCCGTCTGCCCGACACGATCATCGCTGCCATCGGTGGCGGCTCGAACGCGATGGGCCTGTTCTACCCCTTCCTCGACGACAAAGATGTCAACATCATCGGCGTCGAAGCCGGTGGCAAAGGCGTGAACGAGAAGATGGAGCATTGCGCCTCATTGACCGGTGGTCGTCCTGGTGTGCTGCATGGCAACCGGACCTATTTGCTGCAAGACGATGACGGGCAGATTCTCGAAGGCTATTCGATCTCGGCCGGTCTGGATTATCCGGGCATCGGGCCTGAGCATTCATGGCTGAACGATATTGGCCGCGCGAACTATGTCGCCATCACCGACAAAGAGGCGCTTGAGGCGTTCCAGCTCTGCTGTGCCACCGAAGGCATCATCCCGGCGCTGGAGCCTAGCCACGCACTGGCCCATGTGATGAAGATTGCACCCGATCTGCCGAATGATCACCTGATCTGCATGAATATGTGCGGACGCGGCGACAAGGACGTTCAGACCGTCGCCAAATACCTGAACTTCGACATGTCTGACACCGAAGGCCGCACGGCGGATTGATCTCGGACAGACCGGAACAGGCAGAACCGGCCCCAAGAGCGGGGCCGGTTTTTCTTTGTCGTTCGTGCAGACCAGTTTCGAACCGCTCGACGTACCGCGGTCTCCTCCGTTCGGATTATGTCTTCCTGTTACCCGCCCGCCGTCAATTGGCGCGCGCTGCGTGTTGGCGCAGGATGTCCAGCGGCACGATCTCAAGCGCGCGCTGATGCGTGGCTTCAAGATGGACCTTGGGTGCGCAGCCTTCGTCATGCGCCTGAAGGAAGCGACCAGCGCAAAGACACCAGCTGTCCCCGGGGTTGAGGCCCGGAAAGTTGAACTCGGGTCGAGGGGTGCTGAGGTCGTTGCCAACGTATTTCGAATAGGCCAGAAATTCGGCCGTCATGACGGCGCAGACAGTGTGGCTGCCCTGATCCTCGATGCAGGTGTTGCAGGCCCCGTCGCGGAAGAACCCGGTCAACGGGTCTTTCGAGCAATCGGCCAGAACGCCGCCGAGAACATTGATGCTGTCTTCTTTCTGCATAAGGCTCACCTTACAGGCTTTGCGCGATGCTGCGGAACATTTCGACATTCTGTTCGTTGACGCCCGGTTCACGGAATTTGCGATCCGCACCGGTTGTCATGATCAGAACGCCACGAGGCTGGTCGAAATACATATATTGCCCATAGACCCCGCGGGCCAGAAATTCTCCTTCATGCGCGCCAATAGGGATCCACCACTGATAGCCGTAGCCGATCTTTCCCGGCTCGGTCGGGGCGCTGGGCCAGGTCGATTCCTTGATCCATTCCGCGGGCACCAGTTGCTCGCCGTCATGCTCTCCTCCCTGTAGGATCACCTGGCCGAAGCGCGCAAAGTCGCGCGTGGTGAAGTTCAGACCACCCAGCACAAAAGCCACGCCAGCCCCGTCGGTGACATAATAGCCGTCACGTTCCAGCCCCAGGGGCTGCACGATCTTCTCGGTCATCAACTCCGTGACGCTGCGCCCGGTGGCGCCCCGGATCACCATGCCGATGACATGCGTGTCGATCGACACATATTGCCAGCTCTCCCCAGGTTCGATGAAGCTGTCCTGTAGCGCGATGGTGAAATCATCCAACTCACCGCCAAGGGCCAGTACGCGACCCATTCGGTTGATGTCAGAGTTCGGGTCAAAATAGTCCTCGTCAAAGACCACCCCGCTGGCCATGTTCAGCACATTGCGGATGGAGGCGGTCTCATAGGCGCTGCCGGTCAGGTTGGGCGCGTATTTCACCACCGGATCATCAAGCGATGTGATCGCGCCTTCGTCCAGCAGAATCCCCAGAAGCGCCGAAAGATAGCTTTTGGCCACCGACCAGGAGATGCGACGATCGTCGGGACCTGTCCCCAGATAATATTCCTCGAACCGGATCTGACCGTCCTGCATCACCAGAAGTGAGGTGACCGCGCGATCCCCAATCCAGTCATCGGTCCCTTCGGGCAAGTCAAAGCCGGGGCCGTAAGGCAGCTCCCACGTTGGGCCGTTGCCTCGGGGCAGATCGGCGGTCAGGAAAGCCTCATCCATGTGAGAGAAATTTTGGACGATCTTCTCTTCGGAAAACAAAGAGTTCACGGCCAATAGACGTTGAATTTCTTCGCGTTTCCAGACGCCGACAACCACTGCGGCCAGGACCAATGCCAGAGTGATCCGCAACACCCATTTGAACAGAGCTTTCATGAAATGCCTCCCTCTCGGTTGGTATAGGAGCGCGAGACGCCGCATTCCGCAATCAAGACCTTACGGCACCAAGCGCGCAGGCTATTTGAACTTGTCCAACAGCTTTTGCATGGCCGAGCGGTTGTCTTTTTCGGGCACAGGCTTCGCCTCAGGTTTTGGGGCCGATTTTTCGGGCTTTGGCGAGGTGGAAGAGCGGGGCGGCGCAGTACGCAAAGCCACCGCATTCATGAACTTGCCGCCGTCACCATCCGCAAGATGGCCCGCGCCGTCTGCAACGCCGCGCAGTACGTCTTCCAGCCAGTCCCCATCGGCTTTGGCAAAGTCACCCAGAACATAGGGCGAGACCATCTCTTTCCGTCCGGGATGCCCGATGCCCAAACGCACCCGATCATAGGCCGGACTGATATGCTCATGAATGGATCGCAGCCCATTATGCCCTGCATGACCACCGCCCGCCTTGACCCGTACTTTGCCAGGCGCAAGGTCCAGCTCGTCGTGGAAAACGGTCACGTCGGTTGAGTCGAGCTTGTAGAACCGCATCGCCTCGCCCACGGATTGACCCGAGCGATTCATGAAGGTCTGCGGCTTGATCAGAAGCACCTTTTCGTGCCCAAGACGCCCCTCGGCAATCTCGGCCTGAAACTTGGATTTCCATGGGCCAATACCATGATCATCGGCAATCCGGTCCAGCGCCATGAAGCCGATATTGTGCCGGTTGTGGGCATATTTCGATCCCGGGTTCCCCAATCCGACAAATAGCTTCATGCCACAATCCTCTTTCGCATGCCTTCAGCGCAGAGGGGTGATGGCATGAAATGGCATCCGTTTTCCAGTCCGATGGCAAAAGAAAACGGGGCCCGATGTTGGGCCCCGTTTCACAATCCGACAATTCGAATTCGGATTTATTCTTCAGCTTCTTCCTGGCCGACGACTTCTACTTCGTCCGCGGCCACTTCTTCGCCGTCTTCGTCGTCGCTGGTCGACAGACCGGTCGGTGCCGAAACGTTGGCGATCACAAAGTCACGGTCGATGGTCGGCTTGGTGCCTGCGGGCAGGTCAACCGACGAGATGGTGACAACGTCGTTGATCTCCATGCCTGTCAGATCAACGGTGATCTTCTCAGGAATGTCGCCAGCGGTGCACATCAGTTCGACTTCCGGGCGAACAACGGTCAGAACGCCGCCCTTCTTGATGCCGGGGGCTGCTTCTTCGTTGACGAATTCAACCGGGATGAACAGCGCGATCTTGGTGGTCCGACGCAGGCGCATCAGATCCAGGTGGGTCGGCAGGTCTTTGACGACGTCACGCTGTACGTCGCGGCAGATGACGCGTACGTCTTCGTGGCCTTCAACCTTCAGGTTCCACAGGGTCGACTTGAACCGGCCTGCTTTCAGGCGCTTGAACAGTTCGTTGAACGGGATCTTGATTGCCAGCGGATCTTTGTCGCCACCAAATACAACACCCGGAACCATGCCTTCGCGGCGGGTCTGACGAGCGGCGCCCTTGCCTGTCCCCGTCCGTTCCAGAGCTACGAGATCAGGAATCTCTCCAGCCATGATATATTCTCCAATGTTAGGGCGGGCATCCTCCAAGGCTGTATGCCCGCGTGAAGCCGCGTCCTTAGCTTGTTTCTTGTGGTTTGGAAAGCAGTATTTTGCGAGGCTCTGCCTCGCGCTCCGAGGTATTTCCAAACAGAAGAAGATCCGAAGCGCCCGTTGCTTCTTCTGTTCAAAAATACCTCGGGGGAATCGCGCCTTCAGGTGCGGCGGGGGCAGCGCCCCCTGGGACGGTTCAGCTTTGCCAGCGCCCGCCGAAATCTTCTGGCACAAGCAAGTTGTGACGGCCCAGATCTGCGACATTGCGCTCGCCGCACAGGGCCATTGTAGTATCAAGCTCCTTCTGGATGACGTCCAAGGCGGTCGTCACGCCGGATTGACCCATCGCGCCTAGCCCGTAGACGAAAGCGCGGCCGATATAGGTGCCCTTTGCCCCCAGTGCCAAAGCCTTGAGGACGTCCTGACCCGAGCGGATGCCGCTGTCCAGATGCACTTCGACATCGCCGCCGACAGCGTCCATGATCTCGGGCAGAATGCGAATTGAACTCAGCGCACCGTCCAGTTGGCGGCCCCCGTGATTCGACACAATAATAGCGTCCGCTCCGAGTTTGGTGGCCATCTTGGCATCTTCGGCGTCGAGTATGCCTTTCAGAATCACTTTGCCGCCCCATTGCTCCATCAGCTTTTCGACCTTTGTCCAGTCGAGGCTGGGGTCGAATTGCTCAGCCGTCCACGCGCCCAGCGATGAGGCGTCAGAGATACCTTCGACATGGCCAACGATGTTGCCAAACTCACGCCGCTTGGCTTGCAGCATTTCGATTCCCCACGACCATTTCGTCATCAGGTTGGCGATGGTTTTGGGTGTGAGTTTCGGCGGGGCAGAAAGGCCGTTCTTCAGGTCTTTGTGGCGTTGACCCAGAATCTGCAGATCCAGCGTAATCACGAGTGCAGAGCATTTGGCATCCTTGGCCCGCTGTATCAGACGCCTGACATAGTCTTCGTCCTTCATGGTGTAGAGCTGGAACCAAAACGGCTTGCCGGTGTATTCAGCCACATCCTCGATCGAGTTGATCGACATTGTGGAAAGAGTGAAGGGCACGCCGAATTCCTCGGCAGCTTTGGCAGCCTTCATTTCCCCGTCCGCGTGTTGCATGCCGGTCAGCCCGACCGGGGCAAGCGCAACGGGAAGCGACACGTCCTCTCCAATCATCTGCGACGCAGTCGACCGACCCGCCATATCCACAGCCACCCTTTGACGCAGGCGAATTTTCTCGAAGTCCGAGCTGTTTTCGCGAAAGGTCTGTTCGGTCCAGCTGCCGCTTTCGGCGTAGTCGTAGAACATGCGCGGCACACGGCGTTCGTAGATCCGGCGCAGGTCTTCAATCGTCGTAATCACGGGCATGTTCGGGAACCTTCCTTGAATTGTCCCGAACTGTGTAACCGGCAATAGGGCAGTTTCGCAACGCTATCGCGAGATCAAAAAATCGCGGCTGTCCCATGTCAACCGCGCCTCAAAAGCAACCTGATCGTCAGGGCTTATGCGGAATGGGCACCATCCGCGAGGGACTTCACGAAATCCAGCACCTCGGCCACTGGCTTGCCCGCGCCGATCTGGCTGACGATGGCCGACCCAACAACAGCCCCATCCGCGACCGAGGCGATGGCTTGCGATTTCTCGGGCGTGTTGATGCCAAAGCCAACAATGACCGGAAGGTCGGTGGCGGATTTGATCCGGGCGACCTCGGGGCCGACATTGGTGGTCTGCGCCTCCGCCGCTCCGGTGATTCCGGTGATCGAGACGTAGTAAACAAAGCCCGAGGTGTTCTGCAGCACGCGGGGCAAGCGTTTGTCGTCGGTGGTTGGCGTCGCGAGGCGGATGAAGTTCAGACCCGCGGCTTGGGCGGGCAGGCAAAGCTCCTCGTCTTCTTCGGGCGGCAGGTCGACGACGATTAAGCCGTCGATGCCCGCAGCTTTGGCCTCTTCCAGAAACGCATCGACGCCACGGTTGTAGATCGGATTGTAGTAGCCCATCAGAACAATCGGGGTCGTGTCATCGGTTTCCCGAAACGCGCGCGCCAGATCCAGCGTGCGTTGCAGGGTCATGCCGCCATCCAAGGCACGCTGACCTGCAAGTTGGATCGTCGGCCCATCCGCCATCGGGTCGGTAAAGGGCAGGCCAAGCTCGATCACATCCACCCCCGCGCCGGGCAGCCCTTTGAC
Organism: Ruegeria sp. ABV3_008; assembly: GCF_056161185.1. NCBI lineage: Bacteria > Pseudomonadati > Pseudomonadota > Alphaproteobacteria > Rhodobacterales > Roseobacteraceae > Ruegeria > Ruegeria sp. ABV3_008. The sequence continues at coordinate 41,056 of NZ_JBSWYP010000006.1, read as the reverse complement.
GACCTCAAGCGAGGTCTCATAGTCTGGGTCGCCTGCCATCACATAGGCGACAAAGGCCTTTTTCCCCTCGGCTTTCAGAGCGGCAAACTTGGCGTCGATACGGGTCATGGCATGTCCTTGCAGTCAGGTTCGGACCTGATGTGCAGAAAGTTTTGCCGAAAATCAATCCCGCCTGAGCTGCAAAGCCTCAGAACGCGAAGTGATAGCGGAAAAGCAGGGCGTTGACGCCCGGATTATCCTCTTGCGTGCTGGCGTTGGATTTGTGGGTGATCGTCAGCGACACCTTGTTGCCATTGTCCAGTGTGTAACCCACCCCAAGAAGACTGCGGATCTGAAAGCTGCCACCCAGATCGTTCAGCTCGTCGGCTTCGGAAAAGTAGCCTGGCAAAACGCTGCCTTCCAGAAACCAGCGGTCGTTCAGAGAATAGAGGCCAACCAGACCCGCGCCGATATGGGTATCGCCCGCTTCGTCGATCGACAGGGCTGCGCCCCACCCAACGCTGAACCGGGTGGCCTGATGAAATGGGCGGTGCTGATACTCCAACGCAATAAGCGCATGATCATCCGAGTCGCTGTCCGAGAAATCTGCGAAACCAGCCCCTAGAATAATGGACTGGGCATGCGCCATGCCGGCGCTTAAGGCCAGAACAGCCGATAAGGCGAGGATTTTCTTCATAGGAACATTTCCGTTTGGTCTTCGATGTTCCTTTTGACGTGCTTATTCCAACGGCCTCTTTTCAATGCGCCCAAGAACACAACAGTGGAACAAAACCGTGAGACCAGCGTGAGGGTGAAGGGCGCGCATCACCCACATTGGCTTGCGCATTCACCCCGACCCGCCTAGAAGCAGCCGCGAAAAGCATCAGGAGACCGTCATGGGCTTTAAAATGGGAATCGTGGGTTTGCCGAATGTGGGCAAGTCGACCCTCTTCAACGCGCTGACCAAAACCGCAGCCGCTCAGGCCGCGAATTTCCCGTTCTGCACCATTGAACCCAATGTGGGCGACGTGGCTGTGCCTGATGACCGGTTGGACAAGCTGGCGGCGATTGCGGCCTCGAAGCAGATCATCCCGACGCGGATGACCTTTGTGGATATCGCCGGTCTGGTGAAGGGGGCGTCGAAAGGCGAAGGGCTGGGCAACCAGTTTCTGGCCAATATCCGTGAGACCGACGCTATCGCCCATGTGCTGCGCTGTTTCGAAGACGGCGATGTGACCCATGTGGAAGGCCGGGTCGATCCGGTGGCCGACGCTGACACGATCGAGACCGAACTGATGCTGGCCGATCTGGAAAGCATCGAAAAGCGCCGCGCCAATCTGGTGCGCAAGCTGAAAGGCAATGACAAAGAGGCGCAGCAACAGGACCGTCTGCTGGCTGAGGCGCAGGAGATGCTGGAAAACGGCAAGCCCGCGCGTCTGGTTGAGGTCTCGGACGAAGATGCCAAGGCCTGGAAGATGCTACAGCTTCTGACGACAAAGCCTGTGCTTTACGTCTGCAACGTGTCCGAGGAAGAAGCCGCCGAGGGCAACGAATACTCGTCCAAGGTAGCCGAAATGGCCGCCGCGCAAGGCAACGCGCACGTCATCATCAGCGCCAAGATCGAAGAAGAGATCAGCCTGCTGGAAGAGGACGAAGCCGAGATGTTCTTGGGCGAGATGGGTCTGGAAGAGCCCGGCCTCGACCGTCTGATCCGCGCCGGTTACGATCTGCTCAAGTTGGAAACCTATTTCACCGTCGGCCCGAAAGAGGCCCGCGCTTGGACTATCCGCACCGGCACCGCAGCGCCGCAGGCAGCGGGCGTCATACACGGTGACTTCGAGAAAGGCTTCATCCGCGCCGAGACCATCGCCTATGACGACTACATCGCCGCCAACGGCGAACAGGGTGCGAAAGAGGCAGGCAAGATGCGGGCTGAGGGTAAGGGCTACATCGTCAAGGACGGCGATGTGATGCACTTTTTGTTCAATACTTGAGCATCAGCACCTTCACTACTCGAATGCTTGAGTGCCATTGAACGAGCATCTGAGCCACTACCGCTTTTAGCCCTAAGCGGTCCTTCTGTTCGGCTTCCATCGCTCAAACCTATTGTACCTTACAACTCACCAGCATGAGGCGATGTATCCAAATACCCTAAGACTGCGGAGTGGTCATGCCAGGATGTTTACCGATACGGAGTTATGTCAATCTTTGTCGCTGGGTTCAAATCATCGTTCGGGTCCGTAAAGAAGCCTTCTGGAAAGGACACTGAGATGGGCCGATCTGTCGTGTCCATGCAAAGCATGTGATTATTGTCCCCGTCACCCAGGTTGGCCAGCGCGAGCGGCTTCACTTCACGACGGGTCCCATCGGGTGCCTCGACGGTGATGGTATATAGATCGCGTTCTGCCTCACCTGTTTCGCTGCCATCTTTAAGCGTCACACCACCCTCCCACGTCACACGGACCGCCTGAACGACGCCTTCCGTCGGGCAGAGGCTGCCCCTGACGCGACGCGGGCCCAAAGTGCCGACAAGTGTCCAGTCCTCCACAACTTCGGCCAAAACAATCGATGGTCCGTCTTCTAAGGGTATCACCGATATACTAGCTCCCTGAAAATCAAGCATGCCGCCGATCGTCTGCAAATGCCCGATAACATCAACCCTAACCGGTGGGTCGGTTTCGGCGGGTCCCAATTGGCCTATCAAAAGAACCGTGCGCAACTCCCCTGGGTCTGTAGCTGGGAGAACAGACGCGCAGTGCATTTTCCCCAGGGCGCCTGACCGGGTAGTGACTTTAAAATCTCCGGCCTGCATAGTCGCGATGTCTATCTCAGTAGAAAAGATCACTGGCATTCCGGTGTTGCCCTCAGACCCCCTGCAAATCACATTTGAGACGCGTGGAAGTGCATCAAGCCCGTGGAAGGCCGAGAGGAGATTGGCGGATTGGCCGTTCACTTCTCTAGGCAGGCCAGCATCTGGCGTCGTGTCAATAAGGTCGCGATTGGATATGTTGTCAGTCCAAGACCCCGGTCCATACATTATGAACCAAACAACTCCGACGCTGATTGCCGCCGTCACACCTAGCAAGCCGGCGATGATGGTCCGCTTCGGACTGTCTTTGATCACACAAGTTACCTTTGCAAGCTGTGGGTCGCGGATTCAATTCTTACCGTAAGCTTCATGTCCAAAGAAGAAGAGTCTGGTAAGAAACCGCAAGAGTAGCGAGGCAAGCTCAATGGGTAGCGAGAATTTACTCGTCTAAGCTTCAGTTGGGCAGAACCATCGTCAATAGCGTCGACCGTATCTACACAACTGAACGGCCTGAAAATGGCAGCTTCGTCCGCGCTATTGATTTTCAATACAAGCCCGGCGCAGGGCAGGTTCGTGCCACCGAACGGAGTTGCCAAGTGTATCAATTATCCTGCCAAGTTGGCGAACTACTGGAACACCGAGACTCCGGGCGTGAATTTGCCTTTTCGGATCATGTTGACCAGTTCAATCCCACTAAAAGCGGATGCCGCAATGGTAAATAACTGGAGACCCAATGTTGGTTTTCTATTTCCAGAGAGAAGAGCAAACAGCCAAACCGAGGGATCAAACACATTTCCCTCCATTCTTGTCTCACGCATCTGCCTGTATCAAATCACTAGCCTTCTCTCCGATCATGATGGCGGGCGCATTGGTGTTACCACTGACGATTTCCGGCATGATCGAGCAGTCGGCCACACGCAGGTTTGCTATACCATGTACTTTTAGTTTTGCATCTACGACCGATGCTTCGGTGCTTCCCATCGCGCAAGTGCCGGTTGGATGATAAATGGATGCGGTGTTTGATCTTACCCAGTCCAGCGTGCCTTCATAGTCGTCGCAACTCAGCTGAGCCGTAGGTCGAAATTCCTCTGAAATCTTCGAGGCCAAAGGATTATGCTTGGCTATTCTGCGCGCGATGTTCACCCCGTCAACAATGGTTCGGCAATCCGTTTCAGTGGACAGATAGTTCGGTATAATTTTGACATATTTAGATGGATCCGGGCCGTTCAAGCGTAGCTCCCCCCGGCTTTCAGGGCGCAGTTGGCAGACCGACATGGTGAAGGCTGAGAACGGATGAACACCCTCGCCAGGGCTGTCGGCGGACCAAGGCTGAACGTGGAATTGAATGTCGGGCGTCTCTACATCCTCGCGGGTTTTCATGAACCCGGTGGCAAGACTGGCGGCCATGGTCATAGGACCAGCACGGAACAGTGCGTATTTCAGGGCGATACGCGCCTGATTGAACAGGCTGCGGACTTCATCATTCAGTGTCGGTTCATTGCATTTGAACACTAATCGAGCCTGCAAGTGGTCCTGCAGTCCTTTGCCAACACCAGGCAAGGCGTGCAGGGGTTCGATACCGTTTTCCTTCAGGTGGTCTGGGTCTCCGATCCCTGAAAGCATCAGGATTTGCGGCGAGTTTATCGCTCCGCCGGACAGAATGATTTCGCGCCGGACGGTCAGAGTTTTCTCTGTTCCAGAGCGATCCCGGTACACCAGGCCGGTTGCTTTCTTTCCCTCCAGAACCACGCGCGTTACGAGCGCATTTGTAATGATGTTTAGGTTTTGTCGATCCCGAATGGGTTTCAGATAGGCAACGGCTGCACTGCACCGGCGGCCATTGCGGGTGGTTAGTTGGAAATACCCCACCCCCTCTTGTTCCGCGCCGTTGTAATCGGGGTTGAACGGATAGCCCGCCGCCTGCGCTGCGGCCACCCACGCGTCACAGATCGGGCGTTGAATACGCATGTTGGATACGGACAAGGGCCCACCAACGCCGTGGAATTCATCTTCACCTCGCTCCTGGTCTTCGCAGCGCTTGAACAGGGGCAGGACATCGTCCCAGCCCCAGCCCTCATTGCCCATTTGCCGCCAGCGATCGTAGTCCTCTTTCTGCCCACGCACGTAGAGCAAACCGTTCAATGAGGATGACCCGCCCAGTACCTTGCCGCGTGGCCAGTCGATGGATCGACCGTTCAGCCCAGGATCAGGTTCGGTGCGATAACACCAATCGACCGATGGGTTGTGCATGGTTTTGAAGTAGCCAACGGGGATATGAATCCATGGGTTGGTATCGCGGCCACCTGCCTCTAGCAGTGCAACGGTCGTGTTAGGATTAGCGCTCAGCCGGTTGGCAATGACGCAGCCCGAAGACCCGGCGCCCACAACCGCATAATCCACTTCCATGACTGCCTCCTCCTCACGCCGTCGAAAAAACTCTATGCAAGATGCAAGAAATATACTAGCCTTTTTTGATACAAAACGTCTCAATAATTGCGATCAGGGAGGTAAGCAATGGAGATCGGTAAGAAACTAAGTGGTATTTCGCGGCGGGATTTCTTCCGTGTAGCTGGCCGTTACGGTATGAGTTCGACTCTGCTGGCAGCGGGTGGGTTTGGTGGAGCGATGAGCTTGGCCAACCTGGCTCAAGCGGCTGAATCCACGTACGAAAAACGGTTCTCAAAAGAGCCTAAGCACACGCTGAAGTTTGGCGCTTCAGGCTTCAACACTCGCAACCTTCTGATCGAACGCGCCGGGGCTATCGAGTTCGCGCGTGATCTGGAAGAACGCACAGATGGTGAGATTCGGATCGAGTTCATCGGCGACAATCAGATCTGCGGACAACTTAGCTGTGTTGAAAAAACCCAGCAGGGAATCGTTGATATCTACGCCGCTTCGACCCAGAACTCGGCTGGTGGCGCGCCCTATCTGAACGTGTTGGACTACGCCTATATGTTCCCGAGCCGCGCGGCGCAGTACCACTTCTTCTACAGCCCTGCGAGCCAGCGCATTCTCCGCGACCCCCTGGAGAAACGGCATGGGTTGAAGTTCCTGTTTACCCATTGCGAACTGCGCGGACTGCAAATGGGCTCGACCTTTGCTGACAAGCCCACAGTAACCAAATTGGAAGAGTTGTTCGGCACCAAGAACCGTGTGACCGGCACGCAGTTGGGCCGGATTGCAATGCAGTTGCTGAACCTGAACCCGGTTCCGGTGGCTTGGGAAGAGACACTGGACGCTCTGAAAACAGGTCTGATTGACGGGGCTGAAACTTGGGCCTCTGCTGTGGCTTACGCCAATATGGCGCCGGTGGTTTCGCAGTCGGTGAACCTGAAGTTCTTCTGTGGCACCGAGCACACCTCGATGTCCGCCAAGGTCTTCGATAGCCTCGGAGGCGAGTTGCAAGACGCAGTGATGGAGTCTTCCTACTTCACTCAGGCGTTGATCCAAGGTGCGAATGAGGCTGCGTTGTTGAACACAGTTGGCTTCTCGGAGCCGCAGCTTCCAAACACGATCTTTGCCGAAAACGGTGTCCGCCCGGCCTTCCTGCCGGACGATCAGATCAAACTGGCCGAAGAGATGTGCGCCCCGAACTATAACCCTGAGCCTTGGGCACAGTGGCGTGAACGCCTGAATAAATGGGCTGGCGGCATCGATACGTATCAGGAAATCTACGACATCGCGCGTGAAATTCCCGCCGATACCCTGCCGGAAAATGTCGAGCCGCGCCGTTGGTGGATGGGCCAAGCCTGATAAGCTGATGTGAACCGGCCCCAAACGGGCCGGTTCCAAAAAAAAACACCGACTGGGAGGACGGGGTACATGTCGTTATGGGCAGACATAGGCGCGATCTTCAGCGCCTTTCTCAGCCAGGATTCGTTCGAGATTCAATCCGCTCTGGAATCTGACGCTGCTTGGGTTCTGGGTGCAGTGGCCTCCGCACTTGGCGGGCTTCTGGTCATGCTGATCTATCGAAAGGTGCCCTTCATTGAACGCCATCTGGAACGATCAGTGATGGTTTATTCGTATCTTGCCATTGCACTGATCATCTTCTGGGGTGTGATCGACCGCTTCGTGTTTAACGACCAAGAGCCATGGTCAACGACCATTCCACCACTGCTATTTATGGTCATGGCGTGGTTCGGGGCGTCTTACAACGTACGCCTTCGCACGCATCTGAGTTTCAGTGAATTCCGCACCGCGATGCCGAGGGCAGGGCAACTCACTTGCCTCATCCTTGATGCGGTTCTGTGGTTTATTTTCGCGGTGATCGTCATTGTCACTACAACCCGACTGGTCGCCCTGTCCGCGTCAAATTTCCAGATCGTATTGGGTACCGACAACATCATGCAGTGGTGGTTTCTTCTGGCTGCTCCTCTGTCTTTCTTTTTGATGGTCGGGCGCGTGTTTCAGAACCTCGCGGATGATCTGCACAATTGGAAAACAGGCGAGCCGCTCATCAAGCAGGCCGTGATCGGAGCAGACTAATGACAGACGGAACCATGGTCACACTGATCTCGCTTGGGGTCACTTTTCTATTCATGCTGGGCGTACCGGTTCTGCTGGTCATCGGCTACTGGGTTATCGGTTGTTCGTTTGTCCTTGGCTTGACGCTCGACAATATGGGCGCCGAGCTTTTGAACGTCTTCAACAAGGGTTTTGCCCTACTGGCGATGCCGCTGTTCATCCTGACCGGAGACCTAATCAACAAATCCGGCATCGCGCGACGGCTCAGCGACTTCGCCTATGCCTGTCTGGGCTGGATACGCGGCGGATTGGCAATGGCCTCTCTGGGGGCGTGCGGGTTGTTCGCCGCTATTTCGGGCTCGAACTCGGCCACGACCGCCACCATTGGTTCCATGTTGCACCCGGAGATGGTCAAAGGCGGCTATGACGAACGGTTCAGCGCGGCCACTGCGGCTGCGGGCGGCACCGTGGGGATCATCATTCCGCCGTCGATTATTTTCATTGTCTATGGGTTCCTGATGAACCTACCGATTTCGGAGCTGTTCGTCGCGGGTATTCTGCCAGGTGCGTTGATGGTTTTTGGTATGCAGTTTGCCTGCTGGATCATCTGCCGAATGAACGGCTGGGGCCACTTGATCCCGCTGCAACTGAACCGGGTGCTGAAAACCGCGTTCGGCGCATGGTTGGGTTTCTTCGCCATCGGGCTGGTTCTGTGGGGCATCTACACAGGTAAGTTCTCACCCACCGAAGCGGCGGGTGTGACCGTTGGTTTCTGTGTGATCGCCGGGTTGGTCAGCTATCCGATCAACCGGATCATGGGCGCACGGAACGATATTCCGCCGACCGAAAAAAGCTACGCCGAGATGTTCGTGGTCGAAGGCTTTACGATCCCCGAGATCCCCTCAATTGTCATCCGGTCAGCCCAGATAACAGGCATTCTTGCACCACTAATCGCAATTTCAGTGGTGATGCAGCAAATCCTGTCGCTGCTGGGGGCGCAAGAAACCATTGGGAACTTTGTAACCTCAATGGGCGGCTACCACGCGGTTCTATTTACCTCGATGGTGATCGTCTTCTTTTCCGGTATGGTGCTGGAAAGTTTGCCAGTGACGATCATCCTTGCGCCGATACTCGCGCCAATTGCGGCCTCGGTTGGGATAGATCCGATCCATTTCTCGGTAATCTTCCTGGTGGGCGCGTCTATCGGCTTTATCACTCCGCCCTACGGTTTGAACCTCTATGTGGCATCGGGAGTGACCGGCGTACCCTATTTCCGGCTTTTGCGATACACGGTGCCCTATCTGGTGGCTTTGCTGTCGGTATGGATCTTGGTGTCGCTTGTGCCAGATCTGGCCTTGATCCTGCTGCCAAATAACTAGAATGTTGCGGGATGGCCGAGACGGAAACACAAGACAAAGAAACTCAGATCCCGACCAACCTGCGCCTACTTCTCATCCTTGAAGAGGTGGCGCGGCGCGGGGTCGCCGTCAAACCATCGGACCTAATCGAGACATTGGGACTGGCGAAGCCCACAATCCACCGTCTGCTGCAAACCGCAGAGGCCGAGGGTTTTCTGCAACGAGATCTGGATGGCCGCTCGTTTGGTCCTGGGCGCCGGCTACGGTCGCTTTCGGTCAATACCATGTCTGCCGAACACTTGCGCACTGCGCGTCTGGCAATCTTGCGCAGTGTCGCCGAAAACGTGGGTGAGACTTGCAACTTAGCCATCCCAGACCGGGAAGGGATGATCTACCTCGACCGGGTCGAAACGAAATGGCCGCTGCGCATCCAATTGCCAATCGGTACTCAGGTGCCCTTCCATTGCACTGCTAGCGGCAAAATGTACCTGTCTACCCTGCGTCAGAAGACGTTGGATGGGTTTCTCTCTGCAGGCAATTTACAACCGCGGACCGAACAATCCCTAACGAACCCCAAAGCACTGCGCGAGGAAATCTGCAGAATCGCTGAAAACGGTTACGCGACAGATGATGAGGAATTCATGGCCGGAATGACGGCCATCGCTGTGCCCATTCGAGACGGGCAAGGCAGACTAGTAGGCACACTTTCGGTACATGCTCCAACCCAACGTCACGACGTCAACAGCCTGCTGTCCTTTATGAACATCCTGCAAAAAGGAGCAGGTGAGCTATCGGAAATGCTAGCTAACTGATTTCTGCTCGAGACCATGGTCAAAGCTTTCGTCAAACCAGACAAAAATGATCGTTTTGGGTTGGCTGAAATTGCGAGCGTGTTTGACGCTCTCCCAAGGGATCGTGCGATCTCTGCGAAGGGTTGGTTGAATCGGAAGCGGATGTCTGTGCATCGGGGAATGCTCGCTCGCGACGCAGATGGCAAGCCGTCATAGCCAGTGTCACGTCCCAATTTGCTTGGCACGGCTAGGACGAAGAGTTGGTCTCGAAATCCGAAAACGGTAGATCAAGTACAAAGCGGGAAGGTCGGCAAAGTCCGTTTCTCTGACATTCAGGTACCATCTCGGGGAGTTTGCCTGCTAGTACTTTGCCTTGCATAGTCGCGCTACGCTGAGATTTCGGTCGGATTACGCGTTTCTGCGCATTGAAAACCCCGCTAGTTTAAAATGTATCCTGCCGTTCGAGAAACCCTTCCATGATCGAAATCCGAGACCTCCAACTCCTCAGCGCCCTCGCACGGCATCGACATTTTGCCAAAGCGGCTGAGGAATGCGGGATTTCTCAGCCCGCCTTCTCGATGCGCATCCGCAATCTTGAAGACCGGTTAGGCGTTTCGATTGTTCGGCGCGCCAACCGGTTTCAGGGTCTGACCGAAGAGGGTGAGATGATCGTCCTCCGGGCGCGGCGCATTCTCGATGATGCCAAGGCGCTGGAGCAGCAGGTGCAGGCCGCAAAGGGTGAGATCACCGGAACGTTGATGCTGGGCGTGATCCCTACCGCCATCGCCTTTACCGGACGACTGACGAAACATTTGCGTAAGGCGCATCCGCGGATCGTGACCCGGATTGAGACCATGTCGGCCTCGGCCATTCAGCATCGGTTGGACGAAGGCAGCCTGGATGCGGGAGTGACCTATGGCGACAGTATCGGCACCGATTTGCGGCAGGTGCAGCCTCTCTATGAGGAAACTTATGTCCTCCTGGCCCCCGCGCATATGGTCGAGGATACCCGCCCGATCCCTTGGGCCAAGGTTGCTGATTTCCCCCTCAGCCTGCTGGTGCCGCAAATGCAGAACCGGCGTATTCTGGATCGGATCTTTCTGGATCAGGGGCTGCACCCGGATGTGGTGGCCGAAACCAGTGGCTTTACTGCTTCGATGGTGATGGCACGCGAGGGGTTGGCGGCCACTGTGGTTCCGCGTGTTCTGCTGCGGTCTCTGGGTGATTTGAAGGGGACTAAAGTGCTGCCGCTGATCGACCCCGTAGTCAGTAAACCGATTTGTTTAGCGACCCTGACTCGAGATCCGGAATTGCCAACGGTCGAGGCCTTGAGGGCGGTTGTGACGTCTTTGCGGTGATAAGGAGTCGTTATCGTGCGATTGTATAAGACGATTTGACGATATCCTCCACTGATGAGACACGGAGCCTCAATCGGAGGGCATCATGGCACCATTAGATACCAAGCCATCAGGCGCACCCAAGGGCGTTTGGAAGTCAGGTAAAGGCAAAGGGCGGCATACGCCCAAAGGCCGTCAGTTTACAGATGAGGCACAGGCGGAGATTGCGCGCCTGTTGGGGGATCGCCCTCGTCGCCGCGATCTGCTGATCGAATTTCTACATTTGATACAGGACGCGCACGGCCATATCAGTGCCGACCACATCGCCGCCTTGGCGATTGAAATGCGCATCGGTCAGGCCGAGATCTATGAAACCGCGACCTTCTATGCCCATTTCGATGTGGTGAAAGAGGGTGAGACGCCTCCTCCGGCGTTGACGATCCGCGTTTGTGATTCCCTGTCCTGCGAAATGGCCGGTGCCCAGCAGATGCAAAAAGCGCTTGAGGACGGTCTGGATCCGTCCGAGGTTCGTGTTGTCCGCGCGCCGTGCATGGGCCGCTGTGATACTGCTCCGGTGCTCGAGATCGGTCACAACCATATCGACCATGCGACCCCCGAAAAGGTACAGGCAGCGATAGCAGCTTGTGACACCCATGCGCATCTGCCTGACTACGAAACCTTCGCGGCCTATGAGGCCGAAGGCGGTTACGCCAAGCTGAAAGAGCTGCGCGACAGTGGCGATTGGGAGAAGGTGCAGGAAGACGTTCTGTCCTCGGGCCTGCGTGGTCTGGGCGGTGCTGGCTTCCCGTCGGGCAAGAAATGGGGCTTTGTTCGCATGAATGAAGGCCCGCGCTATCTGGCCGTGAACGGCGATGAGGGCGAGCCCGGCACATTCAAAGACCGCTACTATCTTGAGCGCACGCCGCATGTCTTCCTGGAAGGCATGCTTATCGCCGCATGGGCGGTCGAGGCTGAGACCTGCTTCATCTACATGCGCGACGAATATCCGGCCGTGCTGGAAATCTTGCGCCGTGAAATCGCCGCGTTGGAGCAGGCAGGGATTGTCGAAGAAGGCTACATCGACCTGCGCCGGGGTGCTGGCGCCTACATCTGCGGTGAAGAGTCCGCGATGATCGAGTCGATCGAAGGCAAAAAGGGCCTGCCGCGTCACCGTCCTCCGTTCGTGGCGCAGGTTGGCGTGTTCAACCGCCCGACTTTGGTGCACAACGTTGAGACGCTGTATTGGGTCTCGAAAATCTGCCGCGAAGGGCCGGAGATCCTGAGTTCGGTTGAAAAGAATGGACGCAAGGGACTGCGCAGCTACTCGATCTCGGGTCGTGTGGCGAAGCCGGGCGTGTACCTGCTCCCCGCTGGCTCGACCATTTTGGATGTGATTGAAGCTGCCGGTGGCATGGCCGAAGGTCAGACCTTCAAGGCGTATCAGCCGGGCGGTCCGTCCTCGGGCCTGCTGCCTGCGTCGATGGATGATATCCCGCTGGATTTCGACACGCTGCAACCGCATGGCACCTTTATCGGCTCGGCCGCCGTGGTGGTTCTTTCCGATCAGGACACCGCTCGCGACGCGGCGCTGAACATGCTGCGGTTCTTCGAAGATGAAAGCTGCGGCCAGTGTACGCCCTGTCGTGCCGGCTGCGAAAAGGCGGTGAAACTGATGCAGGCCGACAAGTGGGACACCGATCTACTGGAAGATCTGTGCCAGGTCATGGGCGACGCTTCGATCTGCGGTCTGGGGCAGGCCGCTCCGAACCCGATCCGCCTTGTCATGAAACATTTCGCTGACGAAATCTGAGGGGAGACAGAGCCATGCTAGACGCAAGCCCAACCAAGACCGTCACCTTCAACCTGAACGGCGAAGATGTCACCGTGCCCGAGGGCTGGACCATCTGGGAAGCCGCCAAAGGCCAGGGGTTCACCATCCCGCATCTGTGCCACAAGCCGCAGCCGGGTTATCGCCCGGACGGCAACTGCCGCGCCTGTATGGTCGAGGTGGAAGGCGAGCGCACGCTGGTCGCCTCGTGCATCCGCCCTGCGGCTGACGGTATGGTCGTTAAGACCGACAGCGACCGGGCCGAGAAATCGCGCGCCATGGTCATGGAACTGCTGGTCGCCGATCAGCCGGAAGAGGCGCACGACACTTCCAGCCATTTCTGGGACATGGCCAAGCTGAACGATGTCAGCGACAGCCGGTTTCCGGCGAAAGAGGCCGAAAAGATCCCGCTGCTGGATGACAGCCACGTTGCGATGCGTGTCAATCTGGACGCGTGTATCAACTGCAACCTCTGCGTCCGTGCCTGCCGTGAAGTGCAGGTGAATGACGTGATTGGCATGGCCGGTCGCGGCCATACGGCTCAGGTGGTGTTCGACCAGAACGACCCGATGGGCGATTCAACCTGTGTGGCCTGTGGTGAGTGCGTTCAGGCTTGCCCCACCGGCGCGCTGATGCCCGCCACCGTGCTGGACGACCAGCAGCAGGGTGACAGCAAGGATTACGACTCAGAAACCGAAAGCGTTTGCCCGTTCTGCGGTGTGGGCTGCAAGGTCTCGCTGAAGGTCAAGGACGGTAAGGTCAAATATGTCGAGGGCATCAACGGTCCCGCAAACGAAGGCCGTTTGTGTGTCAAAGGCCGCTTTGGCTTCGACTATATCCATCACCCGCACCGCCTGACCACGCCGTTGATCCGCCGTGAGGACGCGCCCGAAAAGGGTCTGAACGTCGATCCGGGCAACCTGTCGACCCATTTCCGCGAAGCGACCTGGGAAGAGGCGATGGATCTGGCCGCCACCAAGCTGATGGCCCTGCGCGAAGAAGACCCGCGCAGCGTTGCGGGCTTTGGCTCGGCCAAATGCACCAATGAAGAAGCCTATCTGTTCCAGAAGTTCATCCGTCAGGGCTTCCGCCACAACAACGTCGATCATTGCACCCGTCTGTGCCACGCCTCGTCGGTTGCGGCTCTGATCGAGAACGTGGGCTCGGGCGCTGTGACCGCGACCTTCAACGAGATCGAAAACGCGGATGTGGCGATCATCATCGGCTCGAACCCGATCGAGAACCACCCTGTTGCGGCGACCTACTTCAAGCAGTTCGCCAAACGCGGCGGCAAGCTGATCGTGATGGACCCGCGCGGCGTCGGTATGCGCAAATTCGCCGACGAAATGCTGCAGTTCCGTCCAGGCGCCGATGTCTCGATGCTCAACGCGATCATGAACGTGATCGTCGAGGAAGAGCTGTATGACAGCCAGTATATCCACCGCTGGACCGAGAACTGGGAAGCCGAGAAAGAGCATCTGCGCCAGTTCACGCCCGAGGCGATGTCGCCGATCTGTGGCATCGAACCCGAGCAGCTACGCCGCGTCGCGCGCACCTTTGCGCAGGCCAAGGCCGGCCTGATCTTCTGGGGTATGGGCGTCAGCCAGCACATTCACGGGACCGACAACTCTCGTTGCCTGATCAGCCTTGCGTTGATGACCGGCAATGTGGGCAAACCCGGCGCGGGTCTGCACCCTCTGCGGGGTCAGAACAACGTGCAAGGGGCCTCAGACGCCGGTCTGATCCCGATGTTCCTGCCGGACTATCAGTCGGTCATGGACGATGACATCCGAGCCAAGTTCAACACTGTTTGGAATGACGAGCGTGACTTCTCGAACGAGAAGGGCCTGACCGTCACCGAGATCATTGATCAGGCCTATGCGGGCAACATCAAGGGGATGTATATCCAGGGCGAAAACCCGGCCATGTCCGACCCCGATGTTGGTCATGCCCGCGACGCTTTGGCCAAGTTGGAGCTGATGATCGTGCAGGATATCTTCCTGACGGAAACGGCGAACTACGCCGATATCATCCTGCCTGCCTCGGCGCTCTATGAGAAGAACGGCACCGTGTCGAACACCAACCGTCAGGTCCAGCGTGTACGTCCGGCCGTGACCCCTCCGGGTGAGGCGCGTGAGGATTGGAAGATCACCGTCGAGCTTGGGCAGCGCATCGGGCTGAACTGGGACTACACTGATGTGTCGCAGGTGTTCAACGAGATGAAGTTGACGATGAACTCGCTCAACAACATCACGTGGGAGCGTCTTGAGACCGAGACCATCACCTATCCGTCCCTGTCCGAGACAGACCCGGGTCAGGCGATTGTGTTCGGTGACGGCTTCCCACGTGCGGACGGCAAGGCCCGGTTCACTCCGGCCAGCGTCATCCCGCCGGATGAAGCCCCAGATGACGAATACCCGATGATAGCCACCACCGGCCGCCAGCTGGAGCATTGGCACACTGGGTCGATGACTCGTCGCGCCAGGGTTCTGGACGCGGTTGAGCCAGAGGCGAACTGCTCAATGAACCCGCGGACTCTGAAGCTGATGGGGATTGAGCCGGGTGAGATGATCCGCCTGACCACGCGTCGTGGCTCGATCGAGATCATGGTTCGTGCCGACCGTGCGATCGCCGAAGATATGGTGTTCATCCCGTTTGCCTATGTCGAGGCAGCGGCGAATATCCTGACCAACTCGGCCATCGACCCCTATGGCAAAATCCCCGAGTTCAAGTTCTCGGCAATCCGGGTCGAAAAGATCGAAGACGCCATCGCGGCAGAGTAAACTCCATTCCAGACGCTCGGAAAAGGCGGCCCATTGGGTCGTCTTTTTCACGTCTTGACAGCGGCTTACACGCGGCCAACCCTGTCACCGTCATTCATGATGGAGTTGCCGATGCCCCGCCGTTTCGTCGATTTGTCCGTTCCGCTGGAAACCGGGATCGTGTCAGACCCGCCGATCATGCTGCCTGAGATCGAGTACATGACCCATGATCAAACGGCCGAGCAGGTCATGTCGTTCTTTCCCGGCCTGCAAAAGGATGACCTACCTGACGGAGAGGGTTGGGCTATCGAGCGATTGCAAATCGCGACCCATAACGGGACCCATCTGGACGCGCCCTATCATCATCATTCCACAATGGACAAAGGTGAGCGGGCGATCACCATCGATGAGGTGCCGCTGGAGTGGTGCATGAATCCCGGCGTTAAACTGGATTTTCGCGATTTCGAGGATGGGTATGTGGTCACAGCAGCGGATGTCGAAGCTGAGCTGAAACGGATCGGTCATACGCTGAAACCGTTGGATATCGTGGTCGTCAACACCTCTGCCGGGACGCAATATGGCCAGCCCGACTATCCGATGAAGGGCTGCGGTATGGGGCGCGAAGCAACCCTATATCTGACAGAACGCGGCGTGCGCGTCACAGGCACGGATGCCTGGAGTTGGGACGCGCCCTTCCCGTTGACCGCACAGGAATATGCGGAAACCAAAGATGCCTCGATCATCTGGGAGGGGCACCGCGCCTCGATGGAGATCGGCTATTGCCACATGGAGAAGCTAACCAATCTCGAAACACTGCCCGCAACGGGGTTTGAGATTTCTTGTTTTCCCTTCAAGATCAAAGGAGCGTCAGCCGGGTTCATCCGCGCCGTCGCGATCTTTGAGGACCCCGAGGAGTGAAAATCACCAACATGTCGCAAGATACACAACCTCTTGGCGGCCATGATGGCCCGTATGATGCACCGATCGAAATCCACGGCTTTGCCTTGCATCCGGACTGGATCGACTACAACGGGCATATGAATGTGGGCTATTATGGCGTGGCGTTCGACATCGCGTTCGAGCGTTTGCTGGTCGATCATCTCGGTCTGGGTGAGCCGCAGGTCGCCGCGATGGGGCAGGGGCCTTATGTGCTGCAGTCGCATATGCAGTTCCTGCGTGAGGTCACTTCGGACATGACGATCCACTTTCGGTTTCGGCTGCTGGATGCAGATCTGAAACGTGGGCACTATTTCGGGCAGATGGTCTCAATGCCGGATGAAACGGTGTGTGCCACGCAAGAGGTGCTGTTCATGAATGTCAGCCACTCGACGGGGCGGTCTGCGCCTTATCCGGACTGGGCGGTCAGGCGGCTGGCGCGGATGGTCGCCGATCACAAGGCGCTTCCCGCGGCACCACAAATCGGCCAGCCGATTGGTATTCGCCGAAAGTAGTCTGGTTAGTAGTCGCGCTCGAAAAATAGCCCGATCCCGGTTTCTCCGCGCCCGTCAACAGTGCCTCGGACAGTGAAGCTGTCCGTGACGTCCAGGTTCAGGTTCACCTCGGTATCGCCGTCTGTGTTGACGGTGAAGTCCGTGTACAGATTGTCCCCAAGATATGCTCCTGCGCCAAAGCGGCCCGCGCCGCCTTCGGTCGCACCGATATCCACCGTGTCAACACCTGTCGAGTCCCGCAGGCCCTTGGTCGCATCACCTCCGGCCCCGCTTAGTTGTGCCAGCGAGGCCGCCATCTGTGCGATGACAAAAGGTGAGAGTTCCGAGAACCGGTTGCCAAACAACAGCATGGCCAGCGCCTCTTCGGTCGGGCGTTCGGGGTCTGAGAAAACATTGACTTCGGGTGAATCCAGAGGTCCGGCTATCTCGATCGTGGCGGTTCCGTCTGATGTGCTGCTCGATGATTCGAACTCGATATAGGGCGTCAGGTCCCCTTGCAGTGTGACGATCCCTTTGGTCAGAGTCAGCCTGCGTCCCAGAATATCCAGATTGCCGCGCAGCAGTTCGATCTGGCCCGAAGGGACAACGGATGTCGTGGTGCCACCGATTGAGATATTCCCACCCAGTTCCGCATTCACGCCGCGCCCCCTTACAAAAACGGCTTTGGGGGCCAGCAGACTGATATCCAGCGCAATGCGCGAGTTGCTTTTGCTTTTCTCTTCCTTGGGGATCAGTTGCGCCCGTTCACGGGTGACATAGCCCAGGCGGCTTTCATTGATATGCTGTATTTCGGGGATCGGTGCTGCGCCGACTGCACCCGATGCGGCGGCGAGGTTAATGTTGGTTTCACCAAATGTGATCTGCCCCGCCAGGCTGCTATTGCCCGTCAGAGCGCCCGCCAGCACGATCTGACCGTTCAGTGTGGTCTCGTAGAGCAACTGGTCGGTCAGCACGAGGTTGTTCAACGTCGTTGTGATCTGAGCATTGAATGGCGGGGTCAGGTCGACGGGTCCGCTGACGGTGAACCCGCCACCTGCACGCATGGCCCCGTTCATAGATATCGTAGCGCGGCCTTGGGCCAGATCGACCGACCCGCCAATTCCAGTGATCGTTTGCCCAGCAGTCGGTATCGCAAAGGACGTGCCCGAGGTTGTGATCGTCCCCGACAGTGCCTCCAGCCCGGGTTGGCCCTTGAGCGCCAGATTGTAACGGGCCGAGCCTTCGATCTTGTTGGGCGTGATGAACGCATTGGCGATACCCAGATTGATCCCACCTTGGGCGGTTACATCTGCCAGGCCTGTGCCTTCATCGAACGTGCCAGACAGCTCTGTGCTGAGATCCGCGGGCCCTGTCGCGTTTGAGGAAATCGTCCAGACTCCATTGTCGCGTTTCGCAGTACCTTCGGCCGTCACTGTGCCGGGGAAGTCCGGCACAAAGCGTTCGATCCGGTTGAACTTGGCCTCATAGTCAAGATCTGCCGAGCCATCCGTCTCAACCGTTCCGACAACGTTTACATACGAGCTGTCAGGCCCTTGCAGGCGCGCGGTGCCTTCGAGCCCCGACTGAGTAGGCGCGACATTGCCATCCAGTTTCAAAGGGCCGGACAACGTAGTGGAAAGGCGGCTGAGGTCATCCAGCATCGCCGAAAAGTTCAGCCCGCCTGATTCACGATCAAGCTGGCCCGAGGCATTTGCCGTCAGCGCCGTCCCGTTTAGCCGGAACGTGCGGATGTTCATGCCTGCGTCGGTGTTTTCAGCATCCACATTCAGAGTTGTGCGACCCGAGATCAGTGCATCCAATTGGTCGATACCGGTGCGGATGTCATTGGCCTCGGCCGTGCCCTGCACGTCGAACAGCTTGCTGCCCATCGCGCCTTTGCCTTGCATATCGGCCTTCACAGACCCAGCCAGATCCCGCCCCGCAAGGCCCGAGAACAGCGACAGGTCGGGCACGTTCGCCTTGGCTTGTCCGTCGACGGCCAAATCGCCGGTGGGATCTGTGATCGTCGCAGCGGCTTCGGCCGTCAGAGCGCGCCCGTTGATCGTGGCCTGACGAATCTCGATTTGCTCTTGCGACAAGGCTCCGTCGAATTCGATTGAGGTCTGCCCGGCCAGAAGCGGATCCAGATCATCCATCCCGGTCTTAATATCCCGCGCGGTCACACTGGCCGTGCCGTCAAACTCCAGCGTTTGAACTGTACCTTTGCCGTCCAGACGGGCCTGTACCGAACCACCCAGATCTCGCTTGGCGAGGCCCGAGAAAACCGACAAATCTCGGGCGCTGACCGTGGCTTGCCCGTCAATGGACAGGTTCCCATCGGGCGTGGTCACGGTTCCTGCAGCCTGAGCCCGGGCGGCATCTGCGATCAATGTGAAGTCCCGGATTGTCACACCGTCCGAGCCGCGCTTTGCGTCCAGCGTGATCGTGGTCTCGCCCGTGATCACCGGATCGATGTCGTCTCGACCCGTGGAAAGATCGCTGCCTTTGACGGTGACTTTCCCGTCAAAACTGCGCTCTAGTGGCGACCCGCTGCCTTCGACGGTGGCCGAGACCTCTCCGCCGAGGTCAAGCTTGGCCAGATTCGAGAACCGCGAAAGGTCGGAGGCGTCAAGCTTCGCCGAACCGTCGATGTTCAGGCCGCTGGTCAGCCCGCTGATCAGCGCGTCGAGATCAAGCGTGTAGTCCGCCCCGATCAACTCGAACCCGGATAGGTTCAGCGTCTCGTCGCTGCCATATTCAAACACGCCGTCCAGCGTGATCCGGTCGCCAATCGCGGTGTTCAGGGCCGGATCAGACAGATCCAGACCGTCAAGCGCGGCTTGCAGGTCTCCATCGAGGCTGAGGGTATCCCCTTGTTCCAAGCTCCCCTGCGCCGCAATTTGCGCGCGCCGAAGGCTGATCTGGTCTGTGGTAAGCCCATTGGCTGTCAGGCTCAGATCCCACAGATTGCCGTTCTGCTGGTCGAACAGGGCCGAGATTTGCGCCGCCTCAATCGAAGTCCCTCCACCCGAGACAGGCAGGACCACTTTGTCGCCCTCAGGTGGGGTGATGCGGCCCTGCAGAGCGGCCAGTTGCAACGTGCCGCCCGAGGCCAGTTCCAACTGACCTTCCAGTTTCAGCGCCTGAGACGTGAATTCCAGATCACTGATGTTCAGCGCGCCTTCCGGCTGGGTCTGGCCATCGACAAACAGTCGCGTGTCGGTGCCAAAGAATACATCCATATCGCTTGCGACAAAGGGCGTCAGGTCACCACCCAGATCGGCGGTGAACGCGATCCCATCCGCCGCGCCGCTTTCGGCCGCACGCAGGCGCACCTGACCTGAAACGCGCGGCTGGCTGTCACTGCTCAAGCTGATATCTGCGGTGAAGTCCGTCAACTGGCCAGAGCCTTTGGCCGTCAAACCAATGGGAGGGCTGTCGGGGATTTTCAGCGCGGTTGAGATGAGGCCGCCTGAGGCCTCGACCACGCTCAGGTCCAGATCAATTTGGCTACTGGAATTCTGGAAGCCGGCTTTGAGGGTGATTTCGTCTCCGGCGCGGTCAAGGCGGGTGATGTCTAGGCTGGTATCTAAGGTTCCATCAGCCAGCGACAGGTTGCCGGTGACGTTCAAGTCAGCGGCAACGCCGATCAAGGGCTCGCCCAAAGCCAGCTCATCAATCCGAAGCTCTCCGATTTCAATCGCGACGGGCAGTTCGGGCAGTTGGAACGGCGTAGTCTCGGCCGAAGGGGGGGGAGCCTCCTTGGTTGTGGTGCCGGGCGCGCGGGAAATGTCGATTTCCTGAGCGGTCAACGCGTTGACCGAGAAGCGCCCCCGGATCAGCGCTAGACGGTTCCAGTCAAGCTCGGCGTCTTTGATAGTCAGCCAGACGCCTTCATCATCGGCGACGGTGATCTCGGCGATGGTTGCACGGGAACTCAGCGCGCCTTGTAGGCCCGTGACGGTGACGTTCTGGTCATCACCCGACAGCGTATCCTGCAGGAACCGCTCAATCATGCTACCGCCTTCGTCCTCTTGGGCGTGCAGGGCTGGGGGCACACAGATCAGCGTGCCGATCAGCAGCGGATATGCGAGGTAGCGTTTCAAAATGCCTGTCCAATCCCGATATAGAATTGCAGCCCGTTGCCTGTATCGCCCTGAACCGGGTAGGCCAGATCAAAGCGTAGTGGTCCGAATCCGCCCAGATCATAGCGCACACCCAGACCGGCACCGGCGTGATTTTCGGCATCGCTGCCGATGAACGAAGATGTATCCACGGTACCGTAGTCGTAGAACCCGACCAGCGACAGGCTTTCGGTGATTTTGCCGCGTACCTCGCCGGAAAAGCCCAGAAACGATTTGCCACCTGCGATGCCGGTGCCTACCGGAATACCGAGGCTTTCAAACGGTTGCCCGCGAACAGTTCCCGCACCGCCCGAGAAGAACAGGAAGTCCGGCGTTACCCCATCCGCTGACGGGCCGATGACTGACCCGATTTGAACGCGCCCGGCCAAGACCAGTTTTCCGCCAGTACCCAGACTGGTGTAGGCCCGTCCGTCTCCGAAGAGGCGAATGCCACTTTCGGTTCCGGAGAGCCCGGCGAAGGGAGTGGCCTGCGCGTCTAGGTAAAACCCGCGTGTCGCGCTGATCTTGCTATCGCGCTCGTCCCATTCTGACCGAAAGGGGATTATGAAGTATCGGAATTTTCGCCCATCTCCGTAGGCGTCATCGGCATCGGACCACTGAAAACCGACAGACGCTTCGGCATAGAGCCTGTCTGAAAACGTGCGCCGCGCACCATAGGCCAGTGAGGCGACGGTGACGTTGTAGTTTTCCGTGTTGCGTCGTTCTAGCAGAGCGTTCCAGAACGTGTTGTCATCGGGTCCTAGTCGGTCGGGTTGGTCCAGTCTTAGACCGATCCGCCCGTCCAAATCCTCGGCCCCACCTATGTTGCGCAGAGCGGCTTCAAATCGTAGCCGCTCAGCCCGGCGAAAGACGTTACGGTGGGTCCATGTGGCCGTCACATCCAACCCATCGCGCGAGGCCAGTTCGACCCCGAAGGTCAGGCGGCGTTTGGGCAGGTCTTCGAAGGTGGCATCGAAATCCAGCGTTCCATCGGGGTTGGGGGTCTCGCGCTCTGTTATCGAGACGACGCTGAACGTACCAGTCCGGCGCAAACGCGTGCCGACTTTCTGGATTTTGGCCGGAGAGTACACCTCACCACTTGGGAAGCCCGCGATATCTTCGATAGAACGGTGTTTGACGTCAGTGTCGC
The DNA here is from genome assembly GCF_056161185.1 of Ruegeria sp. ABV3_008. Classification (NCBI taxonomy): domain Bacteria; kingdom Pseudomonadati; phylum Pseudomonadota; class Alphaproteobacteria; order Rhodobacterales; family Roseobacteraceae; genus Ruegeria; species Ruegeria sp. ABV3_008. The sequence continues at coordinate 19,021 of NZ_JBSWYP010000006.1, read as the reverse complement.
CCTTGATGAACATTCTGCCGAAAGTCAGGCGACGCCCCGGGTCCAGATCAATCTGTGCGTCCAGTTGGGCCTGCGCATGGCGGGCGATGATGGTTTGGTTCGCAAGTTCGGCCTTTGCGTGACCAGCGTCTCTCCACCCCTGCAACCCGGCCGAGGTTGCCTGTTGGATTGTCCCTGTAGTGGCCAGTTTGCCCGGCGCGAACTCTTCCGGCAGCACCGTGTCCGGTGCAACGGGCTGTACGATTGCTTTGCCGAACCGGAAGCTTGGGCCAGTTTCGACGGTGATCACGGCGCGGTTGATTTGCGCGGGAACGCTCAGGGTGCTGAGGTCTGCGGCCTCTTTGCCGTCCAGTTTGATACTGACCACCGGGCTGAAATAGCCCTCGTCGTACAGAATCTGAACAATGGTGCGATAATCGGACAGGGCGGCCGAGAGGATTTCGAGAGGTGTGTCCAGACCACGGGAGTCAGCGGTCGTGACGGACGAGGTTTCCTCGATGCGTTCTCTTAACTCTTTTGAGGCCTCTGGAGCGACGAGACTGGTTTCGAGGGCCAACAGGCCGGTTGGGGCCAAAGCTGTCATTGCGGCCAAAAGCCAACCTGTCAGACGGCGTTGCGGTCTGCTGCCCTGCATCAAATGGCTCCAACTGCCTCAACTCGAATACTATTCGACCGCGCTGTCGGATCGCGGTCGATTAAATTCATGTTAGAGCATTTGAGGCCGTTCAGGAAAAGGCTTTTGATGTGTGGCTAGTGAATAAGGTCCGCAGTTGTGTTGCGTCGGGGTCGACGGCTTGGGGCGGCTCCCGCCCGGTTTGGTCGCATCGTAGATGCACCCAACCCGGTTGGGCCAGGCAGCGCGCGGGGCGCGCTGCGGTTGCGACGGGTCAGGCGGCGGTCATAAGGCGGGCGACGTCCAGCATACGTGCGGAGAAACCCCATTCATTGTCGTACCAGCCAAAGACGCGGACCTGGTTCGCCCCGACCATGCGGGTCTCTGGTCCAGCGATGACCAGCGACTCGGGACGGGCGCGCAGATCGGAGGAGACCAACGGCATATCGGTCCATCCTAGAACCGGCGACGCGCTGACCTGATCGCGCATAGCTGTGTCGAAGGCCTCTGCGTCAAGGCTGCGGTCCAGCGTGACGATCAGGTCGATGGCCGAAACACTGGCCGTTGGCACCCGTACCGCCGCGCCTGAGATGCGACCCGACAGATGGGGCAGCACGACGTCGATTAGGTGGATCGCGCTTGAAGTGGTTGGGACCATCGACAGCGCGCCTGCGCGCGAGCGGGCAAGATCGCCTCGTGGGGCATCCACCATCGGTTGGCTGTTTGTGTAGCAATGGATGGTCGTCATGTGCCCCGTGGTGATCCCGCCGATGTCATCCAGAACCCGGACAAGAGGCGCCAGCCCGTTGGTGGTGCAGGACGCGTTCGAGACGACATGAGCGCCGCCCAGTTGATCCTCATTGGCGCCAAGGACCACGGTCACCTCGGCGGCAGGAGAGGGGCCGGAGATCAGCACTTTGCCCGCCCCAGCGGCCAATCCACGCTGTGCCACGTCGGATGTCCGCGCGATACCGGTGCAATCCAGCAGGACATCGACGCCCGACAGGTCGATATTCGCCAGATCAGAGCTGTGGGTCATGGGGATGGACTGCCCATCCACGACCAGTGCGCTGTTTCCCTCCGAGACGTCCCCGGCATAGGGGCCGAAGGTGCTGTCGTATTTGAACAGGTAAGCACAGGTTGCCAGCGGTGCGATGTCGTTGATCAGCACCAACTCAATATCCGATCCTTGCGGCATGGCCAGAACCTGCCGCAGGATCGTGCGGCCAATTCGGCCGAATCCATTGATCGCGAGTTTCATGCGCAAGCTATGGCAGGCGTCTCAGGCGACCTCAATGAAAGTATTGTACCAATTTCAGTTGCAGCTAACCTGCGAGAAAAACTGGCCCGAGATGTTCTGATACATGCTGGCCACGATGGGTCTGCAGCCAGTGGCCTGCTGAATTGCAGCAATGGCCTGCAGGGTCCGCAGGCGCGGTGGCGGGCCGAACGGGTTGAGGTTGTTGTTGTCCCGCGTGGCGCGATAGATCACCGGCTCTTCGGCGACTTGGGTCACCGCCCATGTGCGGCTGAGAACCACGACCGACTTGGTCTCTTCCTTGGCGACGGCGGGGGCGCTTGGCGCGACGGTCAAAGTGGCAGCCGCGGCGAGGGCCAGAAGGGGCAGGCGCAGGGTCATAATGCAAACTCCTACATTCAAATGAGAATTTCCCTGATTTCACCAGATTTAGTCGCTGCTGTGAACCCTTTTGGGTCAAATTCGCAGAACCTTTACGCGTTTCAGACGCTAAATTTGGATTTTCTGAAGGTGCAACCGCTCGGGGCTTGGCCCGGCCCGCGCTGGGGTATATCCTTGAGGACAAATTCATTTCAGTCATGTGAGGCACAGATGAAAGCCCGGATTTCTTTGGTTTTGGCAGCTGTAGTTCTGACGGTTGGGGCGGTTCAGGCCAAGCCTCTGTCGCGGATTATTGCGGAAATGGGCCTCAGCCCGCAGGATTTCGAAGTGCTGAGCGCGGCCTCGACCGCGTTGTTGACCAGCGGCGCTCCGTCCGTTGGGCAAGAGCGCGCATGGACCAATGATGCAACTGGTTCGAAAGGCACCGTGCGTATCGCTGCGGTACAGGGGAATTGTGTCTCGTTGCAGCATTCCGTTGAACCGGGTGGTGATGAGCAGAACCGGCAGATTCGAACGCGCAGGTGCAAGGACGCCAGTGGGAACTGGTTGCTGACGCCCTGATTCGCTTCAATAGCCTCTGCCTCGGTCGATCTCGTGCAGCAGCGGCTGGCCCGAGGTCAGCCGCTCGAAATTCCTGGCCACGTCTGCAAGCGCATCCCCCAGATGCCAGCCCGAGACATGCGGCGTAATCGTCACGCCGGGATGCTGCCAAAGAGGACTGTCCTGCGGTAAAGGCTCCTGAGAGGTGACATCCAGAATGGCATGGCCGGGTGTGCCTGCGTCCAATGCGTCGATCAAAGCGGTCTCGTCAATCAGATCGCCGCGCCCTGCGTTCAGCAGATGGCTGCCGGGCTTCATCGCGGCTAATATATCTGCGCCAAACAGCCCGACGGTTTGCGGGGTCGACGGTAGGATGGCGCAGACGTAGTCGCACTGACCAAGCAGCTCGGGCAGGGCATCCTGACCGTGCAGGCAGGTCACGCCGTCAATTTGCTTGGGTGACCGGCTCCATCCCATGACCTGAAAGCCAAGGCCCTTCAGCATGAGCGCAGTGCGCGCACCAATAGTGCCAAGACCCAGTACACCGACCTTTGTCTCTGACGTGATACGCGGCGCTTTGGGAGACCATTCGGACTTGCGCTGAGCGGCTTCGTAGTCTCCCAAATGGCGCTGGGCGCGCAGGATATGGGCCAGAAACCACTCGGCGATTTCTTGTGCCGGGGCGTCCGGCCTCAGGCGTGCGACGCGGATATGATCGGGCAATTTGGGGTTGCCTACGATGGTTTCCACGCCAGCGCCCAGTTTCTGTACTAGTTTGAGGTTGGGCAGGCGCTCAAGATGCGCATCCTGTAGCGTGCTGACCGCGACCATGGTGATTTCAGTCGGATTCCCGATCATGTCCGGGGTGCGGACATCAGCGTCGGGCGACTGATGCAGGACCTCTTTGGCCAAATCCGCATCGCTGATCCAGTTGGACAGGCCGGTTTCGATCAAAAGTGCCATGGGTGCCTCATGTATTGGAAATAGATGGAGGTGACGTCCCGTCACGGAACTGGACAGGGTCAGGGCAGCTAAGCCATTCTTCAGGCGAAGGTAAAGCCCGAACCGATGGGCAACGGAGGAGCGTTCATGAACATGTCATTCGGTCTGCGCGAGGAAAACCGCGCCCTTTTGCAGTGTGTCGCAGATATGATCCGCGATGAGATCATGCCGCTGGAAGAGGATTATCAGGCCGAAATCGGCAAGGGAGACCGTTGGCAGTACACCGACCGTCAGGCGGAAATTCTTGAGGGTTTGAAAGCCAAGGCCAAAGCGGCCGGGCTATGGAACTTTTGGCTTACCGACAGCGAAAAAGGGTTTGGCCTAACAACGGTTGAATACGCCTATTTCGCTGAAGAGATGGGCAAGACGCCTCTTGGGGCCGAGGTATTCAACTGCTCGGCCCCCGACACCGGAAACATGGAGGTGTTCGAGCGTTACGGCACCGAGAAGATGAAAGAGCAGTGGCTGACGCCTCTGCTCGAAGGTCAGATTCGCTCAGCCTATTTGATGACCGAGCCGGACGTGGCCTCATCTGACGCGACAAATGTGTCGATGTCCTGTGTGCGGGACGGGGATGACTATGTTCTGAACGGTGAGAAATGGTGGTCTTCGGGCGCGGGTGACCCGCGCTGCAAGGTTTACATCGTGATGGTCAAAACGGGTGGTGAGGATCAGCCGAAGCATCAGCGCCAGTCCATGGTTGTGGTGCCGGCTGACGCGCCGGGGATCGAGATTCTGCGCCCCATGGAGGTCTATGGCCACGACGATGCACCCCACGGGCATATGCACATCCGGTTCACCAATGTCCGTGTCCCCGCTGAAAACATCTTGCTGGGTGAAGGGCGTGGATTCGAAATCGCGCAAGGCCGGTTGGGGCCGGGCCGCATTCACCACTGCATGCGTGCCATCGGGCAGGCCGAAAGCGCGCTTGAGCAGATGTGCAAACGGTCGCTGCAGCGTGAGGCGTTCGGCAAGAAGCTGGCGCAGCTTGGGGCCAATTACGACATCATCGCCGAATGCCGGATGGAGATTGAAATGGCCCGCCTGCTGTGCCTGAAAGCAGCGTGGTACATGGATCAGGGTGACGCGCGGGCGGCGGCGCCATGGATCAGCCAGATCAAGGTGATCGCGCCTCAAGTCGCGCTGAAAGTGATTGACGAAGCGGTACAGATGTTCGGGGCGCAGGGGATCAGTCAGGATACCCCGCTGGCCAATGCCTGGACCCATGTCCGCACATTGCGCCTCGCCGATGGGCCGGACGCGGTTCATCGCCGTCAGGTCGCGCGTGCGGAGCTTAGGAAATACACTCAGGAGAAGGTCTGACGCCCAGGATGGCTACCTATGATTTCGAAGATCTCTCCTATTTTCATCAGCGAGAGGACGGGGCTTTTGTCGGCAATGATCCGGCGCGCGGTCCCTGGTCGGCGGAGCATTGTCACGCAGGGCCGGTGAGCGGCCTGATCGTACGCGCGGCTGAAACCGAGATCGGGCCCGAGAAGATGCTGACTCGCTTGACCGTTGATCTGCTGCGCCCTTTGCCCCTTGCCGGGCTGCGCGTGGCGGCTGAGACCACGCGCCATACCAGAACGCTCGGGACCACACGAGTGACGGTGCATGATCTGGACGACACCCTGTGCGCAACCGCAACCACGATGCATGTGGTGCGCCGGGACTTGGGCGATGTGCCCAATGTCGAAACGCGGCCATTGCGGTTCGAAGATGCGGTCGAAGGCCCTTTCCCGATCGGAGAGGTGCGCCATGACCTGCCCGGTTTCGCACATTTTAGCGATATCAGATACGGGGCGGGGGACAAGCAGGGAGTGGGGCCGAAAACCGTGTGGATGCGGACCCCGAACCTGTTGGAGGGTGAGGTGCAGTCTCCGATCCAATCGATCTGTGCCTTGGGGGATTGCGGCAATGGAATCTCATGGAATGCCCCAACGGCTGAGATGGGGTTCATGAACACCGATCTGACCATCAACATCCACCGAGAGCCCACCTCGGACTGGTTGGCCTCTCAATCCATTTCGCATTGGCAGCCCTCGGGGATCGGGATGTCTCAGTCGGTGCTGCATGACAGCCAGGGGCCTGTCGGAACGGCCCTACAAACGATTGTTCTGTTCCCACCCAAGTGATCGGTCGGCCAGTTTCTGCATCGAGACTGGAAATCGCATTGCCGATGCGTACTTCGACGCCTATCTTGCCCTTATGCGATGGTTGTTCCCATTTCTGACCTGCTGCCTGCCGATCCCGGCCTTGGCCCACCCGCATGTCTTCATTGACACGGGGTTGGAGTTCATCGTGGACGAGGCCGGACAGCTGACCCATGTCCGCGTGACCTGGGCCTATGATGAGCTGTTCTCGCTGCTACAGTTGGAGGACATGAGGTTGGATCAGGATGGCGACGGCGCGCTGACCGATAGTGAGCAGCAGTTCCTGACAGGTTTTGATGCGCAATGGATGGAAGGCTATAACGGTGATCTGGTTGTGACCGCCAGCGGTGCCCCGGTTGCCTTGTCTGGCCCGTTGGAACCGCATGCCACGACCGAAGATGGTCGCATCGTCACCACCCATCTGCGCGCTGTCGAAGGCGGATCTGTCCCGGCCGAAGCGATTTCGGCAAAAGCCTTCGATGAAACCTATTACACCGCCTACGACGTCACCCGTCCGGTCACCGTGTCCGGCCCGGCGACTTGTCTGCTCGAACGGATTGATCCGGATATCGACGGCCAATTGGCGCAGATGCAGGCCTTTCTCCTGACCCTGGATGCAGAATACGACCTTGAGGAAAACGATATCCCGCTTGTCGGCGAAAGCTTTGCGACCGAGATTTTGATTTCATGTCCAAATACCTGATTGTTCCCGTCGCTATCGCCTGTGGCCTGCTTTTGTGGTTCTGGGGCAGCGGCGGGTTTGACAGCCTAGCTGCTTGGGCGGCTGGCGAACAACGCGAATTCCAGAACCAGATCGCGCGTGCCCTTCGGGCGGCCCGCGCCGAACAACCTCAGGCGGTGGCAACACTGCTAACCGTTTGTTTCGCCTACGGGTTCTTTCATGCCATCGGCCCAGGGCACGGTAAGGTCCTGATCGGAGGCTACGGTCTGGGCCGTCAGGTCGCCTTCTGGCGCTTGTCGGCGATCAGCGTGCTGTCGAGCCTCGGGCAGGCCGTAACAGCAGTTGTTCTGGTCTATGCCGGGGTTCTGATATTCCAGTTGTCACGTGAGACACTGGTGGGCACGACAGAGCAGGTTATGGCGCCAATCAGCTATGCGGCCATCGCGGCCATTGGTTTGTGGCTGGTTTTTCGCGGGATGCGCAGTTTCGCGCGACGGTCCCGCAGCGATGCCGCGCATGGGCATTCTCACGACCATGAGCATCACCACGACCGCCACCATGAGGAACACGAGCACCACCATCATCATCACCATGATGAGGTCTGCTCGGATTGCGGCCATCGCCATGGCCCCAGCGCGGAAGAGGTCGCCAATGTCGGGTCACTGCGTGAGGCGCTCGTGCTGATCGCGGGCATCGCTGCGCGCCCCTGTACCGGGGCATTGTTCGTGCTGATCCTGACCTGGCAGATGGGAATTGCCATGGTCGGAATTGCCGGAGCTTTCGCGATGGCGCTGGGCACCGCGACTGTCACAACGCTGGTCGGCTGGACGTCCTTTGGCCTGCGCGGCGGGTTGCTTGCCTCGGCCTCGGCCACGCGATTTGCGTCGATACTGGCCCCGACCATCGAGCTGGTGGCAGGGCTAGTGATTGTCGTGATTGCCAGCGGCCTGTTGTTGCGCGCGATTTAAAGCGATCTAGAAAACCGGATCAGGGTAACTGACCCGTGCCAGATACAGCCCTTGCGGCGGGCAAACCGGCCCGCAGGCGGCGCGATCTTCGGCCTCTAGCGCGTCGCGCACATCCTCGGGTGACCACGACCCCGCGCCAACACGTTCAAGCGTTCCCACAAAGCTGCGCACCTGATTGTGCAGGAATGACCGCGCCCGAACGTGAAAATGCACCTCGGGGCCAGAGAAGCCCTGCACCTTTTCTACCCGCAACTCATCCAGAGTTTTCACCGGGCTGGCCGCCTGACAGATCGAGGATCGGAAAGTGGTGAAATCATGCCGCCCCATCAACATATCCGCACCCGCCTGCATGGCCTCGACATCCAGCTGATGATTGATCTGCCAAACCTGCCCTTTGTCATGGGTCGCAGGAGCGCGGCGCATCAGGATGCGGAACAGGTATTGACGTTCAACCGCCGTAAAGCGCGCGTGCCAGTCATCAGCGACCCGCGCAGCCTGAACAATCGCCACCGGCTGCGGCTTGAGGTGATAGTTCAACGCCTCGGACAGGCGGAACGGATCCCACTCCTTGACCAGATCGCAATGCGCCACTTGCCCCAGCGCATGCACACCCGCATCGGTGCGCCCTGCGGCAGCAATGGTGTGATCGCCCGGCTGGATGCGGGATAGGGCGTGCTCAATGGCCCCTTGCACCGAGGGCAGCTCTTTCTGGCGTTGCCATCCGGCAAACGGCTCCCCTTGGTATTCGACTTTCAAAGCATATCTGGGCATGGGCCGCTGGTAGCGCGCGACGCGCAAACGGGCAAGGGGGCGAAAGCGCTGGCATGTCCGGCAGCGGCTACCTATCTTGGGCGAAACGATTATTGCGGGGCGACAATTTGGTCATCTCATCCCTGGCAGACAGTCTTGTGCGCGGCGTCGAATCCATCGGCGACAGCGTGTCCGAGACGTTTTTCGAGCCTGTCATCCGTCTGGGCGTCACCGGTCTGGCGCGCTCCGGCAAGACGGTTTTCATCACGTCGCTGGTGGCAAACCTGCTGGACCGGGGCCGCATGAGCGGCCTGGTTGCGCAGCAAGAGGGGCGCATCAACGCGGCCTACCTGCAACCGCAGCCAGACGACACGGTCCCGCGGTTCGACTACGAATCTCACCTCTCCGACCTCACAGGCCCACAACCGCACTGGCCCGAAAGCACCCGCGCCGTGTCCGAGCTGCGCCTGTCGTTCAAGGCGCGACCGGCCGGATTGCTGGCAGGGCTTCAGGGATCGCGCACCGTACATCTGGACATCGTGGACTATCCCGGCGAGTGGCTTCTGGACCTCGCGTTGCTGGACAAATCCTACGCGGACTGGTCGCTGGAGACGCTGTCGCGCATCGAAAACCGCCCCGAGGCAGCCGAGTTTCTGGCGCAGGCCCGTGGCACTGATCTGACAGCGACGCATGATGAGCCTACGGTGCAGGCTCTGGCTGCTGCGTTCACGACCTATCTGAACACGGCGCGGGATGCTGGTTTCTACGATTGCACGCCGGGTCGTTTTCTGTTGCCTGGCGATCTGGCAGGTTCTCCGGTTCTGACCTTTGCGCCTTTGCCGGTGACCGACTCTTCGCGCCGTCGCACCCTGCAGCGCGAGATGGAGCGGCGCTACGAGGCTTATAAATCCCAAGTGGTGAAGCCGTTTTTCCGCGATCATTTCTCACGCATCGACCGTCAGGTTGTGCTGGTCGATGCATTGGGCGCAATCCACAAAGGCCCGCAAGCGGTCGAGGATATGCGCCGCGCCATGGGCGATATCCTCTCGGCCTTCCGTCCGGGGCGTAACGCGTGGCTCAGCCAGTTGTTGCTGGGCAAACGGGTTGAACGCATTCTGTTTGCGGCCACCAAAGCCGACCACCTGCACCACACGCAACACCCGCGCCTGACCGCGATCATGGAGGCTCTGACCCGTGAGGCGCGGGACCGGGCGAGTTTCGCCGGTGCTGAAACGGCAGCCCTGTCACTGGCCTCGCTGCGTGCCACGACCGAAGAAATGCGCAGCCACAACGGAACCGAACTTCCTTGCGTCCGGGGAACCTTGTTGGACAGTGGTAAACAAGCCGCGTTCTACCCCGGAGAGCTTCCGGATGATCCATCCCATCTGCTCGGCCCAGCGCGGAACGGGGCCGAGGCGTGGCTTGGTGATGACTATGGTTTCATGTCCTTCGCTCCGGCCCAGTTGACGCTGCGCCCGGGCGACGGCCCGCCGCATATCCGGTTAGACCGGGCCGCGCAGTTTTTGATCGGAGACCGGCTTTGACCGTTACCCTCCGCTCCGCCCGCAGCACCGATGCCGGTGCGACCGGGGAAATCCTGCATGGGTTTTCGCGCGAGAATGACTGGATGCCCGACCTCCACAGCTGCGCTGAAACCATCGCCTTTTGTGGCCGTATGATTGATCAAGGCTGGGTTACGGTCGTTGAGGTCTCGGACACAGTGGTTGGATTTTTGGCCCTGAAGGGAACGGATGTACATTCGCTGTATTTGACGCCTGCTGCGCGCGGGCAGGGGATTGGCAAGCGGTTGCTTGATCATGCGAAGGCGCAGCACTCGCGGCTGACGCTGTTTGCATTTCAGGCCAACACCGGAGCGTGCAGGTTCTATGAACGCAACGGCTTTGCCGAGGTCGCTCGAAGCGACGGGGCGGATAACGATGAAAACCTGCCGGACATCAAATATGTCTGGCGTAGTGAAGGGGCAGAGAATGGCTAAAGGCCCGGTCCTGATCGACCTCGAAGCAGACGAACCCGCCGCTGACGTGGCCAAGGCCCCTCCGGTGCCCGATCTGGCGGTACCTCAAGGGCGGGCCATGCAAAGCGCGGCGCGATTTGCCGCCCGCAAACCCTCGGCCTTGGCGCGTTGGTTCTGGGGGTTGGCGCTGGCGGTAGTCGGGGCTGCGATTTCGGTCGCCGCATGGGATTTCGCGACCTCGCTGATCGTACGCGCGCCCATTCTGGGCTGGGTTGTCACCGGTTTGATCGCAGCTTTGGTCCTTGTTGCGCTGATCATCGCCGTCCGGGAACTGGCTGCAATTGGCCGCCTGTCCCGCGTTGACGGATTGCGCCGCGCAGCGGATGAGGCGTTGGCGGATGCCGATCTGACCAAAGCGCGGGCGGTCACAACCCGCTTGATTGCATTCTACAAGGGCCGGGATGAGACCAAATGGGGCCGTGATCGGCTGTCCGAACGTATGTCAGAACAATTCGACGCCTCTGGCCTGCTGACCTTGGCCGAGGATGAACTGCTGGCCCCCTTGGACGCCGCCGCCAGTCGCGAGGTTGAGGCAGCAGCCCGGCAGGTGGCTACGGTCACGGCCTTGGTGCCCCTGGCCCTTGCGGATGTGGTCACGGCCCTTGCAACCTCGTTGCGAATGATCCGGCGGGTGGCCGAGATTTATGGTGGGCGGGCCGGGTTTCTGGGAAGCTGGCGCCTGACGCGCGCCGTTTTCGTGCATCTGGTGGCGACCGGTGCGGTGGCCGTCGGCGACGACTTGTTGGAGCCTGTTCTGGGTGGATCGGTCCTCAGTAAATTGTCGCGCCGGTTTGGTGAAGGGTTGGTGAATGGCGCCCTCAGCGCCCGAGTCGGAGTGGCCGCGATGGAAGTGTGTCGACCCTTGCCCTTCTCGGATCGTCACAAACCGTCGGTCCGCACAACGATCAAAAGGGCGTTGCAGGGGCTATTCAGTAAGACTTGATCTGACGCAAAGCGGCATGGCACGCCATTCGTCACAGTGAATTTGACAGAAAGCGAGCCATGACAGATCACGGTCACAGCCAGCATGAAATTGAACAGAGAATTAGCGACCCACCCGGGCGGGGCGTTTTGCGTGACATCGTGTATGGGGGCATAGACGGGTCGGTCACCACATTTGCGATCGTTGCGGGCGTTGCAGGTGCAGGGCTGTCGTCGTTCGTAATTGTCGCTCTGGGCTTGGCCAATGTGCTGGCCGACGGGTTTTCGATGGCCGTTGGCAACTATTCTGGCACCAAGGCTGAATTGGACAATATCAAACGCATTCGAGCCATCGAAAAGCGTCACATCGCGCTCTACCCGGATGGCGAGCGCGATGAGGTGCGCGAGATCCTTGCGCAGAAGGGTTTGTCCGGACAGGTGTTGGAGGATGCGACAGAGGCTATCACCGCGGACCGCGAAAACTGGATCAACCTGATGATCGAGGGCGAATACGGGCTTGGCAGCGTCGATCCGCATCCGGTGAAGGCTGCGATGGCCACGTTTCTGGCCTTTCTGGTGGCCGGGATGGTTCCTCTGCTGCCGTTTCTGCTGGCTCTGGACAACGCTTTCACTCTCTCTGTCTGCATGACCATGGGGGTGTTTTTTGCCATCGGAGCGCTGAAAAGCCGGTGGTCGCTGACTCCGTGGTGGCGCTCGGGGCTGGAGACGTTTGCCATCGGCGGTGCAGCGGCCATGATTGCCTATTTCGTGGGGTCGTTGTTTCACCCTTAGCCCGATGATGTAGCGCCATTCGTCGCATCGGGCGGAGCCTCTGGACCATCGGGCATGGGCGGCTTATAAGCGCCCCCATGCATGACCAGATGGCCATCATTATTCGAATTATATCCCCGGCGCTCTGACCCTTTGAGACGCCGGGCAAAGGTGTTTGAGACTTCGCACCGACCGCTTCGATCCTAGTACGACCAGATCATCCAAAGGACGCCCCCAATGTGCGCCGACACGATCCAGACACCCGACTACAAAGACACGCTGAACCTACCCAAGACCGAATTCCCCATGCGCGCTGGATTGCCCAAGCGCGAACCCGCATGGCTGGAGCGTTGGGAAAAGATCGGCGTCTACGACCGCCTGCGCGAGAAAGAAGGCCGTAAGCCTTTCACCCTGCATGACGGCCCACCCTACGCGAACGGTCACCTCCATATCGGCCACGCGCTGAACAAGACGATCAAGGACATGATCGTGCGATCGCATCAGATGATGGGTTTCGACGCGCGCTATGTGCCCGGTTGGGACTGTCACGGTCTGCCCATCGAATGGAAGATCGAGGAACAGTACCGCAAGAAGGGCAAGAACAAGGACGAGGTGAACATCGTCGACTTCCGTCAGGAGTGCCGCAAGTTCGCAGAAGGCTGGATCGACATCCAGCGCGAAGAGTTCAAGCGCCTGGGCATCACTGGCAACTGGCCCGATCCCTACATCACGATGGACTACCATGCCGAGGCGGTGATCGCCGACGAGTTTATGAAGTTCCTGATGAACGGCACGCTCTATCAGGGTTCGAAGCCGGTTATGTGGTCGCCCATCGAAAAGACCGCTCTGGCCGAGGCCGAGGTTGAGTATCACGACAAGGAAAGCTTCACCATCTGGGTGAAGTTCAAGGTCGTGAATGCCGGTGATTTGAATGACGCATTTGTTGTGATCTGGACCACGACCCCTTGGACCATGCCGTCGAACAAGGCGGTCGTGTATGGCAAGGACATCTCTTACGGCCTCTACGAAGTCATCGGCGCGCCCGAGGAATGCTGGGCCGCCGTTGGTGACAAGTTCCTGCTGGCTGACAATCTGGCCGCGGATGTGCTGGGCCGCGCGCGTCTGAACGACGACCAGTGGACCCGCGTCCGTGACGTGACCAGCGATGAGCTGGCAGGCGTGCAACTGACCCACCCGCTGGCCGGGGCCGAGGGCGGCAACGGCGAATGGGACGACATCCGCGACTTCCGCGCAGCTGAGTTCGTGACCGATACCGAAGGCACCGGCTTTGTCCACTGTGCGCCGTCGCACGGGATGGAGGAATTCGAACTCTATCGCGATCTGGGCATGCTTGAGCAGGTCATTACTTACAATGTGATGGACGACGGCTCGTTCCGCGCTGATCTGCCGTTCTTTGGCGGCAAATACATCCTGTCCCGCAAGGGTGGTGAAGGTGACGCGAACAAAGCGGTCATCGACAAGCTGGTCGAGGTTGGCGGGTTGCTGGCGCGTGGTAAGATCAAGCACAGCTATCCGCATTCGTGGCGCTCGAAAGCTCCGATCATCTATCGCAACACGCCGCAGTGGTTTGCATCCGTAGACCGCAAGCTGGACGACGGCATGGGCGAGATGGGCGACACCATCCGCGAACGCGCCCTGCGGTCCATCGACGAGCTGGTGAAATGGACGCCGCAGACAGGCCGTAACCGTCTGTATTCGATGATCGAGGCGCGCCCGGACTGGGTTCTGTCGCGTCAGCGCGCCTGGGGTGTGCCGCTGACCTGCTTCACCAAGAAAGGTGCTTTGCCAACCGACGCGGATTACCTGCTGCGCAATGCCGATCTGAACGCGCGCATCAAGGCGGCGTTCGAGAAAGACGGCGCGGATATCTGGTACACCGACGGGTTCAAAGAGAAGATCCTCGACGGCATCGCCAATCCGGATGACTACGATCAGGTCTTCGACGTGTTGGACGTGTGGTTCGACTCTGGGTCCACCCATGCCTTCGTTCTGCGCGACCGTGAGGACGGCACCGAAGACGGCATTGCGGACGTCTACATGGAAGGCACCGACCAGCACCGCGGTTGGTTCCATTCGTCGATGCTGCAGGCCTGCGGCACCAAAGGCCGTGCGCCCTACCGCAACGTGGTGACCCATGGTTTCACGCTGGATGCCAAGGGCAACAAGATGTCCAAATCTCTGGGCAACACCATCGTGCCGGAGGAGGTCGTCAAGCAATATGGCGCCGATATCCTGCGTCTGTGGGTGGCTCAGACCGACTATACCGCCGACCAGCGGATCGGGCCGGAAATCCTGAAGGGCACCGCCGACAGCTATCGCCGTCTGCGCAACACCATGCGGTTCCTGCTGGGATCATTGGCCGATTTCACCGAGGCCGACCGCGTTGCGCCCGAGGATATGCCGCGTCTGGAACGCTGGGTTCTCAGCCGTTTGGCCGATCTGGATGAACAGGTGAGAAAGGGCTATGCAGAGTTCGATTTCCAAGGCGTTTTCAGCGCGGTCTTCACCTTTGCCACGGTTGATTTGTCGTCCTTCTACTTCGACGTCCGCAAGGACGCGCTGTATTGCGACGGCGATAGCCTGCGCCGCCGTGCGGCCCGTACCGTGCTGGATATCCTGTTCCACCGCCTGACCACATGGCTGGCGCCGGTTCTGGTCTTCACCATGGAAGAGGTCTGGCTGGAGCGGTTCCCCGGCGACGACAGCTCGGTCCATCTGGTGGACTTCCCGGAGACACCGGCCGATTGGCGTGATGCCGCGTTGGAAGAGGCCGTTGCCAAGGTCCGTCGTGTACGCCGCGCGGTGACCGCCGCGCTGGAGGTTCAGCGTCAGGACAAGGTGATCGGATCGAGCCTCGAGGCTGCTCCGATCGTGCATGTCGAAGATCAGGACACTGTTGCGCTGTTGGCGACTTTTGATGTGGACGATCTGTGCATCACCTCGGGACTGACTGTCTCCAAGGACCCGGCCCCGGCCGAAGCCTTCCGCGTGCCCGAGATTGAGGGCGTTGGTGTGGTATTCGAAAAGGCGGAAGGCGACAAATGCCAACGCTGCTGGAAGATTCTGCCCGACGTTGGACGGCATAGTCATGCGGGCGTCTGTGGGCGCTGTGATGAAGCGCTGAGCTAAAGCACTTCTTGAGTGTTGTAAGCGGAGTCTTTTGCGAGGCTCTGCCTCGCGCTCCGAGGTATTTTTGAACAGAAGAAGAGGCGAGCGCGGCGCGTTATGGGTTGCGCTTTGCCTGCAAAGACTGGCAGCCTTCGGTCATGCCGATGATTGCTGTACAGACCCAGTTCGGGTGTCTTGGGGTTGAGGAACAGGACGGGGCGATCACGCGTCTTGTCTGGGATGGCGTGAGCGACGGACCCGAGACGCCTTTGTTGCGTGAAGCAGCGGCACAGCTGACGGCCTATGACGAAGGGCGGCTTGAGCGGTTTGATCTACCTTATCATGTTTCAGGGTCCGAGTTTCAGCGGCAGGTCTGTGATTTGATGTACGCGATTCCGCTTGGCGAAACTCGCACCTATGGGGATATCGCCAAGGAGCTGGGTCAACCGCCTCAGCCGGTGGGGCAGGCCTGTGGGGCGAACCCGATCCCTGTCATCATTCCGTGCCATCGTGTTCTGGCGGCCAATGGGTTGGGCGGGTTCTCAGGCGATGGCGGGGTTGAGACCAAAGTGGCCCTGTTGCTGCACGAAAAGGCGGCGGGTCTGTTGATCTGATCGGTGAAAACCTGTTGCATTCCAACGTCTCGAGCCTCACCTTGTTTCAAAAGGAGAGTTCGAAGGATCCCATTGAATGACCGACCAAGCAGAACGCGCCGCAGAAAAGAAAGCCATCATTGACCGCCTGATGTCGCTGGAGGCGCAGGAACTGGCCACGGCCCAGGCACATTACGACGCCTTTTTGAAAGATGCCCAACTGGATGACCGGGAAGGGCATGACAAGGATGATATAGCAGCCTCGCGCGAGAATGCGGACCTTGCTGCGGCGTTCGACGCGCCGGTACACGCGCATCATGCCAAGATAGACGTGATCGAGAACACTAATTTCGGTATCACTGATACGGTTCAGCCCGGCGCGGTCATCAAGTTCAACAATCGCCGTTTTGTTGTCTGCGTCTCGACCACTCGGTTCGACGTGGACGGCAAGACCTATATGGGTATCTCAACCCAGAGCCCAATTTATCTCGCCATGATTGGCCTGCAGGCAGGCGATGTCTTCACCCATAACGGGACCGAGTTTGAGGTTCAGGACGTTTTGTAATCGGCGCTTTTGCGTTGCGGAATGATCTGCTGCGCAATGCCTGCGAAGACAAGATACAGGCTGGTCACAACCAGCCCCCAATGCGCCCAGCTTTCCGGGTGGAAATCTACCCAGGCCGCCCAACCGGCAAAGAAGGTCCAGGCCAGTGCCATGGGCAGGGTCACGCTGCGCCAGCGCTCGGTGCGGACGGGGTGAACGAATTTCAAGGGCAGGAACATGGCGACGGCCAGAAGGGTTACTATAACGAGGCTGACCCAGAAGTTTGGCTCGAGCGCGAAGATCACGATGACAAACATGTTCCAGCATCCGGGGAAGCCAGAGAACGAGTTGTCCTTGGTCTTCATCCGCGTGTCGGCAAAGTACATGGCGCTGGCGAATGTGATGACGATGATCGCAAACCACCCTGTCCAGCCATCCATCAAGCCGGATTTAAACAGCGCATAGGCCGGTATGAACACATAGGTCAGGTAATCGATGATGAGATCCAACAGGACACCATCAAACTCGGGCGCATTTTTCTTGACGTGATAATGGCGGGCCAAGGGGCCGTCGATGCCGTCGACGATGAAGGAAACCACAAGCCACAGATACATCAGGCTCCATTTTTCATCCACGGCCGCCAGCATGGCGAGCATTGCGAAAACGGCTCCGGTTGCGGTGAAAAGATGAACGGCAAGCGCTTTGAATCTAAGTGTCATGCCCGTGTCATGAAGGATGTGAGGGGCAGATGCAAAGCAAAAAGACAGTTTGGTTGCAAGGACATTGAGGATGCCGTGCTTTTGGACCTCAGGCCTTTGGGTGGGCGCGGTTGTAGACCTCCATCAGGCGGGCGGTATCGACGGCCGTATAGGTCTGGGTGGTGGATAGCGAGGCGTGGCCAAGAAGCTCTTGAATAGCGCGCAGGTCCCCACCGGCTGAGAGCAGATGCGTGGCAAAACTGTGCCGCATGGCATGGGGCGTCGCGGTCGCTGGCAGGCCGAGCTGCATGCGGGCCTTGGACATGACCTCTTGTATCGCGCGGGGATTCAGCGCTCCGCCCCGGACACCGCGAAACAGGGCAAGGTTGTCTGATTTCGGATGCGGGCAGAGTTGGAGATAGTGATCCACCGCTTCGCGGGCGGCAGGAAGGACAGGGACGATCCTCTCTTTGTCGCCTTTGCCTGTAATGCGCAGGGTTGCCGGCAGGGGGGCATCTGCACCGGTCAGAGACAGCGCCTCAGAAATGCGCAACCCGCAGCCGTAGAGCAGCGTGACAACAGCAACGTCACGGGCCGAGACCCAGTTATTGCTGGATTGTAGCTCAACCGTTTCGATCATGGCGCGGGCTGCGTCCTCGGCCAGAGGGCGGGGGAGCTTTTTGGTGAATTTCGGCGCGCGGGTTGAAAGGACGGCAGTTGGCTCGAACCCTTCGCGCTCGGCCAGCCAGCGGTAAAAGCTTTTGACGGCTGACAGCTTTCGGGCCAGAGAGCGCGCACCCACGCCGCTTTGGCGCTGATCGGCCATCCAGGCACGCATGTCCGAAACTGTGATGCGTTCGAGCGCGGCGATGCCCTGGCGGTCTCCATGGTGGAGGGTTATGAAGGAGAGAAAATCAGTGACATCCCCGCGATATGCGGTTTGGGTGTTCTGAGACCGTCCCGCCAGCGCGCCCAAGCTCTCCAGCCAGTGTTGGAGGGCGTCTCGGCAGGCTGGCGAAATGAGGCTCACGACAGCCAGTGGCGCATCGAGCGTTCAAACACGCCAGCAAAGAAGGACAGCAGATCGGTGCCAAGTTGCGGCGTGAAGTGCCTCGGGTCCGAGGCCCCCATGACAATCAGACCGGGCAGGCGACCGGGGCCAAGATCCAGCTTGAGGCATGCTTCGGACCTGAGTTGAGCGGCAAGAGTGCCAAATACCCGTTGGTTGGGTCTATCGATTTCGCGCAAGATGACATCGCGCGCAGGGCCGCCGCGATCATAGGTGAGGTATTGGTCGACAAAGCCCGGTTCGACGACGGTCAACGTGCCGTCCAGCTTGTCGACGGCTGGGTCGTCCATAAGGGCGGTGGTTTCCAGCACCAGTGTGATGCGCTGGACCCGCAGGATTTCGGCGATATCCTGGCCAAGCACGCGCAGGAAGTCTTCGAAATCGACCGGTTCCAGAAGACGCAGAATGGCGCGGTGGACCTGATTGGTCCCGGCCAGGTTTTCATAGGCTGCGGCGATGACGGACCGGTGCGTGTCTTCCAATCGGTCCAGTCTGGCTTCGAGCCGTTGCATGGCGATGCCGCGCAGGTCGATGACGTTGTCGCCTCGGGCCTGTTCATTGGCGTCTACCAGTGCCTGCATCAGATCTTTATCATCCAGCAAAGCATCAGGCTTGGCCAGAATCGCGGCTCTGAGGTTGTCCTCGAGTTTTGGGTTGCTGCTCATGTCCCGTCCGGTCGTTTTTTGTTTTGGCGGCTTATAGCACGGCCAACCGGAATTACCTTGGGAAAAATGCACGTCTGGGTGGATTTCGTTTTGAGCTGTGTCCGGAGCGCTCCCGCCTGTTTGGCGCTGATCAGAGATCAGCCCCGCACAGTTGGGCCGCGGGGGGGGGGGGGGGGGGGGGGGGGGGGGGGGGGGGGGGGGGGGGGGGGGGGGGGGGGGGGGGGGGGGGGGGGGGGGGGGGGGGGGGGG